>JAXJVN010000141.1:0-29111 GCA_036308545.1 Eubacterium sp. | reverse complement strand
GATTTGGAACAGGGAGCGCAGCAGTGGTTTGTGGAGCGGCCGGTACTTAGGGCGCAGCGTCTGTTTGCAGACGCTGCACCCTTAGTACCGCTGCCAGCGGAACAAAGCGGGAGCGTCCCTGCAAGCCCCTGTTCAAATCGAAGCGTAACATTTCGCTAAATAAAAGATTATCGCAGTGCGGATACAACACCTGTCGCCAGCAGTTAATTGGTCTCCTGATTTTTATAGTTAAGAAATGCTTTCAATAAAAAACCGCAGTAATAAGGGAAAGTATATATGTTATTTTCATGCCCAATGTTACCTCGTTTCAGTTTGATTGCCCATTTTATGTCTTCATATGTACTTTTTGTAATCATTGTCAGAAGAGATTTAGCGTTCCCGTTTCCTGCTTTAACTTCAATCGGAACCAGAGCATCTACAGTTCGTCCGAAAAAGTCCATCTCAAGGGTTGAATTTTCTTTTTTATAATAAAGTAATGGCATCTTCTGTTTTATCAACGCTTCAGAAACGATGCTTTCGAACAATGCACCTTTATAGGTTCCCAGATTTTTATTTACACGAAGATCATACTGAACTTCGTCGTCCAGCATTGCAATCAGAAGTCCGGTGTCCTTGAAGTATATTTTATATTTTTTCTCATCGTAGTTACCTTTAAGAGGCAGCTCCGGCACCTGGAGGCAGTAGCAGACGCTGATAATGCCGGCACGTTCCAGCCAGTCTATGCAGCCCCAGTAATCTTTATATCTTGCGCCCGCTGCAACTTTAGATATCTGAAATTTTTTGTTATCTTTTCCAAGCTGAACGGGTATGTGGTTAAACACATTAAGAATGCGTGCCTGTTCCAGACCAGTCGTATATTTTACAATATCTTCCTTATAATCTTCGATGATCTGTCGCTGAATATCTAATGTGCCGCTGAAAGTCCCTGTTTCGACAAACCTTTTTACTACAGCAGGCATTCCACCCAGAATAACATAATCTATGAACCGATCAAACATCATATTGTTGAAGGATTCTGTTAAAGATTCACCGGTAATCATATGATGAAAAAGGTCAGAGAAAAAATCATCGTTATACCCTTGCGACCATAAAAATTCCTTAAAGTCCATGGAAAACATTTCATAGTCTGTTTTATATCCGACGCTGTTGCTTTCAATCTGTTTATAACTGATTCCCAGAAGGGAACCACTGCAGATTACGTCATATTTTCCATCCAGCTTGAAAAACTTCAGAGTAGTTGCTATATCCGGGTTTGCCTGAATTTCATCAAAAAATACAAGGGTCTTACCGGGAATGAAAGCGATTGCAGGGTCAATCCTTGAAATATTTTTAATTACATTTGCGACATCATATCCATTTTCGGTAATGCCAAGAAATTTTTTATCACGGATAAAATTTATCTCGATTAAGTTTTCATAATTTTCCGCAGCGAAATGTTCGATAGATTCGGTTTTTCCAACCTGACGGGCACCCTTGACAATCAATGGCTGTCGATTCGAATCAGCTTTCCACTTTTGCAGAAATTCATCTATATGGCGTCTTAAATACATAATACGTGCATCCTTTCTTGCATACATGAATAATAGCATTTTATGAGCCACTTTTCAATTATAGCAACAAAAACATGAGCCACTTATAAACAATATACATCAAAAATAATAGCCGGTTCAAAAGAAAAGAGAACAAAAATCAGTAGAAATGTAATGGCAAATGTACTAGTCAACGAAAGTAGACACGAAAAAATAAAAGTTTTTGCAGCTGGATTTCATTAAGAACCTGCTTGTAATATAATATGTACTACAGAATCAGATAGCTAAAGGAGAAGAAAACAATGAACAGGGAAACGGTTACCGAGCGTTTTTTACGATATATCGCATTTGATACGCAGTCAGATGAAGCAAGCGAGAGCGTTCCTTCAACAGCGAAGCAGCTGAAGCTTGCGAAAGAGTTGGTGAAGGAACTGAATGAGATAGGAGCAGCAGATGTGTCACTAAGCGAAACGGGCTATGTCTACGCAAAAGCCCCGGCAACGGACGGTACAGCCGGAAGGTCAAAGCTTGGCTTTATTTCGCATATGGATACGTCACCGTCGGCGCCCGGCCGGGGTGTGAAGCCGCGGATGATCCGGAATTATGATGGTAGTGATCTGAACCTTGGAAATGGTATCATGACGCGGGTCCGGAACTTTCCGGAATTGAAGAAATATGTTGGACAGAACTTGATCGTGACGGATGGCTCTACCTTATTGGGAGCTGACGATAAGGCAGGCGTGTCTGAGATCATGACGATGGCGGCTTATCTGCTGGCTCACCCGGAAATCAGACACGGAGGTATTTCCATTGCCTTCACGCCGGATGAGGAGATTGGACGGGGTTCAGACCATTTTGATCTGGATATCTTCTATGCAGAGAAAGCTTACACGGTTGACGGAGGTACCCTGGGAGAACTGGAGTACGAGAACTTTAACGCGGCTTCCGGCAAAGTAAAAATCCAGGGTGTCAACGTGCATCCGGGCTCCGCTAAGGACAAGATGGTCAATGCCTGCCTGCTTGCCATGGAGTTCAATTCTCTGCTTCCGGACTGCAGACCGGACAATACCGAAGGCTACGAAGGCTTTTTCCATATCTGCGGCATAGAAGGAGATGAAACGAACGCGGAGATGACTTATATTATCCGCGATCATGACAAAGAAAAGTTTGAAGAAAAGAAACGTCAGTTTGAAGAGGCTGGCAGGAAGCTGAACGAAAAATATGCCTCCATGGGCGCGAATGTTACAACGGCAGTTAAGGACAGCTATTACAACATGAAGGAGAAAATCCTTCCCCATATGGATCTCATTCATAACGCGGAGGATGCGTTCAGGAGGTGCGGCGTTGAGCCGCACGTTGTTCCGGTGCGGGGCGGAACGGACGGGGCCTCGCTGTCCTATAAGGGGCTTCCCTGTCCAAACCTTTCTACGGGAGGCGAACTTTTCCACGGCGTAAATGAATTTGTAAGCATCAACGCCATGGAAAAAATGGTTGACGTTCTGGTCGAACTTGCCAGGAAGACAGCAGACCAAAATCAGGAGCAGATAAATGAGCAGCACGCAGGTTGAATTCCGCTTTTACGAAATGCCTTCGGGTGATTATATTCTGCCCAAGATCGGGCCGGGCTGGGAGCTTTCCTATGGAGCCGACCAGCCAAAGGGGCAGCTGCACTTTCATAATTTTCTGGAGATCGGCTACTGCTATCACGGCAGCGGAGAGCTGATCATTCAGGATCGCCATTACCGTTATAGTGACGATATGTTCACGATTATTCCCAGGAACATTCCGCATACGACCATCAGCGATCCCGGCCATAAATGTAAATGGGAGTACCTGTTTGTAGACCTGGATGCTTTCGTGCATAACGAGATGAAAGGCAGTTCCCTGGACCCCGGAGATGTCCTTAACGTAATTAACAGGCGCGGGACCATGAAGACCAGGAAAAACCATCCGGAACTGGTTGCCATTATCCATGCTATGATCGAAGAATGCCGGAAGCAGCCGCGCTATTACAAGGAAAGCCTGAAGGCTTTTCTGGCTGCTTTTGTCATCGGAGCAGTCCGCCTGGATATCGAGCGAAATGAGATACGCCAGGACAGGAAATATACAGATTATATTGAGAAGGCGGTCCGCTATATCGAACAGCATTACCGGGAAGATCTGAAAATAGCTGAGATAGCAAGTGAATGCGGACTGTCGGAAAGTCACTTTCGAAGAGTTTTTGCAGAGAGCACCAATATGAAGCCGGTCGAATATATCAATATGGTTCGCATTGACCATGCGGCTGAACTCCTGGCGACCACAGACGACCCGATTGAAAAGGTGGCGGAACTGTCCGGCTACCGCAATACGGCCGGATTCATCCGTAACTTTAAGGAAATGAAGGACATGACTCCCCTCAAATGGAGAAAGGAACAGGTATCAGGCAGGCAGACTCTCCATCATTCCCGCATCCGGGCAAAAAAGGGGTGGGAAGCGGACGACTTCACGTGAGTAGGGTTCAACACGCATTGGCAATACCGTCACCAGGTTTGAGAATGATTTTACGGATTGCCTCGCAGCTATGCAGCTTACGCACTTTAATCAAAAGCGTTTTTCTAAATTTTGCGGTTTTATATATCAACAATAGCAAAAAACGGCTTGTTACAATTCAATTGTGACAGGATAAAAGAGAAGGAACCTGCCGCGGCGGGTCCCTTTTACAGTACCAGCCAAAGTGACTGTCACTTTAGCTGGTGCGAAAAGCGTGAGGAAATTATGGAATATTTCGATTATGACATTGTAGGAGATCCCGAGATTTTTGAGGAGAACAGGCTGTCCGCCCATTCGGACCATCTTTTTTACAGGGATGCTGAAGCACATCACGATGGAAGCAGTGATCTGGTTCTCAGCCTGAACGGACTCTGGAAGTTCAGCTGGGCGAAGAATATGGAAAGCGCGGTCCGGGGATTTGAGGACAGCGATTATGACGTAAGCGGCTGGGACGAGATCCGTGTACCCGGGCATGTGGAGATGCAGGGATACAGCACTCCGGCATACTGCAATTTTGAGTACCCATGGGACGGCCGTGAGGAGATTAATCCGGGGCAGATTCCTTCCCGCTTCAATCCGGTCAGCAGTTATGTCCGCTTCTTCGAACTTCCGAAGAACGCAAAGGGAAAGCAGATCCATATCCGTTTCCAGGGCGTAGAGAGCGGCTTTGCTCTCTGGCTCAACGGTGTCTATGTCGGCTATTCAGAGGATTCCTTTACGCCGTCGGAATTTGACCTTACTTCTTATGTCCATGACGGGAAAAACCGCCTGGCCGTCCGTGTCTTCAAGTGGACGGCGGGAAGCTGGACGGAGGACCAGGACATGTTCCGCTTCTCCGGCATTTTCCGCGACGTTCAGCTGGTCCTTATTCCCGAGGTTCACGCGGAAGACCTGAGGGTCCGTACTCTGCTGGATGACACATACACCAAAGCTGACCTGGATCTGAAGCTGAAAATTGCCGTAGCCGGAAGCTTGACTGCCGGATCTGCAGCGGCCGTCAGTTCAGACGCCGCACAGAAAGCGGCTGAAAATTTGACTGCCGGGACTTCTTCTGCAGGATATACTGCTGCAGCATCGGCCGTGTCGGGATGTACCCATGCCGGACAAACAGTCTGCGCGAAAGCTGTAATCACACTTGAACGCCAGGGCAGAGAACTTTTCCGTAAGGAAGAACCGCTTTCAGAGGGCATCAACCAGTTCTCCTATCCGGTAGATCAGCCTGACCTCTGGAGCACCGAGTACCCCAATCTCTATCAGCTGACGATCCGTCTTTATGACAAGGATGGAAAGCTTCAGGAGATTGTTCCGTATGAGGTCGGCTTCCGTCGCTTCGAGATGCTCCATCATATCATGCACCTGAACGGAAAGCGTATTGTTTTCCGGGGCGTCAACCGCCATGAGTTCAGTGCAGACGGCGGACGCTGCATCAATGAGGAGATCATCCGGAAGGATCTAATCACCATGAAGCAGAATAATATCAATGCGGTCCGGACCAGCCATTATCCCAATCGCAGCGAGTTTTACCGTCTCTGTGACGAGCTTGGCCTTTATGTAATCGACGAGACCAACATGGAGACGCACGGAACCTGGGATGCCATTGTTCATGGACTCAAGGATCTGGACTTTGCCCTTCCGGGAAATCGTCCGGAGTATCTGGCTATGGTCCTTGACCGTGCTAAGTCCGTGTTCGAACGGGATAAAAACCATGCCTGCATCCTAATCTGGTCCTGCGGCAACGAGTCCTTCGGGGGCGAAGACGTCTTCAAAATCTCCGAGTATTTCCGCGGTGAGGATCCGGATCGCCTGGTCCACTATGAAGGAATCTATAATGACCGGCGCTTCCCGGGCACCTCGGATATGGAAAGCACTATGTACGCCAGCGTTGAGGAGATTAGAAGCTTCCTGAAGACACATAGGGATAAGCCCTATATCAACTGCGAATATTCCCATGCGATGGGCAATTCCTGCGGGGCTCTCTGGAAATATACCGACCTGACCGATACAGAGCCCCTCTATCAAGGCGGTTTCATCTGGGACTACATCGATCAGTCTATAACAAAAAAGGACCGCTACGGGGTTGAATTCCAGGCATACGGGGGAGATTTCGGCGAACGTCCCTGCGACTATACCTTCAGCGGGAACGGCATTGTCTATGGAAAAGACCGCAATCCTTCTCCCAAGATGCAGGAAGTCAAGTACGATTATCAGAATATAGCCGTTATCTTCCGCACAGCAGACAGTAAAGAAGAGCACAGGGCAGCCGAATACGCCGGCAGCTCAGATAAGCTTGAACACATCCACAGCTCAGATAAGCATGAACATGAGAACAGCGCGGCTGAACACTTTCACGGCATAGTTGAGTCGGAAACGGAATCTTCTGAAAAAATCCTGGCAGCGGTCCGCAATAAATATCTCTTTACCAATACGGACGCCTTTGCCTGCATCATCCGTCTGGACAGAGAAGGGAAAAACATTTTTTCCTCAAGCGGTAAGATTTCGACGGCAGCACTTTCTCAGAGTGAATTTGAACTGCCCCTGACCATTCCGGAAGAAGCCGGTGAATATACCCTGACCATGAGCTGGAGACTGCGGGAGGATACGCTTTTTGCAGAGGCAGGACATGAGATTGCCTGGAGTCAGTGCCGGATTATGAGGGCGAAGAACGGCAGACTGACCATCTCAGATCCCTGGGCAAACGCTGCGAAACTGAAGGCAGAGAGGGCACCGGCAGGCGCACTGAAAAAAGAAGGAAAGCCGGAAATCGTTCCCGGATGGCATAATACCGGCGTAAGAGGGGAGAACTTCGAGATTCTCTTCTCCAATCTGCACGGAGGACTGGTATCTTACCGCTTCGGAGGGCAAGAACTGCTCCAGGATACCGTAAAGCCGAACTTCTGGCGTGCCCTGACCGACAATGATGTGGCAAATCAGCTGGGCGTCCGCGCAGGACAGTGGAAGGCCGCTTCCGCCTATTCCCTTACAAAATACGAGCACGGCAGAAAGGCCACGGATTATACAGTAGAGGAAACTGCCCGCAGTGTCATTGTTGTCTATACTTACCATCTGGCTGTCAGACCGGCAAAGGACTGCCGTGTCCGCTATGAAGTTTTTGCGGACGGAACGGTGGATACTACTCTTATGGTCGATGCGTCCGCGGAAGTCGGAGAACTTCCGGAGCTTTCCATGCTCTTTACGTTAGACGCAGACCGGAATCAGACAGAATGGTATGGCCTGGGACCGGAGGAAACCTATCCGGATCGCTGTCACGCAAAGCTTGGGATTTATCATAACAGAGCAGAGGACAATATGGCCAAATACCTGGTGCCTCAGGAATGCGGCAATCACGCCGGCACGCGCTGGGCAAAGGTCACGGACAAGGACGGAAGAGGCTTCCTCTTCGGACTGGATGGCCTGTCCTTTTCCTGCCTGCCCTGGAAACCGGAAGAGGTTGAAAATGCACGCCATTCCAATGAGCTTCCGCCCGTTCACCACACCTATGTCCGCTGCGGTCTGCAGATGGGAATCGGCGGGGACGATACCTGGGGAGCGCTTGTTCATCCGGAATTTTTGATTGATAACAGCAGGGAGACGCGCATTCATTTTCGCTTCCGGGGAATTCAGGACTGAGGATTTCATGTAGCAAAACTTGACAGAAACGTAAGAGAGAAAAGGCGGAGTGTGATGCACTTCGCCTTTTTGCACATATATAGACCTTATAATTTGTAAAATAGTCACAGTACTCTCACAATTTAATCTTTTCAGAGAGATTTAGGCAGAGTATAATAAGCCAATGTCACAAGAAAACAAATGCAAATATAGCAAATATAAAATATGTGACCAAGTGCAAAAAGGAATCCGGTTGTAAAAAGGTGGATGATTTATATATAATTTTAATGAACTGACTGAAAAAACAGACAGATTATTGAAAAACAGGAATCCATCTGCATTACACATGAAGAAGGATCGGAAATGTAAGGCTTTCCGTTACGGCGGGATGAATTTCTTCTGGTCCTGGGGGATATGGACAAGGCGGAACTTGAGAAATTCTCGGCGAAGATTGCAGAAAAAGCTGTCAAAACAAGGATTCCCGCGGTAACTGCAGTGCTGGACGGCGAAAATGAAGCGGATGATGAAAATGTCCCTGAAATATCCATTACAATGTCTCAGGGTTATTATACCTCAGTGCCTCACGGACCGAACAGGCTGTGGGACTTCATGGGACATGCGGACCGTGCGGTTTATGATATCAAGAAAAAAGCCAAGGGCGGTATCAGTATCCTGACTTATGAAGATATTAAAAAATCCGGGCAGGGGTCATGAAATGGTCTTGAGATTCCGGGAAATCGCAGCATACGGATTTGAAAAGAAAATCTGAACCGCGTTTTTTCAGAGGTTTAAAGCAGGCAGATTTAGCAGAGGTCCATGTTAATGAGCAATATTAAGGATTATATCTACTGGATGGGCAATGAAAGCTTCGGGGACAGGCCATTCTCAGAAGCGGACGCGCTTGTCATGTCTGAACTTGTTTATCTGGACCTGAAGACCGTGGAAGACCTTGCGGCAGATCAGCCCTTATCCGTTCTCTGTCAAAAACTGGAAGAGAAGGGGAAGCTTACCTCCAGGACAACGGACGGCGCAGGCCGTTATGATTATTATAAAGAGTTTTATCAGACCGCAGCGAAGTCCCGGCGATTTGGTACCCTGATGGTCAGGGATATTGAAGACTCCTATGATGAACAAGAAATCGGACAGTTTGCCGCTGCCCGTTTTGTTACGCCGGAGGGAATTTCCTTTATCGCTTTCCGGGGAACGGATGAGACTATAACCGGATGGAAGGAAGACTTTGCGGCGGGCTATACGGTGACCTACGGACACAGGCGTTCTGTTCTCTATCTCGAAAATGTGCTGGGAAAACTGTCCGGGAATGAGACCATTTATGTCGGCGGACATTCCAAGGGCGGCAATCTTTCCCGTTATTCGACTGCATCCGTATCCGATGAAGCCCTGGCAAAGATTGACTGGATTTACAGTCTGGACGGTCCGGGACTTGCGGAAGATGTTTTTGACCTGTCCATACTGGAACGGATCCGGAATAAATATACGGAAATTGTTCCGGAATTCTGCGTGCTGGGACGCCTTTTTACAAAAAAAATCCTGAATATGAAAATCGTGAAGAGCGATGCGGAGGGTTTGCGTCAGCACGGCCTCCTCTCCTGGCAGATAGGCCCTGACGGACTGAGGTTTACCGACATCCTGGACCCTGCCAGTATTGCTTTTATGAATACGGTAGATGACTGGATCTTTTCCGGCACCAAAGAAGAGCGGCAGACCTTCGTGGATGCTTTCTTTGATTCCATGAGGGGCTATGGAGCGTCGAAGTTTACGGAAATGGGACATGGAGGAACCACGGAACTGGAAAGTATCCTGGTAAGCATGGCCTCCAAGGGCCCCGAACCAGTGAAAATGGCGGCTGCTTTTGAGCGGCGGGCCCTCTTCGGATCGGACAAGCCTTTGCAGGAACGGCTGGCAGATCTGCTGAAGCTGAAGAAAAAAGCTCTGGTCATGCCTCTGCTGATGATTCTTTCCGGCATCATTTTTCTGCTGATCCCGGATTCAGGCATCCGGATCTTCGCCCTGATCGCGCTTCTGATTCCGGTTATCGAGGAAGCAGCTCTGACTTTGAGTTATTTGAAGAAAAACGGGTGGAATCTGCAGGAGCAGAAGCCAAGAGTGGTTATCCTCTTTGTCATGATTGTTTTGTTTTTTGCCATCGTTACAAAAGAGAGTGCACTGACCCTGCTGGCTGGCGCAATTTTAGCTGTACTTTTTTTCGTCATCGCTTATTTTGCAGCCAGCGATTTCAGACATTGGAAGAGGACAAGAAAAAGAATTTCATTCCTGTTCCTGGTCGAAGCCGGGATTTTTGCGGCACTTGGCGTGCTCATTCTGGTCCTTCCGGAACAGAGGCTGGAATGGTCGGCACGCTTCATCGGGACGGCAATGCTGATCGAAGGAATCTACCGGGCATTCTTGTTCTCTCTTACAGATTTGCCCGAGGGCGAGAGAAAAACAGAGAAGTCGGAGTAACATGCCAGCCAAAGTGACAGGTACTTTGGCTGGTAAAGACCCCCGGAGAAAGGACAGGCAGCCATGGCTGATATAACAGGAGAACAGAAAAGTACGAGAACGGCGGGAAAGACCAACGGCCATAAGCTTGCCCTTCTCTATACGATGAAATATCTGCTGGAAGAGACAGATGAAGATCATGCGGTTAATGCCAGCCAGATTGCGGCATATCTGAAAAACTGCGGGCTGGCGGCTGACCGCAGGACCATCTATAGCGACGTTGCCATTCTTCAGGATTTCGGCATGGATATCATGGCAAAGGAAAGCGGCAATCTGGGAGGCTATTATCTGGCCAGCCGCGATTTCGAGCTTCCGGAATTAAAGCTTCTGGTCGATGCGGTCCAATGCTCGAAATTCATCACCGTGAAAAAAACAGAAGAGCTGATCGATAAGCTGTCAGGCCTGACGTCAAAACATAATGCAAAAGAGCTTCAGAGAGAAGTTTTTATCCGGAACCGGTCAAAGGCAGAAAATGAAGCCATTTTTTACAGCGTCGATGCCATCTATGACGCCATGAACAGAAACCGCCAGATCTTCTTCCAATATGGCGAGCTGACGCCGGACGGTGATCTGGTTCCCAAAAAAGGCGGAGCCCGTTATCAGGTGAGCCCCTGGGGACTTACCTGGGACGACGAGAAGTATTACCTGATTGCTTACGACGACCTGGTCGGCAAGATCAAATATTACCGGGTGGACAAAATGCTGAAAACGCAGGTTGCCTCAGAAGAACGGGTCGGGGCAGAAAAGTACGAGCATTTTGATGTGGCGGAGCTGACGCTGAAGACCTTCGGCATGTACAGCGGAGAGGACTATGATGTAACGCTTGTATGCAGCAATTCCCTGGCAGGGGTTATCCTGGATCGTTTCGGGCGGGATGCCCGTCTGATCCCGGTCCGGGAGCCGGAAACAGGAAAGGACAGCGGTAAATTCAAGGTGACCAGGAAGATTTCCGTCAGTCCTCAGTTCTTTGGCTGGGTATGCGGAATCGGACCCGAGATAGAAATCGCGGGTCCTGAAAACGTCAGAAACCGCTATCGGAAGTACCTGGAGGAGGTTTTAAACGCCTATAAATAAAAGTTTAACTTGTTCATGAAAGAAGGAGATGTACACTGACATGTACATCTCCTTCTTTCGTGTGAAAAAATTTGTACATCCCCTGCCTGGGTGGCAAAACCTCTGCACAGTCCCGGTCGTAGGATAGAACTGTCCAATGAGAGTTGGAGAGAGTAATCGGGACAGAAAAGGAGCAGTTTTTATGAATACATCTACAAGAGCAGCAAGAAACAGGTATTACAATAACAGGAATAGAAAAGCATCTGCAGATGAACGGGCGTTGAGGAAGGCAAATGAAGAGTGGTTTTCCGAAAAGGAATATGGGAAGAACCCTGTTAAGTCAGACATGAAAGCGACTCTTCCGATTGTGGCAGCCTGGGTTGCGCTGATTGCGGTATGCATCTGATATTGTATTTACGTCACTTATATTGAATTCTAACAGCAGGTTTTCGTTGTATAAGGAAGAACGAGCCTGCTGTTTTTCAAAGAAATTTATTCCTTTTAACGCAAGGATAGAACCCTTAAACGCAAGGTCTGATGAAATATGCAAATTTATCTGCTAGGGTATAATTGCAAAGAAAAAAGAGCAAGAAACCTAAAATTCAGCAGATAAGTGAGTGCAAAAGATGAGTACTTCCGCACAGACCTTACAACTGAATAATACGCAGCAGAATCGTCTGAAAGTTTCCATGCTCGGAAATTTCAGAATGACGTACCGGGGACAGGAAATCCGTCTGAAATACGGTCCCTCCACTAAGGTTATGCAGCTGCTGGCAATCCTTCTTTATAATGCGCCCGGACAGGTTACGGTTAATCGATTGCTGGATACGCTCTTCGCAGAAGACGATGTTCTCAATCCGAAGAACAACCTCAAGGTCAGCGTCAGCCAGCTCCGCAAAGCTTTGCCGAAAGCGGGAATTCCGGGCAGCGTTTTCATTACCTATAAGGACGGCTGCTACAGCTGGCAGAACGAGATCCCGGTCGATCTGGACGTCAGAGCTTTTGATCAGGTAATCCGGATGGCGAAGGAAGCCGGAAGCACCGGCTATCTGGTTCTCATGAATCTGACGGACCGCAGCGGAAGTCCTTTGGAAAATGAAAAAACAACCGCAGAAGCCGGAGAAAAGGTTCATATGGCAATCCGGAATTCTCTTCGCAGCGGCGATTACTTTACTCAGTATAATTCCGGACAGTTTCTCATTTATCTTTCTTCTCTGACCAGAGAAAACTGTGATGAAGTAGCAGAGAGAATCCGGAGAAATTATCGCAAGGATCCGGTCCGCGGCGTGCATATTTTCTATTCCGTGGCAGCCGATAGGATGAAATTATAAGAAAAAACTCTTCTGGAATCAAGAGACGGGACCGTTTCGATACAAACCGGAAAGCAAGGGGCGGCAATGACAGCGAATACAGATTTTGATCTTGATATGGCGATGGAATACTGTGCGGGAGACCCGGATATTTTTCATGATGTTCTGGATGCCTATTTGGAACAGGGACAGGAATACCTGCAGCAGATTCCCAAAATCATGGACGCGAAGGATTATCCTTCTTATCAGATCATTACCCATGCTATCAAAAGCTCTTCCAAAACCATCGGTGCTTCGGCATTCAGCGAAAAAGCCCGCGAACAGGAATTTTTGATCAAGGATGGAAAAACTGACATGGCGGATGCAACCTGGAAATCCTTCCTGGACGAATTCAAAAAAATCCTGGACGAAGCAGCAGAACTGCAGAAAAGTTAATCTTCAGGAAAACAGAACAAGCGGAATTAAGAAGAATATTTCGAAAACAAAAGCAAATCGGCAAGCGGACCGGTCAAAGCGGAAGACAATATTCAGCTACAGAGGATACGGAGGACCTGTCGATACAGGAAGCCTGGAAAAAAAGGAAAAGAGCAAGAAATGCGGTGGACCTTATGAAGACAAGAGGAGATCTTGCAACATTTGTTGTACATGTGAAATACAGACAAAATGCATCCATGCAGGGCACACTGGTCTGGATGGAGGGACAGAAGGAAATGAATTTCCGAAGTGTCTTTGAAATGAGCAAGCTGATGGACAGCACGATGAAGGAAAGCCGGGAAGGAGAAAGAGATGAGGAAGTTATCTAACAATCAGAGCGGAAGAGTATCAAAAGGTATCCTGAGCCTCGTTCTCGCAATTTCCATGCTTCTGGCTGTCTTAACACCCGTCAGAGCACTCGCAGATGACACTCAGCCTGCAGAAGTACCGGTCCAGGAAGCAGCAGCTGAGACAGCTGTGCCGGTGGAAGCAACCCCAATCCAGGTAGAGATGCAGGTACAGGAAGCACCGACAGAGCCTGTTCATGCCGATGCAGGAGACAGTCAGAATGCCGCTGCCAATGACAATGGCCAGACGGTAACGGCTCCCGAAGTATCGACGCCCGGGGGTGATGTTGATGCAGCCAGAAAAGCGCCTCTCAATGCGGGAGTGATCATTGGTATCCTGGCGCTGATCGGAGCTTCCGTTATGGCAGGCGGAGTTGCGGTAAGCAAAAAAGAAAGGGCAGAGAGATGAATAAAGGTTCTTTCTGCTATAGCAGAAAAGAAGAAAACGTTTTGTAAGGAAGCAGCAATCGTGAGATAATCAAATAAGACTATCTCACGATTGTTTACATGCCGGAATCAGGAGAAAGATTCAGGACGTCGCTTTTTTTTGAGAAAAGGAGGCCTCTCTATGAAAAAGACCGACCTTAGCGTAATGATCATCGATGATGACGCCGCAGACCGCCGCCTCTATCATGAGCTGACGAAGAAATATCTGGATGCTTATGGGTTTACTGCCTCCATCGAGGAAATTGAGTCAGATCAGACCTTTGCCGCGTCCGTCGTAAAAATGGAACCGGACATTGTCCTTCTGGACATTTATATGCCGGGAAGGGGCGGAATCGATATTGCAAGGGAACTTAGGGAACGAAGCGGCCGTGTCCAGATTATTTTTATCTCGGGATCGAATGAATTTGCAGAGGAAGCGTTTGAGGTCGGAGCAGCTTCCTATCTGAAGAAACCGGTAGTCTATGAAAAGTTCCGCGCGTCTATGGACCGCGCGGTCAAGAGGCTGAACCTGTCGCGAACGATTACAATTATTGAAAAGAGAGAGCCGAAGAGGATTTTCATTTCCGACATTCTTTACATTGAGACGGAGAGCAGACAGCTTTTATTCCATACGGTCGGCGGAGAAATCCGGACCTATATGACGCTCTCCGCGACGATGCAGCTTCTGCCGGCCGGGGAATTTGTCCAGGTCAACCGTTTTCAGATCGTTCCCCTTGACGGGATTCTGGAAGCAGGGGCTGCGGAACTGAAGCTGAAGGATGGAACCATTTTGATGATTGGCGCGAAGCACGCAGACCGTTTCCAAAAGATTTATGATTCTTACCGGTCGGGCAAAAAGAACGGGAACGGATAAACGGGAGAATTGCGTATGGCTTATTCCGATTTGAATGCGAAGAAAACCGGCACAAAGTCCCGGAAGGCAGGAATTGGAACCTCTGTCATGATTCTTCTGTTTGAGCTAGCACTGATAGGGGTCATTGTTTTTCTGATTGACGGACAGTTCCTCCTGCCAAAAGAAAATCTGACAGGTGACGGAAAAGCAGATTTGCTGAAAAGCTGGTTACAGGAATTTCCGGATGGCGGGGAAACTGAGGTTTCGATTCCTGCCCAATTGTCGGATCGGAACGGGTGGACGGTTATTTCAACAGTTATCACGGAGAATATAACAGAAGGCAGCTGGCTGTCCTGCCGATCTTCCCAGCAGGACGTCAGAATCTATATAGACGGAAAACTTCGTACAAGCTATGTCGCGGATCCGGACAGCCTTTTAGGAGAAAATAATGCAAGCGCATATCTCTTCTGCCCGCTCTACCTGTCAGACGCCGGCAAGGAGGTGCAGATCAGTACTTATTCGGATTCCTTCTATGCCGGTACAATGAACCCGATTTATCTTGGCGACAAGGAAGCAATCTGGAGGGTCTATATATCAGATGCCTTTCTTCCTATGATCATGGGCATGGTTCTTCTGTCACTGGCACTGCTTGCCCTGATAGTCAGCTTCGTCCTTAATTATTTTTACCATTGGCAGGTAGAACTTCTTCCGCTTGCGGGAGGCATGGTCATTGCCTCAGTATGGATCCTGGCAGACGGAAGCTGCAGGCAGCTGATTTTTTCCAATGTCCAGGCAGCGGGTTTCTGTGCTTTTATCCTGATTTCACTTGTATCTTTTCCATTTCTGGTCTACATGGACCGGGTTCAGGAATATCGTTACACACGTGCCTACTATCCGCTGGAGATTCTTGATCTTGCGACAGCTTTCCTCTTCCTTGTTCTCCATCTGACCAAAACACTGACTTATATGCATACCCTGCCGGTTATGCTGGTTATTATAGCAATGGCGATTGTCTGCATCTACAGCACGATCATGATTGATATTTGGAAGGGCAGGGCAGGAAAATATAATATTATAGCGGCAGGCTTTGCGGCGTTCCTTTTTCTGGGAGCCGTAGAGGCAATTAATGGGATTTTTGCTCCGCTGCAGTATAACAGCAAGCTTTGGCTGGCAATCGGTCTGATGATCCTGCTTATTTCAGCAGCGGTCCGGGCACTCGCGGATGCCATGAGGATGCAGAAGGAGCGCCAGGAGGCCCTGAGCCTGAATAATGCAAAAACAGCCTTCATGGCATCGATGTCCCATGAGATTCGCACGCCGCTGAACTCCATTCTCGGCTTTAATGAACTGATCAGACGGGAAAGCAGTGAAGAAAGAATCCGGACTTACTCTGAGGATATCAAACAGGCCGGTGATATTCTGCTGACTGTTGTAAATGATGTTCTGGATTTTTCAAAGATTGAAACAGGCAACCTGGAACTTCAGGAAGCGCCTTACAATACCGGGAATCTTCTGGAGAATGTTATTGCCTTGCATGACCCCAAAGCAAAATCCAAAAAACTGGAGCTCCGGCTGGAAATGGATCCGGAACTTCCGTCCGGCTTAAAGGGGGATGTGGGAAGAATCCGGCAGATTCTGGTTAACCTGATTACAAATGCCATTAAATATACAAATCAGGGCTCTGTAACCGTAGGGGCAGAGGGTAAAGCAGACGGGAGTGGAAAGCTGCTTCTTAAACTTTATGTCCGGGATACCGGAATCGGAATCCGTGAGGAGGACAGAGAAAAGCTCTTTATCAGCTTCAACCGTTTGGACCAGATTCAGAACCGCCATATTGAAGGTACCGGATTGGGATTGGTCATTACGAAGCAGCTCGTTACAGCGATGAAAGGCGAGATAAGAGTAGAGAGTACTTACGGCAAGGGATCGACCTTTACGGTCCTGATTCCGCAGGAGATCACCGATGCTGTTCCGATTGGAAAAACAGGACAGAAAAAGAGCAGCAGCCTGGTTCAGGGGAAATCCGGGAAAGCAGCGTCTGCGGCTCGCCAGGTAGATCCGATGGATTTCCGTGCACCGGATGCCCGGATCCTTCTTGTGGATGACAATCGCATGAACCTGACGATTATGAAGGGACTGCTTCGGAAAACCGGCGTTCAGACTGTTGCGGCAGGCGGGGGAAACCAGGCTGTTGAATACTGCAGACAGCAGAAATTTGACCTGATTCTGATGGACCATATGATGCCGGATCCGGATGGCATTAAAACCCTAAAACTGATCCGTTCTGACGCAGAGGGCATGAATACTTCCACAAAAGCAGTCGCTCTTACAGCCAATGCCTTAGCAGGCGCAGATCAGCTTTACCTGAAAGAAGGCTTTGAAGGGTACCTGTCAAAGCCGGTGCATCCGGAAAAGCTGGATGCGATGATCAAGAAACTTCTGCCGGAATCCAAACTTGTGCGAAAAGAGCAGAAGACACAGGACGGAACTAAGGAAGGATAAGCGTCAGGCAGCTGAAAGGATAGGCATCCGGCTGCTGAAAGAATAGATGTCAGGGAACTGGCTTGACAGATTATTCATCACAAGGAGAATCAGCTATGACTCATGTTACGATGACTGTCGATGTAAAAAACAGATTGGAATATGAAGCGGAGCATGATCCTCTTACCGGACTCTATAACCGCAGGGCAGGCGAGACGCGCATTGATGAGATGATCCGGTCCGGAAACGGCGGAGGCTTCCTTATCATGGATCTGGACCATTTTAAGATGGTCAATGATACCTATGGCCACAAAGAGGGAGATAACGTTCTGGTCAGCTTTGCGCAGATTCTCCGCTCCTACACGAGAGAAGATGATATCATCTGCCGGTATGGAGGAGACGAATTCCTGATCTATTATGATAATTTTAAGGATGTGAATGCGCTGTCCGAACGCTGCCGCAAGATCATTAATGCAACCGGACTGACAGGCAGCATGATGCTGGACGACAGGATGGATTCAAAATTTTCCGTTTCCATCGGGGTGGCGCTCGCACCGGAAGACGGAGCGAGCTTTCAGGACCTTCTGAGAAATGCTGACAAGGCTCTTTATCAGATCAAGCAGTGCGGCAGAAGCGGTTTTTATTTCTATCAGGGAAATGCCGGCAGCCTCAATGATTTTGATGTCGATTCCTATATCACAAATCTCATTAAGGTAAAAGAAGAATTTAAGGAAGAAAAAGACAGCAAAGGAACCTATGAGATTGGTTACGACGACTTCCGCAAGCTGAGCCGCTTTATGGCGCGCAACAGCGTAAGGAATAAGATTCCGGTACAGATGGCAATTGTCTCTATTGAGAAAACAGACCAGGCGGAGGAAGGCTCTAATATCCTTATGGCAGAACAGATCCTGGAGATGACCGTTTCAGAAACGCTGCGTAATTCGGATGCCATGGCCAGGGCTAACAGCACCCAATATCTGATTCTCCTCATGAATACGTCAACCGAGAACGGCAGGATTGCTATGGAACGTGTTCTGGACAGGTGGAACAAGAATAATAGCGGTTACAAAATCAGCTACGAAATACAGGATATAACAGCATGAATAGAACAGCCAGAAGGGACAGGCAGCATAAAGTGCCGGACACTTTATACTGCCTGTCCCTTCTGGCTGTTTTTTTTATGCGGGCAGCGAGCCGAACGGGTGCGCCTGCGGCGTGAGCCGAATCTGCTGTCACGAATAAAAATACACTATAGGGGTATATAAAAAATACTTGACATATACCTGGGTGGGGTATATTTTATATTTGCAGTAAAGAGATAGTCCTTTATAACCTCAGTCAGACCTGAGAAAGGAAACGGATATGGCAGAAGTAGAAATGGGATGCCCCGCCTGCTGCGGCAAGGGCGTACACGAAAGCAAGGAAAGAACGGAAAAAGAGAAAAAACTTCTGATGAACCGCCTGAAAAGAATAGAAGGCCAGATCCGGGGACTGGAGAAGATGGTCGAGAGCGATGCTTATTGCCCGGATATCCTCATGCAGGCTTCCGCTGTCAGCTCTGCCATCAACAGCTTCAACAAGGAGCTTCTGGCAAGGCATATCCGGGGCTGTGTCGCGGACGATATCAGGGAAGGCAATGACGCGACGATCGACGAACTGGTCAAGGTTACGCAGAAGCTGATGAAATAACCCTCTCCTTGCAGAATACTTGTTTTTATTTTCGGAAGGGCAGGAACCAGATTTTTTCGGGACCTGATTTTTTCCGGATAAGGCTTTGAAAAGCAGAAAGGATGACTTAAGAATGGATAAATACGCGGTTACCGGTATGAGCTGTGCAGCCTGCCAGGCGCATGTGGAAAAAGCCGTTTCCAAAGTGGACGGCGTATCGTCTGTCAGCGTCAGCCTGCTGACAAACTCCATGGCAGTGGAAGGCACCGCTGCACCGCAGGAGATCATCAAAGCGGTTGAAGACGCAGGCTATGGTGCCTCGCCCATGAATGAGCTGAAACAGGATACTCTTACGGCATCCCAGAAGCTGGCTGCCCAGGAGGAAGCTCTGAGAGATAAGGAAACACCGAAGATGGTAAAGCGTCTGACAGTGTCTCTGATTGTTCTTGCTTTTCTCATGTATTTTTCCATGGGCCACATGATGTGGGGCTTTCCGGTTCCGGCTTTTCTGGAGAATCACGTTTGCATGGGAATCTGGCAGATGCTGCTGACTCTGGTCATTTTGGGAATCAACCGTAAATTTTTTACGCAGGGGTTCGGCGCCCTGATCCATAAGAGCACGAACATGGATACCCTGGTAGCACTTGGCTCATCTGCTTCCTTCGGCTACAGCCTGGCCGCCCTCTTTCTGATGGCTTATGCTATGGGGAACGGCGATATGGAGACGGTCCATGAGCTTGCCATGAAGCACATCTGGTTCGAAAGCGCAGCCATGATTCCCTGTCTCATTACCATTGGAAAGACATTAGAGGCTTATTCCAAGGGACGTACGACGGATGCGCTCAAGAGCCTGATGAAACTGGCTCCCAAAACTGCCGTCGTTGAACGGGACGGCAAAGAAGTACAGGTCGGCATTGACGAGGTCGCAACAGGAGACATTTTCATTGTACGTCCGGGTGAAAACATTCCTGTTGACGGCATTATCACAGAGGGCGAGACTGCCGTGAATGAGGCAGCACTTACAGGGGAGAGCATTCCGGTAGATAAGACTGCAGGGGATATGATTTCAGCCGCAACGGTTAATCAGTCCGGTTTTATCAAGGCAAGAGCGACCCGTGTAGGAGAAGATACAACCCTTTCGCAGATTATTCAGATGGTATCGGACGCTGCGTCGACGAAGGCTCCGATTGCCAGGATTGCAGACAAGGTATCTTCCGTTTTCGTACCGGCTGTTATTGGGATTGCAGCTGTGACTCTTGCCGGCTGGCTCCTTGCCGGAGCGGGATTCGGAACAGCCCTGACCCATGCCATTTCTGTACTGGTTATCAGCTGCCCCTGTGCACTGGGACTTGCGACACCGGTCGCTATTATGGTAGGAAACGGCAAGGGGGCGAGGAACGGTATCCTCTACCGCACAGCAGCTTCACTGGAAGGTGCAGGAAGAACAGAAATCGTTGCTCTGGATAAAACCGGAACCATTACCAAAGGCACTCCCGAGGTAACGGATATCATCCCGGCAGATGGTTTTTCCAAGGAAGAACTGGTAGGGACGGCATATGCCCTTGAGGCGAAAAGCGAACATCCGCTGGCGAAAGCCGTTACGGCATACTGCGATGCAAGACAGATGGAACCGGACCGGGCGGAAGCCTTTCGTGCTCTTCCCGGAAACGGACTGACCGGCATTTACAAGGGAGAAGAAATCTTTGGAGGAAGCCGAAAGTTTATTGCATCCAAAGTACAGATTTCCCCAGCTATGGCAGAACAGGCGGACAGGCTGGCTGAAGATGGGAAAACACCTCTTTTCTTTACGAAAGGAGAAAAACTTCTGGGTATCATTGCCGTTGCGGATACCATGAAGGAGGAAAGTCCTGCCGCAATCTGTCAGCTGAGGAATATGGGCATCAAGGTTATCATGCTGACCGGTGATAATGCGCGGACCGCGAAAGCGGTAGGAAAAGCAGCCGGTGTCGATGAAGTTATCGCTGACGTTCTTCCCGGTGATAAGCAGAGTGTGATCAAACGCCTGCAGAAACAGGGCAAGGTTGCCATGGTCGGAGACGGCATCAATGACGCGCCGGCTCTGACACAGGCAGACACGGGTATTGCAATCGGAGCAGGGGCGGACGTAGCCATTGATGCAGCGGACGTTGTCCTTATGAAGAGCAGGCTTGACGACGTACCGGCAGCCATCCGCATGAGCCGGGTGACGATCCGCAATATTCATGAAAATCTCTTCTGGGCTTTCTTCTACAATGTGATCTGTATTCCGCTGGCAATCGGTCTTTACCAGACCCTGTTCGGCTGGAATTTTGAGATGAAACCGGTTGTCGGTGCAATTGCCATGAGCTTTTCATCCGTGACGGTCTGCTTGAATGCCCTTCGTCTTAATTTGTTCCGGATTCGCAGCACCCGGCAGGACAGACCGGGAAAAAATACGCTTGCAGGAGATGGAAGCGCCAGGCTTTATAATACAGCCGGACAGCCTCTTGACGAAAACCGGGAAAAAGGCAATGATGAACAGGTAAAAGAAAATATCCGGAAGGCTGAAGAAAATTCTATAAGCAGCGGCGAAGCCGCAAATGTCATCAAGGAGGACAAAGAAATGACAAAAACACTTACGATTGAAGGAATGATGTGCGGACACTGTGAGGCAAGGGTAAAGAAAGCCCTCGAAGGAGTCGCAGGCGTAAAGAATGCCGACGTCAGCCATGAAAAGGGAACTGCTGTCGTAGAGCTTGCAGCAGAAGTGGCAGATGATACCTTGAAGAAAGCAGTTGAAGACCAGGACTACAAGGTAGTCGGAATTGCATAAGCTTACAAAAACAAAGAGGAAACAGGCGTTCAGAAAGCCGGATACCATATCTCATGGTACCCGGCTTTCTTTCTGACTGCCTTTTTAGGCAAGTCACTCTTCATAGTTTTTTTATTGTCAGAAAGATATAAAAAGCTAGGCATAGACTCTGCTCTTGTGATAGTATAAGAAAAGTTTTATCGGGACTTTTCTGTAACAGAAATGACGGCTTGCCTGAGAATCATTTAAGGAGAATAGCCATGGCTCATGTTACTATATCGTTGGACGCAAAAAATAAACTGGAGTATGAGGCGGACCATGATTCACTGACCGGTGTCTATAACAGAAGAGCAGGGGAAACAAAGATTGAAGAACTGATCCGGGATGAGAGAGGCGGCGGCTTCCTTATCATGGACCTGGACCATTTCAAGCTGGTCAACGATACTTATGGTCATAAAACGGGCGACAGCATTCTGGTCAGCTTTGCGAAAATTCTTCGCTCCCATACCAGAGAGCAGGACATCATCTGCCGTTATGGCGGAGATGGATTTCTGGTCTATTACGACCACTTTACGGAAGTCGGGCTTCTGGCGGAACGCTGCCGCAAGATCATCCGGGCAACGGAACGTATGGGCAGAGAAGTGCTGGATGACAGAATGGACGCGAAATTTTCCGTTTCTATCGGTGTGGCTCTGGCACCGGAAGACGGAAACGATTTCCAGATGCTCTTGAGAAATTCTGATAAGGCTCTCTATCAAATCAAGCAGAGCGGCAGAAGCGGATACTATTTTTACCAGGGAAATGCCAGCAGCCTCAATGACTTTGACATAGATTCCTACATTACCAGCCTGATCAAAGTCAAGGAAGATTTTAAAGAAGAACAGGAAACCAGCCGTACCTATGAGGTTGGCTATGATGATTTTCGCAAGCTCAGCCGCTTTATGGCTCGCAACAGTGAGAGAAATAAGATCCCGGTTCAGGTTGCTATCGTAACGATAGAGAAAAAGGAAGATGCAGAGGACGGAAACAGCATTCTTCAAGCAGAACAGGAGCTGGAAATGACTGTCGCGGAAACCTTGCGGAAATCCGATGCCATGGCAAAGGCCAGCAGTACGCAGTACCTGATCATGCTCATGAATACTTCCACGGAAAACGGGAAGATTGCCATGGAAAGAATCCTGGATAACTGGAACAAGAGCGATAACGGCTTCAAAATCAGCTACGATATAGAAGATATTACAGACTGACAGGAAAAAAGGTAAATAAGGAAGAAAATCATGGAAATCACAAAAGATACGATGATTACGGACCTGCTTGCCATGAGCCCCTATATGGAGCATATTCTCATGGGCATGGGCATGCACTGCATCTCCTGCGAGGCAGCAAACGGGGAAACCCTTGGGGAAGCTCTTGCCGTTCACGGCTACAAGGAAGAAGACATCAGCGACGTCGTAGAACAGCTGAAAGAATTTGTAGGGGAACCAAAGTGACAGGCATATTGGCTCCTGTGATAAACAGAACGCCGTCGGCTGCCTGGCCGGCGGCGTTCTGCTTATCAGCCGGAGCGAAGTGAAAAGGTACCTGTAGAGTGGAAAAGTAAGGCGTCACCTTTACCGTCCCGCTTTAGCCCATTGACATGTTGTCCAGGCAACATATTTTGCACAAAAGTTAGTGTATAATAACTTTTGTAAATCGATAAGCATCACACAGAAACTATTCTGTGCCGCAGATAGGAAAAATTCCAAGAAAGGAAGGCTAATCATGGCAAAGAGCATTGACTTGTCAAAAACAGTATATGAGCTTGTAAAAGAATATCCTGAACTGAAGGGTATCATGGCGGATCTGGGCTTCAAGGACATCTTGAATCCGGTCAGGCTGAATACGATCGGCCGTGTCATGACGATTCCAAAAGGAGCGGTCATGAAGGGAATCGATATGCGGGAAATCCTTTCTGCATTTGAAAAAAACGGATTTGAGGCTATCGGATTAGAAAAGGATGATGAACCGGAGAGGAAGCAGCCGGAAGCAGAAGCAGCGGAAGGAAAGAATCGGAAGGGAAAGAATACGGAAGGGAAGGAAACACAGGCAGCTCAGCCGGAAGATTATCTTGCCAGGTTTGGGAACGGAGCGGCAGATGATCTCTTCAGCAAGACAGCTGCCGGTCTGACGGAGGAAGCAAAGCTGAAACAAGCAGAAGAGGAAAAACGCAATGACCTTCTGGAAAGCTATGTAAGAAGGCTTTCTCAGGGAGAAGACCTTGAAACGGTCCGCGGTGATTTCGTAGAAAATTTTAAAGACGTTGACGCCCTGGAAATTGCCAATGCTGAGCAGAAGCTGATCCAGTCCGGCATGCCGGTTTCTGAGGTGCAGAAGCTTTGTGACGTACATTCGGCACTTTTTCATGGAGCGACCAGAGAGGAGCGTATCGCCAATGAGGAAGAAGCAGTAAACGCGTCACTGAAAGGACAGCCCTCCGGAACAGCATCGATTGCCGCAGAAGCAATGAAGCAGACTGTAAAGAAAGAGAAAGAAGGACAGCCTGCCGGCCGTGCAGCACGCGAGCAGGCAAAGAGTAAAATGCAGCAGCTTTCGGTCGTCATGGGCCATCCGGTCTACACGCTGGTCCATGAGAACAAACTCGTCGCGGAAGAAATCAAAAAAATCCGGCACATGCTGGCAGAAGCGGAAGCGGAAGGGACAGATCTTTCAGGAACGGGGAAAGAAGAAATGCTGGCAGAACTGGATACCGTAAGGTCGGTTGTCCGTCACTATGCCAAGAAGGGAGACCTGATCTATCCGGTCCTGAAAACCCGATACAACGTCTCCGGCCCCTCAGATGTCATGTGGGGCGTTGACGATGAAATCCGTGATGAACTTTCCGCACTGAAGAGGGAGGCTGCCGGGCAGGAGAGTCTGGGCAAGGATTGGCGGAACCGTCTGAATGCCGTTCTTACCCGAGCGGATGAGATGATCTATAAAGAGAACAACATCCTTCTGCCAATCTGCGTGCAGTTTTTCACAGACGAAGAATGGTACCATATCTATCACGAACTCAAACAGTACCGTCCGACTATGCTGGATGGCCTAAAGATCTGGCCGGAAGGGGAGGCTTTTGAGAAAAAAGAACAGGAAGCAAAAAAAGCAGAGATTTCCGATCAGGAGGTCGTTCTGCCCGGCGGGCATCTGACTCCCAGACAGATTGCGGCAATCCTGAATACAATCCCGGCGGAAATTACGTTTATCGACGATCAGGACATCAACCGCTTCTTCAACAGCGGGAAGGAAGAAAAACTCTTTAAGCGTCCGGATACGGCTCTGGACCGCAGCGTCTATACCTGCCATCCGCCGAAATATGAAGCCATGACCAGGCAGGTGATCAAAGACCTCAAGGGAGGAAAGGATTCCGTTGATATCTGGATGGTTAAGGAAGGACAGCCGGTCCTGGTACGCTATATGGCAGTACGGGACGGGAAAGGCTATGTCGGGACCATGGAATTCGTACAGAAAATGAAGGATGCTGCAGAGCACTTCGGAAAATAAGTATCGAAAAGTTTCCAAAACGCTATCCGGAGTGGATGGGATGGATTAGTAAGAAGGGGCTGATCATGGAAGCACAGTCAGCTGTCTGGTATAGAGACCCCAGTAGTATCCCTTTTTCCGCATCAGCTCTTCGTGGCTTCCCTGTTCCACAATTTTCCCGTCCCTGACTGCCAGAATCAGGTCTGCCTCTCTAATGGTAGACAGGCGATGTGCGATCAGGAAGGAAGTTCGGCATTTCATGACGGCCGATATTGCCTGCTGGATCAGCTTTTCGGTTTCGGTATCGACAGAGCTGGTCGCTTCGTCCAGGACGAAAATCCTGGGGTGCACCAGGATTGCGCGAGCGATAGACAGCAGCTGCTTTTCGCCGGTGGACAGGCGGTCCCCATTTTCTCCGACTTCCATATCAAGAGCCGCTTCAGGCGGCTGCTTTTTACCGGTTTCTAATTCCTGTTCACGCAGATATTTATTCAGAATTTCGTCCGCGCAGGCAGCGTGGATGGCTTCCAGAATCTCCCGGTCGCCGGCATTTTCGTTTCCATAGAGCATATTTTCACGGATGGTTCCGGAAAAAAGATGCGGCGTCTGCAGGACATAGCCGATATTGGAATGCAGCCAGAGCTGGGACCTTTCGCGTTCATCGACTCCGTCGATGAGAATCCTTCCTTCGGTTGGCTCGAAGAAGCGGCAAAGCAGGTTGACCAGGGTGGATTTTCCGGCTCCGGTTTCTCCTACGATTGCCACGGCGGTTCCTTGAGGTACTTTCAGATTGAAATGAGAAAGTACGAGTTCCGGACTGTCGTCGTAATGGAAGGAGATATCCTGAAATTCAATATCTCCGTGCAGTTCTTCCCAGTTTTCTTTTTTAGGATGAAAAGCATCGCCGTATTTTTGGGTGACGTCCGGACGGTCTGTTATTCTTGATTCTGTCTTCATTAGGCGGGTGAAGCGTTCAACATTGACCTGCATCTGTATGAAGTTGGCAATATCATCAACCAGACGTTCAATCGGGTCCATCATCTGCAGAGCGTAAGTCATGAAGACAGAAAGGGTTCCCAGAAGAATGATGCCGGATCTTGTCATGAGACCTCCCTGCCAGAGTACCAGGGCCAGGGCTAAGGTTCCGCTGAAGGTGATCAGGTTGACGAACATGGCCTTGACGTGTCCGGTCCGCACGCTGACCTTCCACATCTTATTGTTTGTCTCTTCAAAATCCTTCTGCATGCGGTCTTCAATGACCAGTGTTTTAATTGTTGCAGCACCGCCGATATCCTCATTCCATGCTCCTGAAATCTTTGCGTTGATATCGCGGGCGATCCTGCCGAGGTCCACCAGTTTTTTCTGAAAGTAAGCGGCTGTCAGGGTGATGACCGGGACCAGAATCATGACGATGAAGGCAAGACGGAAGCTGATTGCTGCCATGACGGCCAGAGAACCTATGATAAAGCTGATGTTCCAGAGGGCATCTGATAAGTACCAGCTGACGACTGCGGCAATCTTGTCCGTATCATTCATGACCCGGGCATGGATATAACCGACGGAATTCTCGTTAAAATACGCCAGAGACAGGGTCTGCAGATGGTCAAAAGCCGCATTTTTCATATCGCGGCCGGTATACATTTCAATCTGGCCGCAGTTGTATGCCGAAATCATATTGACAATGACCTGGGCAAGAAGAAAGAGCAGATAAGTCAGCACAAAACGCGGCATCCCCGAAAGCGTGCCGGCGGTAACGAAATGGTCCAGGGCATAGCGCTGGAAGAGGGGGAGGATAATGTCAAAAACTCCTACTCCTATATTGGTTGCCAGCATAGAGACAAAGATTGCCCGGTAAGGCTTTATATAAGGCGCAAGAGCGGGCAGACCGAAGTAAGGCAGGCGGGGCACAGCAGTCCCTTTGCCGGATTTTGCATTTCCCTTTCCACCCTTTTCTTTTTCGCTCATGACGAACCCTCCTTTCCACCAAGCTGCAGGTCATAAATGCGGCGGTATGCCCCGTTCTTCCGGTAAAGCTCGTCCGGGGTTCCCTGTTCTGTAATCCGTCCCCGGTCCATGACCAGAATCCGGTCGGAGTCCAGCAGCGTTGTAATCCGGTGGGAAATGAGGATTACGGTAGCATTACCGGTTTCTTTTCGAAGGGCAGATCGGATTTGGCGGTCCGTTTCAGCATCTACAGCGGAAAGAGAATCGTCAAAAACCATGATCGGAGTTTTGCGGGTCAGCATGCGCGCGATTGCTGTCCGCTGTTTCTGACCGCCTGAAAGCGTGACGCCCCGTTCTCCTACGATTGTGTCGTAGCCGCTTTCGAAGGAGAGAATGGTCTGATCCAGAGCTGCCGTTCCGGCGGCATGGCGGATCTCGCGCATATTAATGTCCGGACTGGCAATAGCGATGTTTTCGGAGATTGTGCGGGAGAAGAGATAGGGCTCCTGAAGGACCATGCCAATCCTGCGCCGCAGATCCGAAGGGGCGAAGCTGCGGATATCCCTGCCGCCGATGTAGATGCTCCCGCCGTCCTCGTCCGGTTCATAGAGCCGGTCCAGAAGAAGCATCAGCGTCGATTTTCCGCAGCCGGTCGGACCCAGAATACCGACGGTGCTTCCGCCACGGATTGTGAAGGAAATGTCCTTTACAACCGGGGCTTTCTCATAAGAAAAAGAGACATGGTCGAAGACGATGTCGCCTTTCATGACGGTATCCGGCTCTTTCTCTGTCACGGCATCCGGTTCTTTTTTCGCGAAGGGACTCGAGCTCGTTTTTATCGCTTCGACTTTTTTCATACTGTTCTCGCCGATATTTGAAGGGGAGAAGCAGTCCGGTTCCGGGATGGAACGAATGATGTAACCGATACGGTCTATGGAAACGCCGGCCTTTGACATTTCGGCTATGATCCTGCCCAGGGAACGGACGGGCCAGACCATCATGGAGTTATAGGACAGAAAGGCGATGTATTCTCCGGCGGTCATTTTTCCCCGGACACAGAGCCAGGCGCCGACCGTGATCATCAGCATGACCTGGATGCCGGACAGGAGGTCGCCGGATCCCCAGAAGAGGGAGAGCAGCTTCATCAGGTCCATCCAGGAATCCGTGTAAATCCGGTTCTGACGCTCGAAACGGTCCTGTTCGGTTTTTTCACGGCCAAAGGCATGAACGACCCGTATGCCGGTCAGATTTTCCTGGGCAATGGTCGACAGGGTTCCTTCTTCTTCGTCGCATTTGAGAAAGTGGCTTCCAATGCGGGAATGGAAGAAGAGGGAATAGCCGATAATGACCGGAAAGGTCAGAAGGGCGACAAGGGATAGGGCCGTATTCATGCGGAACATGAAGACAAAGGAAAAAACGACCAGGATGACGATTCGGATCACCTCGGTCAGCTGCTGGGACACAAAGGTTCCAATCCGGTCTGTGTCGTTGGTACAGCGCTGAATGATATCACCGGTCGAGTTTTCATTAAACCAGGAAAGAGGCAGGTGTCCCAGCCTTTCGTGCAGCTCGTTCCGCATGGTCCGCATCATGGTCTGGGCAGCCCGCTCATTCAGGTATATGCGCCCGTAGCGGAAAAGAACCGCCAGAAGAGCCAGCCCGATGATGGAGATGCCCGCAGCTTTCAGATTGGCACCTTTATTTAGTCGGTCGATAGAATCACGCATGACCTGAGGAATCATGAGGGTCAGAATCTGCATGATCATGGCAGAAATCACGGACATGACAAAGAGACAGAGGCTGCCTTTAAGAAAGTGCCGGACCAGGCCGAAGCGGGTGCTGAGATCATCTCTGCCCGCTTCATGGGCGGCCCTTGCTTTATTTTTATTTCCGGAAAAATCAGACATGTGTTAGGCCCTAATAAAAATGATATATGTGCCAAAAGTATGATACCAGATTGTTCCGCGTTTCACGCTCCCACAATCTGCCCTGATATTCGGAATTCGCGGGGCCCCTGCCCCACTTCTTCCTCATATCGGGGCGTGCCAATAAGTCATT
>JAXJVN010000140.1:0-2220 GCA_036308545.1 Eubacterium sp. | reverse complement strand
CTCTTTGGATACCATATTGAAGCATCCACCGGTTCGTAATCGAGAAAACGTATCTGCCGGTAACTCTTTTCGCTCTTAAGTACAATCTGTTCTCCGAGCTTTCCAAGATACATAGCCTCTTCCAGCTGGGCAAGAGAGATCGTCCCATTCAAAAAATCCGCGGCGAATGAAAAATAACTGTCATCAGCCCGGTATCCCACGATGATATCTGCATCCCGGTATGGAACATGAAAGCGGGTCAACAGGTATCGCCGTGCTTCCCTGGGAAGAGGGGCAGTGAGCTGGAAGCGCCGGTTTTCCAAAAGGATGGCTAGCCAGTGCAGGATGCAGTAGCCGCCTCCATTTAGATATAAAATCTGCAATCCTGACAGATCCAGTTCGTAGCTGTTCAGGAATCCGTCCCGGTTCTCGTCAACACTCCATTCTCTTGCCAGGTCTGCATTTTCCGAACAGTAGAAACCGTTTCCGTAGTCATTGTTATCTTTACTTCCGCCAAAAAAGGGGGATGCAATTATTTTTTCTGAACCGTGATATACGGTTAATGCTCTGTTTTCAGAACTCATCTTCTTCCCTTGTACGATATATTTATTTGACATAAAGAGTCATGCCGGTCCTATTGTTATCATATCTATACTCCTAAAGGAGTATAGATATGATAACTTGATTTGCACAGCATGTCAACGCATGGAGCATTGCTTCCCGACCAAATCCGTAACAATTCGAAATACTGGAAGCTAATAACTATTATTCTGTATACAATTTTCAAAACAGATTCATTTTCCCGGCGAATGCGATGAAAAAGATTCATCTCTGAAATTATTTACATTCACTCAAAAAGGCGTATAATGACTTTTGTCGTCTGTTTCATTTAGAATAATTCACACCGAAAGTGAATAAAATTCACTATAAAATGGAGGCAGGCGAAAAGAATTTCAAGTAAAGCGAAAAACAGGACGTTCAGTCCTGCGCGTTTTAGCAGTATCAGGAAAGGCAGGATTTTCAGTCATGAACAACACACTCGAAATCAGGTGGCATGGAAGAGGCGGACAGGGTGCCAAGACTGCGGCACTGCTGCTGGCGGATGTAGCTTTCAAAACCGGGGCGCACGTGCAGGGATTTCCCGAGTACGGCCCGGAGCGCATGGGCGCTCCGATTACAGCTTTCAACCGGATCAGCCGGAATCCCATCCGCGTGCATTCCAATATTTACGATCCTGATTTCGTCGTGGTAGTGGATGAGACACTTCTCCATTCGGTCCATGTAACTGACGGCCTAAAGCGCGACGGCGCCATCATTGTCAATACGCCCAGGTCTGCAGAGGAAATCCGTCCCCTGCTCAGGGGCTACAAAGGCGCGGTTTACACGGTTGACGCCCGTTCGATCTCCGAGGAGACCCTGGGAAAGAACTTCCCCAATACCCCCATGCTGGCAGCCGCGGCTGCGGTCAGCGGAGTCATGAAAAAAGATGACTTCCTGCACGAGATGCGTGCCTCCTTCCTGCATAAATTTGCCAGGAAGCCTGAGGTCGTAGACGGGAATATGAAGGCGCTGGAGATGGCTTATGACGTCATCGAGAGAACTGCCGGAATGACAAAGAGTGCGTAAGTATGGATTATAGAAGCGATAACAGGATTCAGGACAGCGGCGGCAGCTGCTGTCTATGATGACAGAAGCTGTTTGAGAATTTGAAATCTGATCAGGGACCTCCGTCACTGTGCGGAGGTCTTGTTTTTGGGAAGGCCTGGAGGAGACAGGGGACGGTTCTGTGTCTCCTGTTCCCAAAGGAGACACTGAACCGTCCTCTGTCTCCTCCTCAGAACCATTTCCTGTCTTCTCAAGCGCTTGAAAGATTAGCCAGCGCATTCTTGTGACTTCAGTCATGAGTCAGCTGGCTTTTATTTCCCAATATAAGGGAATGTTCGAACTGCCGTAACCGGCTGCCATTTTTTCTCCGTAAGGATCCCGGATCGAGAAAGACGGATCCATTGTCAGACATAATGTTCCGGAGCAGGTGATCCCTGACAAGAGCTGATACGATCAGAGTACTCATTAGAAAAGCAGGGCGGCAATATATCGTCATAAACAGAACATATATTCGATTTATCTTGCGGTTCCTAAATACATATGATATAGTAGATACATGGAAAAGAGTATTTATAATATCAATGAAAGCGGATTATCATATGGTCGCGGATATGTCTATTCGCTCCAGTATCATAT
>JAXJVN010000139.1:0-12807 GCA_036308545.1 Eubacterium sp. | reverse complement strand
TGCCCGTATGGGGTTTTGAGCCTCGCCGGTACTTAGGGCGCAGTGCCTGCTTGCAGGTGCTGCACCCTTATGTACCGTTGCGAAGGCGAAAAAGCGAGAGCGCCCCCATTAGGGCAATGCTCTAAATCCTGCTCATTATCGCTTCGATAAACTCACATTTACCACCTCGATCCTCTTAAGTATCCGAAAAAAGACAAAAAAATTCAGGGATAGCGGCCTTTTAGGGAATTGACGCCGCCCGAAACACGCTTCTATAATAAGCACGGAATGAAACAAATCTCTTAGGTTCTGCTGAAACCGCCTGCTTTCTAAGCATCCGTCTATAGGCGGGGCGGACCTCTGGAGATGCAGAGAAAAGGAGTTTTTCAATCCGGAGGCGGACCGGATGCCATATGACGGCAGACAGTAAGAAAAAATTAAGCGTTGAAAGTAAAGTAATGCGGTGTTCTTTCATCGGAAGCGCCGCGATTTTAGCTGCGGAAATCATTTCGTGGCTGATCATCCGGTCCAATGCGGTCCTTATGGACTGTATCTTCGACAGCATGGACCTGATTCTAGTCGGACCTTTCCTGATCCTGGTGCCCTTCCTCTATCGGAAAGAATCGGAAAAACACCCTTACGGTTACGGGCAGTATGAATCCCTCTTCATCATCGTGAAATATACGATCCTGATTGGAATCTGCATCAGCCAGATCCGGGAAAATATCCTTGTCATTCAGGAAGGAGGGCATACCGTAAAGGCATCGGAGGTCATCTCCTTCGAACTTGGCGTTCTGGTTTTCTGCCTGATCCTCTATCTGATCCTGAAGGCTTACAGCCGCCGCTACTGTTCGGATATCATCCGGGATGAGCTCTATGCCTGGCGCTTCGATATCATATCCAGTATCGGGATCGCTGCAGCCTTTTTCCTGGAATTCCCGCTGAAGCACAGTAGCCTTGCCTTTCTGGTTCCCTATCTGGATCCGGTCATCGCAATTGTCATGACCTGCGTTCTTCTGGTCGAACCCTGCTGTGAAATTTACCGCAATGTGCGAGAGCTGCTCCTTTTTGCGGCACCGAAAGACCAAGCGGACGGAATCCGTAAAATTGCAGAGGAAGAGCTGTCCCATTTCGGCTGTCACGTCACCTTCCTGGAAACGGTCCAGACCGGCAGGAAGACCTGGATTGAGGTTTATTTCAAAAGTCAGTCCGAGCTTCTGCACGTCAATCACATGAAGCTGATCACAGAGAATATCCAGAAACGGCTGGATGGAAAATTCGACCAGTACTATGTGGAGATCATTCCGGATCTCGACCAGGCACGTGCAAAGCGGATAGGAAATACTGGCAAAGCGCTCCAATCCGATATGCGCAGTGCCATCGACGCCGGAGCTGCTGCAGATATTGACGCATAAACAAATACCATGAGTAAAAAAATCGAGTAGGAAGTGCAATTACTTCCTGCTCGATTTCTTACTGAAGCTTTTTTGAGAAAGGAAACTTATTCCATGAAATTTTTTATCGCTTCTGATATACACGGATCTGCATATTACTGCAAAAAAATGCTGGATGCCTGGGAAAGAGAAAAGGCAGACCGCATGATTCTTCTGGGTGACCTGCTCTATCACGGTCCCCGCAATGACCTGCCCCGGGATTACGCGCCCAAGAAGGTCATTACAATGCTTAACGGGTATAAAGATTGGATTCTCTGCGTCCGCGGCAACTGCGAAGCGGAAGTCGATCAGATGGTCCTGGAGTTTCCGGTCATGGCAGATTACGCCATCCTTCCGGTCGGAAAGCACCTGATTTATCTGACCCACGGCCACCACCACAACATGCAGACACCGCCTCCCCTCTGCCCCGGCGATATCCTCCTGCACGGCCATACCCACGTCCCTGCATGGAAAGAATTCGGTCAGGATAACCTCTATCTAAATCCCGGCTCAGTGGCAATCCCCAAAGAAGACAGCGCCCACAGCTATATGATCCTGGAAGACGGAACCTTCACCTGGAAAGGTCTGGACGGACAAGCTTATCATTCCCTGACGGTAGAATAACACTGGAGATTTGCTGATTAATGGCACAGAACACTTCCCACAACATTGATATGCTGCACGGTCCCTTAACCGGCAAGATCATCCGCTTCGCAATTCCTCTTGCCCTGTCCAGCATCCTGCAGCAGCTTTTCAACAGCGCGGACCTGGCGGTCGTCGGTCGCTTCGATTCCAGCGCCGCCATGGCAGCCGTCGGCAGCAACGCCGCTCTGATTTCCCTGATCATCAACCTCTTCGTCGGTCTGTCGATCGGAGCAAACGTGAGGATTGCTGCCTTGATTGGAAACGGCAAGAAAGACCGTATTCCGGATGCCGTCCATACTACGATCACACTGGCGCTTCTTTCCGGCTTCCTGCTGCTCTTCGTCGGCGTTCTGATCGCGCCTGCCGTATTGAAGCTGCTTGCCACACCGGAAGACGTACTGCCTCTGGCAGAACTCTATCTGCGTATTTACTTCCTTGGCATGCCGGTTTTCATGCTCTATAATTTCGGTTCGGCAATCCTCCGAGCAAACGGTGACAGCCAGCGGCCTCTCTATGCCCTGATTGCTTCCGGAATCATGAATGTTTTTCTCAATCTGCTGCTGGTCATCGTCTTCCATCTGGGCGTCGCCGGCGTCGCGATCGCTACGGTTATATCCAACGTTTTTTCAGCAGGACTGGTCCTTTTCTTCCTGATGCATGAGGAGGAGCCTCTCCGCCTGCATCTTCGCAGGCTTTGCCTGAACCGGACGGATCTGAAGATGATCATTTCCATCGGCGCGCCTGCCGGACTGCAGGGAGTTGTTTTTTCCCTGTCCAACGTCGTCATCCAGTCCGGCATCAACAGCTTTGGTTCTGCCTGCGTGGCAGGCAACACCGCCGCCCAGAATTTTGAATACATGGCTTACTTCGTGGTAAATGCCTTTGCCCAGACCGCGGTTACCTTCACCAGCCAGAACTTTGCTGCCGGCGACGCAGACCGCTGCCGCCGCATTTACCGTACTTCCGAGCTGCTGGCTCTGATCTGCACGTCTTCCGTCAGCATCCTCTTTATCCTTTTCCGCTATCCTCTGATCCATATCTTCACCACGGATCCCGAAGTCATTCATTATGCCATGATCCGCATGTACGCGATCATGCTCTTTGAACTGATGACTTCCTCCTACGAGATCAGCGGAGGCTGCCTCCGGGGTATGGGCCACTCCCTGATCCCGGCTCTGGAAACCATGCTGGGCTGCTGCGCCTTCCGGATCTTCTGGGTATCCGTTGTCTTTCAGCGGTATCATACCATCGAGGTGCTTATGTCAGAATACGTGATCACCTGGATCATTACGGCAGCTATGGTCATTCCGACCTATCTGGTCCTTAGGAAAAAAGAGTTCGCGAGGCTGGCGGAACATCAGGCTATAAAATGAATCAAGTGACGGAATTTATCTCTCCTGATTCAGCCTTCTGTCGGCTTCCGCCATCATTTCTTCCATATCGTGATAGTCGGAATAGCGTGCCGAACCGATCCCGCAGTAAAGGCTGACGGGTGTTTCTTCATCAAGTCTGCGTATGGCGGATATGGCTTCTACGATCTTCTGTTCCTGTTCCCAGACATCGTTCTGTCCTTTACAGTAATATTGGACCGTAAATCTCCCGCCATAGGTGTGGCCAATCATGCTTTCTTCCGGAACCGCCTGCCGGATTGCCTCGCCGATCATGCGCACCAGTTCCATGCTCCTCAGGTGTCCGAACGAGCGTTCAAAGCTCTGGAAGTTGCTGACGCTTATCATGGAGATGGCAAAGTCGCGTCCCTCAGCTTCATAGTTCTGCTCAGCCAGTGCGCCTGCCGCCTGAATGCCGTTAATGTTCAGAAGCCCGGTCAGACTGTCCGTGGCAGCATTGTTATTATAAAGAGACACCAGCTTCTCTGCGTTTGTAATATCTACGAAATAACCGACAAGTCCTGCAATTTTTCCGTGTTCGTAGACAGGAACTTTGGAGGCCATGATCTTGCGGACCTTTCCGTCTACGATGCATTCCGTTACTGCTTCCGTCACAACAGCGCCTTCTGTCAGAACACGTTCCTCGTCACGCTTGAAGGCTTCCGGATCCGGATGCCAGCCCATGTCCTCGTCATTTCTGCCAATAATGTCGCCGGGTGTAAGGTGGTAATACCGAAGAAAAGCAGCATTCGCGCCTACAAACCTCCGCCTCTTATCCTTCCAGAAAACGCCCAGCTTCTCCTGGGTCGTCAAGGCCTCCCACAGCGACTGTTCATGCAGAATGTCGTCCGACTCTTTTACTCCTGCCATATCATCCGGGAGTCTCCCTTCCCGGGTCAGCTTCTCTATGGAAGCCGGCGTCCATCCGACCAGATTGCGGCCGACCGCGATCAGATACCGCATATTCCCCTCGATCATGCCCAGGCGGGAGATTACCATTCTCCGCCATTCGTAAGCACCGGACGTATTCCTGATATAGAAAAACGTGTTGATAATGCCGGCGGGCGTCGCGGCCAGACGTTCTTCGATCGTATCGCCGTCTGTGAAAGCAAGGAAGCGCTCCTGGTCATCCGGATGAACAAATGTCTTTGCCCAGTAGCGTCCTACCTCATGGATCGTCATCCAGTCTGTAATTCCTTCCGCATCCATTTCTCCATAAATATGGATATAGCGGTCCCGTGTCGTATCGATTTCCGAAACTTCACTGAAAAGAGTGTAAAGATCCTGCAGGCGGGCAAACCTGTCCTCTTTCTTCCCGCTGAATTTCTCCAGATCAAGAATCCGGATATAAAAGGCCTTCCGTCCCATATATTCCGTGATAAAACGGGCTTCCAGGCGTCCTGTCAGTCCATTTTGAAAAAAATCATAGCTTTCCGGCTTGCCGGAGCGTTCCGCCTTCCCCAGCAGGTTCTTGGCACTGTTCTCCGTCGTATTGTCTTCGATCCGCTTAATCCCGTAAAGCTGATCATCGGTAAGGTTCAGCGCCTGTGTCAGAATGGGGCGGATTTTCTTATTAGTATAGAGGAAACGATACCGATCATCCATAAGTCCCAGGATTGCGGTCGGAATCCCGCTTTCGTCATCCTGCCCGCTCAAGGGATTGGAACTGTTGAGAATATTGATCTGGCCGACCTTGCGGTAGAATGTTTTTTCCCTGTTGGTCTCAACGCCCATATCCATGAGCTTCGGATTCTTAAGAATTTCTTCCACAGGGACCGGCTTGGAAAAATAATAACCCTGGGCCAGGCTGCAGCCAATGCTCTTGAGAAAGTCCAGCTGCTCTTTCGTCTCGACGCCTTCTGTCAGCGTCAGCATCCCGATGCGCTTGGACAGATCGACAATGCTCCGCATCATCTGCGGCGTACGGCGATTCTGGCTGCGCAGGAAATACATATCAATCTTGACGCAGTCGAAATCATAGTTCTGAAGGGTATTGAGTGAGGAATAGCCGCTCCCGAAATCATCCAGCCAGATTTCGAAACCCTCCTTGTGAAACTGTTCAATGTGGCGGTAAACCAGCTCTTCCTTGGCGATCAGGGCAGATTCCGTGATTTCAAAATGGATCAGGCTGTGCGGGATTTTATATTTACTGATGATATCGTTGATACGCTCATGCAGGTCCGGAACCTCCAGATCATGCCGGGACAAGTTGACAGAAACCGAAGGAACCGGAAGTTCAGCATGAATGGCATGCCGGATATCCCGGCAGACACACTCCAGTACGTAGAGATCGACAAGATACACGATTCTGTAATTTTCCAGGACCGGAATGAAGGAAGCCGGGCTCAGGAAGCCATATTTGGGGTCAATCCAGCGCGACAGAGCTTCCATTGAAGAAATTTTGTCGGACAGTGTTCCGACAACCGGCTGATAATATACGCGGATCCAGCCTTTATCGACAGCCTCCTGTACATGGCTGATGATGTAGGCCTCCATCTGCATTTTTTCTTCCATCTGCTTCTCAAAGCGGCGGTACCAGACCCGGTAATCGTCGTGGGACTGATCAGCGGCTGACATGGCACGGTCCAGCGCAAGTCCGACCTCTGCCTCCTGGCCTGTCAGCGTATAGATACCCATGCAGACGGATACGCTGTCACGGCCGTTATCGTTCATTTTCTCATGGATCAGACGTCCTGCTTCTTCCGCCCTCTCATCCTCGATCAGAACGTAAAAATGGTCCGAGGAAATGCGGGTCACATTGTCAGTTCCAATCACGTCCCGGATAACAGATCCCAAATTGTGAAGCAGTTCGTTTCCTGCGGAAAATCCGTACATCTGATTGAAGTTCTTGAACTTGCGGATATCAAAGCACAGTACGTCCCATTTTTCCTGAATAGAGCCATCCTTGATCGCCTGGATCATGGACGCAACATCCTGCTGAAAGATCACACTGCTGGGAAGGCCGGTTACTGAATCAACGGCTGCGTCGGCTACAACACCGGCTGGAATACTCCGGCCAAGCTCTGGAAAGGTGGTCGTTTTTTCAAGATTTTTCTCACTGTTCTTTGACATGCGGGCTGCTCCTCGTTCTGGAATCACCGGATTGCCTTCCTGATCTTCCAGTTTATAACCACACCACTTTGAATTTTCATCCTGAAACTTTAAAGTCTGCTTCAGGCCTTGGGATTTTGTTCTGATTTTTATTCATCTGATGACTGCTGATCTGTATCCTTTGGTCCGGGACAGGCTATTAGATTTTATGATACCGAACAAAAAAATTATACATCCGCAGGGGATACTCTCACAAGCTTTTATAAGTCCGGTACAGTACTTCTCTGTTCAAATCATTATCCTCTATTGAATCATTATCTTCTATTGAATCATTATCTTCTATTGAATCATTATTTTCTATTTGATAATGATCTGGCAGCTTTTCATGGCTTTCAGGGCATTTTCATGGCTCTCCGGCGTAACGCCTGCACAACAGGCTTGTTCCACAATGACGGGGACTTCTGGAAGAAAGGCTTTGATCAGAAGCGCGTTGGAAATGACGCAGATATCCGTGCAGAGCCCGATCAGGGTAATCCGGTCCGCGTCGCCCTGCTCAGCCAGATAACGGCCAAGGGCAGGACTGCCGAAAGTGGGCTTATTGAAGGCAAGGTCTACGAATTCTCTCACCTCCGGGATCAGGCGCCAGCCCTCTGTTCCCTGAATGCAGTGCCTGACCGGAAGATTTTTGCCTTCCTGGGTGTCCAGATAATTCTCCTGGTGGGTGTCGCGGGTGAAAATAACGCGTTCTCCGTTTGCTTTGGCTTTTTTTATACGTTCTGCAACAGCAGGGACGATTGCGACGGCTTCTTTGGTTCCCAGTGCACCATCCACAAAATCCTTCTGCATATCCACAACGATCAGATAATCCGACATTTTTCCCCTCCGATTTTCTGGAATCTGCTTCCTTCGAGCTGCTTCAGGCATTATTTTACTACCCTGTTTTTGTAAAGAAAAGATTTCCATGCCATCCTGTGAACTTTTACAATCATTACTCTCATTTGATATAGACTTTACATTCATTTGATTTTGCTCTGATAGATAGAATAGGGGTTTCTTACTACCATAAAACATAGAAAAAGCCGACGAATGATCTGGTTTTTGCATGAGGAGGTGGATGGGAAACCATGAAAAAAAGAAGCATTTTACCCAGCCTGGCTGCCGTTCTGCTCTGCAGCGTCCTGGCCGCGGGCTGCTCCGGAAGCAGCACCGGAAATATCGAAGGTCTGGACAAGCTCGGTGCTATCCATGCTGTTACCCGTGAGAAAGATTCGGGAACGCGGGCAAGCTTCGACGACCTGACCGGAATAACAGTGGAAGCTGAAGACATCACAGTTGCAGAGTCCACAGAGGATATGCTTGCTGCAGTATCGGATTCTTCATCCATTGGCTATCTGACCAGCCAGGCTGTCACAGATGATGTGAAAGCACTGCAGGTGAACGGAAAGTCCGTCGATGATAAGTCCTATCCCCTGACCCGTCAGCTTTATCTCTGCTATAAAGGTGAACTTTCTGATGTAGAAAAAGAATTCATCACCTACGTAACCGGCAAAGGACAGGAAATCGTTGCCGAAGAGTTCGAAGCGGTTGGCAAAGCCGATACTTTTCTTTCGCTCAAGCCATCCGGAAGTATCCTGATCGGCGGGTCTTCCTCTGAAGCTCCGGTCATGGAAGAACTGGCAAAAGCTTATATGGAGCTGAACCCAAACGCCAGTATCACAGTAGAAACCACCGATTCCGGAACCGGCATCAGTAACGCCCTGGAAGGAACATACGATCTGGGAATGTCCTCCCGAAAACCCAAAAGCTACGAAAAAGACCTGCTGACCTTTGAAACGATCGCCAGAGACCGGATCGCAGTCATTACAGGCAAGGACAACCCTCTGGATAATATCACAGCCGCACAGCTGAAAAAAATCTATACCGGAGAACTTACAGACTGGGCAGACCTGCCTTCCGTGAAATAAACCAGCACAAAGTGACAGTCACTTTGGCTGGTGCCAGAGGCTTTGTGATCAAGAGATAAAGGAGAAGAAAATGAATGAGAATCTGAAAGTCCTGTTCGGCCTGATCGGCGGACTGGCAATCTTCCTGTATGGAATGAATCTCATGAGCGACAGCCTTCAGAAGGCTGCCGGAGAAAAAATGAAAAAAGTCCTGGGTGCCATGACCAGAAATCCCATCCTGGGTGTTCTGTCCGGTGCAGTCGTTACCGCTGTCCTGCAGTCGTCCTCCGCGACCACGGTTATGGCGATTGGTTTTGTATCCGCCGGCCTGATGACCCTGCCTCAGGCAATTTCTATCATCTTCGGTGCCAACATCGGTACGACCATGACAGCCCAGCTAATTGCCTTCAAGATCAGCGATTATATTTTCCCGATCATCTTCATCGGCTTCATCATTTCCTTCCTTGCAAAAAAAGAGAAGGTCAAATATATCGGCACGACGATTTTTTCCTTTGGTCTCCTCTTCCTTGGAATTGAGACCATGGGCGACGTTATGAAGCCTTTGGCTTCCAGCCCCATCTTCGTCAATATGATCGGGAAGGTTGCTCACAACCGCTTCCTGGGAGTCGGCGTCGGAGCTTTGATGACCCTGGTTGTTCAGTCTTCTTCTGCTACCATCGCTGTTCTGCAGAATTTTGCTTCACAGGCAATACCGGATACCACGACGTCTATCATCGGTCTGGCCGGCGCTATCCCGATCCTTCTGGGCGATAACATCGGTACCACCATCACCGCCGTCCTCGCTTCTCTGGGACAGAGCCGCAATGCTAAAAGAACCGCAGCCGCCCACTGTATCTTCAACATTTCAGGTACCCTGATTTTCATCTGGTTCATAACTCCCTTCGCTCACCTGATTCAGGCGATTTCGCCCAAGGGTCCGGAAGTCGAAGTTATTTCCCGTCAGATTGCGAATGCGCATACTGCTTTCAATATTACTATGACGATTATCTGGACCATCCTGATCGGACTCATGGTCAAGATTGTTATGAAGATCCTGCCCAAGACCCAGGAAGAGATCGCGGCAGAATCCGGTGCCAAGTTCCTGGACGAGCAGAGCATTCATCAGCCGGCACTTGCCCTGCATCTGGTCTGCGAGGAAGTTCTGCACTGCGCGGACGTAGCAAAGGAAATGCTCGCATCTCTCTCTTCCATTACATCCGGAAAAGCCGCCGAAAAGCTTGCCGACCTTCAGAGCAAATTTGCCTTCGAATCCAGTCTGTCACGGCAGATCAATGACTACGTCGCTGCTGTTTTTGCAGCAGGTACCCTTACCGAAGAACAGGCTTCTCAGGCGACCGGCGTGCTTTTCGTATTGAACGATATCGACCGTATCGCGGACAATTCCACTGCCCTCTGCAAGCAGATTGCGGACAACGAAGCAGCAGGAGCCAAGATGCGCTTCAGCAAGCCCGCGATCAAGGAAATCCAGAAAGCCTTCACCCACATCGAGGAGCTGTACAGCCGCCTGATTGAGATCATGGGACAGGGCAAGCAGATTGACGACACCATGCTGGCGGACGACCGAAAAGTCCTGCTGTCCCAGGACGAGGCTCTGCGCGCCGAGCATATGAAACGTGTAGGAAAAGGCGAATGCAGCTCCGGAATGACGGCAAGCTACAACACCGTCCTGACACTTATTACCCGAATCGGAAACTCCTGCGTCAACCTGGCAGACTTCGCCTCCAGGAGGATGGACTTCGCGGGGCTCCTGCAGGATCCTAAGGTAGCAAAGTAAGGTGGCAAAGTGACAGGCACAATGCCACCTGACAGGCACAATGCCACCTGAAGATTACGCGAAATAGCTCCTTTAGTTAGCTGCCGCATCAAAAAACTGTCTCAAATATGGGTTTCAATTTCAAAATCCATATTCGGGGCAGTTTTTTCGTGAGGTGGCAAAGCGCCTGTGGTGGCAAAGTGCCTGTCACTTTGCCACCTCCTTCAGCTTTTTTGCTATGCTGTCAATGATGCGTCGTCCAATTCCTGTCAGGCGGGCAAGCTGGCGCGCCGGAATTCCCTGTGCTAATAGTTTCAGAAGAACCGCATTGCGAATAGATACTTCTGCTGTCCGCAAATTTACAAGAGTAATCAGCTGACTGGATTTGGAATATTGACCACCTGCGGAGACATTTTCGGAAGCAGGATGATTTCCGATAATAGATGAATTATCATAAGCGCGATGGGTGTCATTCCATTGCTGTATAACCCTATTAATGATTTCCATTGCTTCTTCATCTGTTTTTTTTCTCCGTGTTCCTGGTTCATAAAATAATGCTGCATCAGCATCATCCTTTTGGCGAAGAAAATTCCGCAGTTCCTGAACACCTCCTGCCATTTCAGCAATAAAACAAATCGTTTCCTTCGGGTGAAGCATCAAAAATTCTCCGGCATTGCTATATTTGTATGTTTCCCATGGGCAGATACCAGCCTCCTCCGGGTTATGGAGAATATAGCGGAGCGCATTGAGAAAATATCTCTCTGATTCTACAGGCGAACTAAAAAATCGTCCCTGATAAAGATGCCCTTCCACAGAGTAGCGTTTATTATAAATAACAGTGTATGTCCAGGCGAGGTCATGCATAAATTCCGAAATATTCTTACATTTCAAAAGAATATGCACATGATTGCTCATCAGACAGTATGTATAGATGTTGGCATCATAGCGTTTTGCAAAAATGTATATTTGCTTCTTGAAGATAGCATAATCTGCCTCTTTTTGAAAAATAACCATTCTCGCGTTGCCGCGCAGGACAACATGATAAATATCACTAGAACAATAAATACGTAGGGATCGAGTCATAGGCTGACCTTTCTGGAGGTGGCAAGGTGACAGGCACTTTGCCACACTTAAAGATAAAAAACAAGAGAAACGAAGTGGAAAACAAATAAGACAAGCAAGAACCGAAAAGCAGAAGATATAAAGAATATTAATTGCAGCGAAAGCTGCATGTGATATTATTTTTTATGTTACGTCTGGAGTTTTTAACTGTCAAGGCTTTGAGGGATGGGTTTGAAGGAAATCCGAGATGCGATATCCAAGATGCGATATCCGAGATGCGATATCCAAGATGCGATATCCAAGATGCGATATCCAAAATGCGATATCCAAGATGCGATATCTGGGATGAGTGTGAAGGATATCAAGGTGGGTATGAACGATTCACTGTACCGGACACTTTTTACTTAATCCGAATGGTTTTATAGGAAGGAGAATGAATGCGTACAGGTCTGGCAATGGAGGGCGGCGCCATGCGCGGTATGTTTACCGCAGGTGTGATTGATGTTCTCATGGAGAATCATATAACATTCGATGCTGCTGCCGGCATTTCCGCCGGTGCGGTTTTCGGCTGCAATATCAAGTCGAATCAGATTGGCAGGGTTATCCGCTATAATAAAAAATACTGCAGGGACCCGAGATACTGCAGCCTCAAATCCTGGCTGACTACAGGCAATCTCTATGGCAGGGAATTCTGCTATAGTCTGATTCCCAACCGGCTAGATCCTTTCGATGCTGAAGCCTTCCGGAATAACCCCATGAAATTTTATGTCGGAACAACGGACGTAGATACCGGAAAAACAGTCTATTTCTCTTGTAAAAACGGCGACAGCAGCGACATTGAAAAAATGCGTGCATCGGCGTCTATGCCAATTGTATCGAAGATTGTCGAAATCAGCGGGCACCGGCTGTTAGACGGCGGTGTGACGGATCCGGTCCCTTTGCGTTATCTCCAGTGCAAAGGCTATGACCGGGACATTGTCATTCTGACACAGCCAAAGGGATATCGCAAGGCACAATCCAAAGCGGCTCCTCTCATTCATTTTTTACTGAGAAAATATCCCGCCCTGGCGCATGCAATGGACATTCGCTATCTTCGATACAATAAACAGATGGATGAAATAGACAAGCAGGAAACAGAAGGAAAGATCATCACGATCCGTCCACCCCATAAACTGGAAGTAGGCAAAGCAGAAAAAAATCCGGATAAACTGGAAGAAGTCTATCAGATTGGAAGGAAACAGGCAGAAAGCCAAATAGAAAAAGTCAAAATGTTTTTGCAGGTGGCAAAGTGACAGGCACTTTGCCACCTCTCCACGCCCTGCGGCGGTCACGGAAGCTGCGGCGACTGTCTTGTTCGCTCGAGGGATGGAAACCTAAAAGTCATGAACGGCGACCGCATGCATCTGACCGAAGAGCAGATTCAGGAAGGCTGGCGTCTTGTTTGCCAGGCATTCGCTTACGAAGCCTGCGAAATTGAAATCCCGCTGAAGGTGACAAAGTGAGGTGGCAAGGTGCCTGTCACTTTGCCACCT
>JAXJVN010000138.1:0-23850 GCA_036308545.1 Eubacterium sp. | reverse complement strand
CGGTCTCCACCGGAGACCAGAAGCGCCGAGTGGGTATGCAAGCATACCCGTTCGGCTCGCTGCTCGCGTAAAAAAAGGAAGGGATTCCGAAATAAGTTCAGAATCCCTTTCCATTTATTGAACTTGCATATTTTCTGCTGAAATAATTGGATTCGCGTCCAAACAGATGCGTGTCAAAAGCATGCTGCCAATTACAACACCTTGCTCAAGAAATCCCTGAGCCTCGGATTGGATGGATTATTGAAGAAGGAATCCGGCGTCCCTTCTTCCTTGATGCTTCCGTCTTCCATAAAGATCATACGGGTAGCCGCGCCTTTGGCAAAGCCGATCTCATGAGTTACGCAGACCATGGTCATTCCTTCTTTTGCAAGCTCCTGCATGAGTTCGAGAACGCCCCCTACCATTTCCGGATCAAGTGCAGAAGTAGGCTCATCGAAGAGCATGACTTCCGGATTCATTGCAAGAGCGCGCATGATTGCGACACGCTGCTTCTGTCCGCCGGAAAGCTGGTCCGGATAAGCGTCTGCCCGGTCCGCCAGGCCGACCCGATCCAGCAGCTCTCGGGCATCTTTTTCCGCTTCTTCTTTGCTCTTATGCAGAACATGAATAGGAGCCAGCGTCATGTTGCCCAGAATGGTCAGATTGGGAAACAGGTTAAAGTGCTGGAAGACCATGCCCATTTTCTGACGATACTTATCAATATCATTTTTCTTGTCCAGAATGTTCATTCCATTAAAAACGATCTTCCCGGACGTTGGGGTTTCCAGCAGGTTCAGGGACCGCAGGAAGGTTGATTTTCCGGAACCTGAAGGTCCGATGATCACGCATACATCACCGGCGTAAATATCGAGCGATACATTTTTCAGAGCATGAATTGTTTCCTTTTTTTCATCCTGTTCGCCGAATGTCTTGGTCAGGTTCTCCACATGGATCAGCAGCTTCTGTTCTTTATCGTTCATTCTTGCGGAGACTCCTTTCAATAATGCCAAGAATCTTTGTAAAGATTCCAACGAAAATCAGGTAAATGAGTGCAACACCGATCAAAGGCATAAAAGCTGAGAATGTCTGTGCTCTGATCAAATCTCCCGCCCTGGTCAGGTCTACCATCCCGATATAACCTGCAATGGAGGTTTCCTTGAAAAGCGTTATAAACTCATTTCCAAGGGCAGGCAGAACATTCTTAATAGCCTGGGGAAAAATAATGTAGCGCATGGTTTTTCCATAGGAAAGTCCCAGGCTTCTGCCCGCTTCTGTCTGTCCCATATCAACGGACATGATTCCGGAACGAACAATCTCACATACGTAAGCGCCCGAATTGAGTCCAAAGGCCAGAACAGCACAGAACGTCTTGCTGATATTTACGCTTCCGAAAATTACAAAATATATGATCAAAAGCTGTACTACCGTAGGCGTGCCGCGGATCACTGTAGTATAGATCACTGCGATGGCGTTCGGTATCTTCAGTTTTCCTGTCTGGTCATGGGCAGAACGGATTACAGCGGTCAGCATGCCAATAGCAAATCCCAGGATAACCGCAAGAAAAGTAATCAGAAACGTTTCTCCCAAGCCCTGAACAAGCATGAGCCATCTGTCTTTTGTGATAAAGTTGGCGATAAACTGCTCTTTTATACTCATGTTTTCTCCATTGCAAGATATTTTTTTCAGGTTTCCGGCGTCTCTTCGTGCCTGAAAGGACCCGCTTTGCGTTACAGGCACGATAACCGCCGAAACCCCGGTGCTAAAATACGGGAGAGGAGGTTTTCCCCTCTCCCGCATCTTCTCCGGTGCAGCTATTTTTTTCGCGATTCCATTTTCAGCTTTGCCGCACACATTCCGGTTATGAAGCTGAAGCTGTTTCAAATAAAAGCAGGTTCATTTATGAAGAGGATGCAATTCCTTCATTTTCAGAACCAATATACTTGTCCATGATCTTTTCAATCGTACCGTCGTCAGTCAGCTTCTTAAGCGCCTCATTGTACTTTTCAGTCATGTCGCTGCCTTTCTTGAATACGGCAGCATATGCTTCCTGTCCATAAGGTTCATCGTCAAGAATAGTCAGGTCATCATTCTGCTCCGCGAACTGCTCTGCCGGAAGACTGTCAAGAACAGCAGCATCAACCTTGGAAGTCTTGAGTGCTGTAATGACATCGCCATAGGTCTTATACTCATCCGGAGTCATCTTGACAGTAGTATCTCCTTCTACATCAGCTGCTCCGGTAGTACCCATCTCAACAGCGACTGTTTTTCCTTCCAGGTCTTCATAGGATTTGATATCAGAATCCTTGCGGACCATAATCTTCTGAATTGAGGTCGTGTAAGTATCAGAGAAATCAACCTGCTCTTTTCTCTCATCCGTAACAGTAAATCCTGCCATGCCAAAATCAGCCTTTCCGGAAGCTACTGCCGGAATAATACTGTCAAAGGACATGCTTTCAATCTTAAGAGTAACGCCCATCTCATCCGCAATGGCCTGCGCGATTTCAGGATCGATGCCGACGACTTTGTCACCATCCATATATTCCCACGGAGCAAAGTCCGGGGAGGTTGCCATCGTAACCGTCTTTGCAGAAGAACTTCCTCCGCATCCTGCAAGAGAAAGTGCGGTAACCGCAGCAGCGCCAAGTGCAGCAATCTTGTTCATTTTCATATTTATACACCTTCCTTTTCCTGTATGCATACGAAAATATGATGCATTTTTATGTGCTAAAGTATAAAACTACAGTTTGAAAATTACAAGTTGTTCTTACATTTCCGTCTATTTTTACGGATAAACTCAATTGTAGGAATGTATAATTGTCGGTATTTTTATGCATTTATTCATTAATGGGCCGCGCCGGCACTGCCCGCTGCATTTTTTATTGGTTCCATTCCTGATAATCTGCATCATTGGTCGAACTCCCGGGAAACTTGTGTTACAATAGGTTTGGTCAAAAGAAAAGGAAAAGAAGGATTTTTACCTATGCTGGATAACGCGTCATCCCTGAATAAACTGATGATTCTCTATATGCTGGACAATGTTGATTTTCAGCTGACAAATGCCCAGATTTCAGATTTCATGATTGGCAAGGCCCAGGTCCACTATTTCCGTCTGCAGACAATTCTGTCCGATATGGAAGCTGTGGGGCTGATTCATACCCGGAAGGACAGCAGTACTACCTACTATGAAATCACAGAAGAAGGAAAAAAAACGCTTGTCTCCCTTTCTGAAAACCTGTCTGCTGATATCATGACAGACATCCGGATCTATCTTCAGGACCATCGGATTGAAATGCGGACCGCTTCTTCAACCAGTGCTGATTATACTCTTCTCCCTTCCGGCGATTACCGCATACAATGTTCGGTCAAAGAAGGCGGCAGTGAACTGATCCGCTTAAATCTGACTGTTCCCACAGAATCAGCGGCAAAAACGCTTACCGCCAACTGGAAGGAAAAAAGTTCCGAGGTCTATGAAGCAATTATGAAATTGCTGATATAACAAGGCAAAACAGCCCGGAAAATCTCTCCGCACTGCTGCAGCGCACGTACGGAATGATTCTCCGGGCCGTCTTTATCTATAAAGCTGTTCGATCAATTTCAAAAATTCTCCGGATAGAGTCCTTCTTTTTTCATTCTTTCAAATGCAGCGACAACGGCTGCCTTGTCTTCTTTATATGTAACGCCATACCATTTATCCGGCGTCTTCAGGACTTTAACAGTCGCTTTTTTCTCTTCCAGCAGTTCATCTACGACAAAAGGCAGGAAATATTCGCATTTAAGCGGATTCTCACGAATTCCCTTTTCCAGGAATGCCGGAAAGCGTACTTCCAGTTCCCCGAGGAAATGTTCGGAAAATCCCCACATATTCATAGATACCGGTGTATCATCGTCAAGTCGGCTCCACGTCGCACCGTCGTCTTCGGTATAGGCAATCCCTTCCGGTCTCTTCTCAATTCTTGTGCGTTCCGTGATAGAGGTAAGGAACCCTTCTCGGTCAGTTGTACAGACTCCGCGGGAAACATAGCCGTTTTCCGTTACTGTATTGGCTACATAGTAGCCAACCATGGCAAAACGATAAAAATCATCGTCTTCATGTCCGGTCAGGTAATCATAGATCAGCTGAAACGCATGCCGTCCGTAATAGTCATCCGAATTGATGACGGCAAATGGGCCGTCCAGAATCTTTCTTGCCGCAAGAACCGCATGACCGGTTCCCCACGGTTTCACCCTTCCTTCCGGGATTTGAAAACCTTCCGGAATGTCTTCCAGCTTCTGAAAAGCATAAAATACGTCGGCTTCTTTGCTGATCCTGTCTCCGATCTTTTCGCGAAAAATCGCTTCATTTTCTTCTTTAATGATAAAAACAATCTTCTTAAATCCTGCGCGGATCGCGTCGCAGATTGAATAATCAATGATCAGATGTCCCTCTTTATCCATTGGGTCCATCTGTTTGAGACCGCCATAGCGGCTGCCCATTCCTGCTGCCATAATAACCAGAGCGGGTTCTGCCATAAATCTTCCTCCTGCTTATCCTCTCATGAAAAACTAATCCTGCCTGAATCCGCTGTCATCGTTAAAGCAGGCATCCATTACAGTGCCGGCACCCGGCGGATCTGTGCTTCGCGATTGGACTGCTTTTTAAGCGTATAAGTCCTATGCTGCGTTCCGCTGTCGGCGCAGCTCCGGCGCTGCTAACGGATTTCGCGCATTAATTATCATTCTCATCATCCTCTGTAAGAACAAAGACATGACGCTTTCTTGCATCCGCGTTGCTCTCCAGATACTCATCGTAGGTGGTGACCTTATCGATGAGGCTTCCATCCTCCATAATTTCCATGATGCGGTTGGCTGTTGATTCTACGAACTGATGGTCATGGCACGTGAACAGGAGGACTCCCGGAAATTTGATCAGACCGTTGTTGAGCGCCGTAATAGATTCCATATCCAGATGGTTGGTAGGCTGGTCCAGAAGGAGTACATTAGCGCCGGAGATCATCATCTTGGACAGAAGGCAGCGGACCTTCTCTCCGCCGGACAGGACCTTGACGCGCTTGATGCCGTCATCTCCTGCAAAAAGCATACGGCCCAGGAAGCCGCGAACATAGGTCGTATCTTTGTTCTCGGAATACTGGGTAAGCCATTCTGCTATGGTCAGATCCGAATCAAATTCATCAGTATAGTCCTTGGGGAAATAGGCATTTGTCGTTGTAATCCCCCATTTATAATATCCTTCGTCAGGTTCTGTCTTGCCGGACAGGATATCAAAGAGGACAGAAACTGCTTTCTCATTTGCTCCGACAAAAGCGACCTTGTCTTCCCTCCGAAGAGTAAATGAAATATGGTCAAGGACTTTTTCACCCTCAACGGTTTTGGTCAGGTCATGGACCTCCAGGACTTCGTTCCCTATTTCGCGGTTGGGACGGAAATCAATATAAGGATACTTTCTTGAGGAAGGACGGATGTCGTCCAGTTCAATTTTTTCCAGGGCCTTCTTTCTGGAAGTCGCCTGCTTTGATTTGGAAGCGTTTGCAGCGAAGCGGGAAATGAACTCCTTGAGTTCTTTGATCTTCTCTTCTTTTTTCTTATTTGCTTCTTTCCTCTGCTGCAGGATCAGCTGGCTCGACTCAAACCAGAAATCATAGTTTCCTGCATAAAGCTGAATCTTTCCATAGTCTATATCCGCAATCTGGGTGCAGACCTTATTGAGGAAGTAGCGGTCATGGGAAACAACGATCACAATATTTTCAAAATTAATCAGGAACTCCTCCAGCCAGTCAATAGCGTCAAGGTCCAGATGGTTGGTCGGCTCATCAAGGAGCAGAATATCCGGATTTCCGAACAGGGCTCTTGCCAGAAGAACTTTTACCTTGATGGGGCCTTCCAGGCTTCCCATCTGAGCATAGTGATATTCATTTCCGATTCCCAGACCATTCAGAAGCTGTTCTGCATTAGTCTCCGCATCCCATCCATCCATTTCGGCAAATTCAGCTTCCAGTTCGCTGGCACGGATTCCGTCTTCATCAGAGAAGTCTTCCTTGGCATAGAGGGCATCCTTCTCCTGGCGGATATCATACAATCTCTGATTTCCGCTTATGACAACGTCCATGACATTCATATCGTCATATTTAAAGTGGTCCTGTTCCAGGAAAGAAAGCCGCTGTCCCGGAGAAATAATGACTTCACCTGTAGTCGGTTCCAGCTGTCCGGACAGGATCTTGAGGAAGGTGGATTTTCCGGCACCGTTCGCGCCGATAACACCATAACAGTCTCCCTCCGTGAACTTGATGTTGACATTTTCAAAAAGCGCCTTTTTACCGACCCTCAGTGAAATATTACTTGCTGCGATCATATTTTTCTTAAAATCCTCCTCGTAGCTTCCCGGGGCAGCCGTTCAAAAGCTGCCTTTCCTCTCTTGCAATCGTTTTTGCTGCTGTTGAATGTCCTGTTAGAAATGAGCAGAACAGATTCCGTTTTTACTGACCCGGCGGTCCGAAGAACCAGTCAAGTCTCGTGGATTTCTTTGCCAGATTATTATACTGGAGATCCTCGTAGTCGAGCTCCTTCTCTGCGTCTTCTTCCGCTGCGTCATCCCAGGAACGGTAAAGGCCTGTACTGTCCAGATAGCCCATATGGTTGAGGGCCGGTATCTGATACATCATATCTTCCAGATATTTATTATAATCTGCCATATTCCAGCCGGAAAGGGAAAGCGCCAGCGTCCCAAGGAAATTTGTACTGGTTACGACGTCATCAGCTTCCGGCAGATCATAATTAGCCCAGATCAGGAAAGGCGTAGCATAATAATGCATTTTTTCGCCCAGAGAAAGCTGCTGTTCTGTCTTTCCCGAGATGTGTTCTGTAAAAGAATCCGGCAGGTTGGGATAATGATCCCCAAACATGATAACCATAGTCGGTTCATCATAATCCTTGAGCGTTTCAATCAGATAGCGAAGGGCATCGTCGCTCTTTCTTTCCAGAGACAGGAAGTTCTCCACCTGATCGTCCGCATAGCCATTGACCTGTATCGTCTGTTCAATCGTATTATGGGTATATCCGCCATGGTTCTGCATAGTGATATCGAACAGGAAGAAAGGATCGTCCTTGTTCTTCTTCTGATCGATTACCTCCAGGATTTTCTGATAGTTAGCCCGGTCACTGATAAAGCCGCGGACGCGCTCATAACTGTCGTCAAAATCATCCTGGGTATAGAAATGGTCAAAATTAAGCAGCTGATAAGCCTGCGGCCGTTTCCAGTTGCTTCCCTTATAAGGATGCATGGCAGCAGAGCCGAAGCCCTGGGCCTCCAGAGTCGTAACCAGGGAATACTGGTCATGGGTAAAATAGCTGACGTAGGGGACCATACCCGGGAACCGCTTCACGGAATTTCCCGTCAGGAATTCATATTCGGTCTTGGCCGTTCCGCCGCCGGTAATACATACCAGGGTGTGTCCCTTGATGGTATTGTCCTGCATAGACTCATAATATGGCATGACCGGTTCATTAGTCTGAAGATTGCCCACATAGCTGTAATCTGCCAGAGACTCATTCATAATTGCGATAATATTTACCGGCTTCTTCGCTCCGGTCTTTCCCAGCACGTCATAAAGGGAATTATACCAGTCGCTGTTTCCGCCATCTGCATAATTGCCTCCTTCCGTGTGAGTCAGTGCACTGGTATCACCGTCATCCTCTGCCGGCGTATAGCTGCTGCCGTAGCCTTCCGCGTTTATCGTCGCAAGAGCATCCTCCGCGATTTCTTCTGTTTTTGCAGTGGAATATCCGTCCGGAGGCGTCAGTCTCATATACTTGGCCACACAGAAAAATCCAACCGTCGTTCCAACCTTTTTGTAGGTCTTGATAGGAGAAAAAAGGTCTGTCAGAATACCCAGTCCGCCATTCCAGTTTACATTCAGGTAGAAAAAGTACATGCCGATCATAAAAACGAACACGCCGGCACGCATTAAAATCTTCAGGCCCACTTTACGGGCCAGAATATATTCCCTGCTGTTTAAAGTCAAAGCAATCAGGCAAAGGGAACAGACAATCATGCAGATGATCGCCCTGGTAAAGGTATAGCTGTATCCTCCGGCTACCTCTGCAGCCGTCGCGATACTGAAAAAATCAATAAACTGAAAAGGTTCTCCCCGGAAGAGATAAACAAAATAAAATACCAGGGAGAAGGACGTCCAGATGATATAAACCAGCATAGTAGACCGGACAAAAGAGTTCAGCCAGAAGAAAAGGATCATGTGAATAATGAAAATGCCCGCTATATTCAGCAGCATGTAGCGGACCTCCATCTGTGAGAAATCCGGATTATTCACATATTCCATCATAAAAAAGCTGTAAGCATCCGCTGTCGCCATCAGCAGCAGATGCCAGGGCTTGAAAGCCAGTTTACGTCCTTTTCCGTTTTCGTCCCGCTTTTTTAATACGGGAAGAACGAACAGGACGAGTACTGCCGAGACAAGGACCGCCGCAGTCAGCCCTGCGAAAATCAGCTTTCCTTTTCCAATTTCCACCTGATCTGTACCGATCACAGTTCTTTTATTATAAAAAAGAAAAACCGCCGTAATAACGAAGTATACTGCCCACACTATAGTATGTGCAATGGTTCTGTTGTTTTTACTGCCTTCCATTTAAAATAAATGCCTCTTTCGGTCATCGTTCAATTTGATGCAGGAAAAGTCCGCTTCTGAGTTTCGGCTCAAACCAGGTGGACTTTGGCGGCATGAGAAGACCCGCATCTGCTACACGGAAAAGTTCAGAAATAGAAGTCGGATACATGGCAAAGGCACATTTGCAGTCTTCCCTGCATCTTCTTTCCAGCTCCTCCAGTCCGCGGATGCCTCCGACAAAATCAATCCTAGGATCCGTCCGCGGATCCTGAATGCCAAAAACAGGTTCAAGAGCCTCCCGCTGCAGATACTCAACGTCCAGGATTCCAATCGGATCGTCCTTTACCAGTTCCGGAAGCACCGTCAATTTATACCATTTCGTCCCAAGATAAAGTCCGATTATCCCTTTTTTATCCGGTCTGCAAGGTGCCTGTCCGGCTTCCTCGATTCGGAAAACTTCGCCGAGACGCTTCAGAGCCTCTTCCTCTGTCAGCCCGTTCAGGTCCTTCAGAACCCGGTTATAGTCCATGATCTTCAGTTCATTATCCGGAAAAAGAACCGAAAGGAAATAATTGAATTCTTCCTCCCCCGTATAATCCGGATGTTCCTCTCTCCTTTTTCGGGATACGGAAACCGCAGACGCAGCGCGATGATGACCATCTGCAATATAGGTATGATCCAGCCCTGCAAACGCTTTCGTCAGAGCTGAAATCCGGTCCGGACGGTCAATCCTCCATACTCGGTGGCGGATGCCATCATCTGCTGTAAAATCATAAAGACAGGGCTCTGTCATTTTTTCTTCAACAAGCGAGCTTACCTCGCTATGGCTGCGATAAGCCAGAAAAATCGGTCCTGTCTGGCAGCTGGTCGTATCGATATGGTGGAAGCGGTCTTCTTCCTTTTCCTTTCGGGTGGATTCATGTCTTCGAATGACGCCGTTCTCATAGTCGTCGACGGACGATAGGGCAACCAGGCCGGTCTGGTCCCTGCCGTTCATAGTCAGACACCAGATATAATAACAGGCAGAATCTTCCCGGACAAAAACGCCTTCCTCTGTTTCGGCGCTTATCATTCGGTCTGCCTTCCGGTAAACATCCGCGGCATACAGATCGTGCCCTTCCTCAAATTGAGTTTCAGGCCGGTCAATATTTAAAAAAGAAAGCGGATCTTTTGCTGCTTCGATCCTTGCTTCTTCTCTGTTATAAACATCATATGGAAGCGCCGCTACCCGGGATGCAAGCCCGTCTGCCGGCCGTAGTGCTCGAAAAGGTCTGATGATAGCCATTTCACTTTCCCCCTTTTTGTTCTATGCAAATCGCACTCGAAGTACAGCATCTCCTGCTTTTGCTCTATGCGCACTGAATTTCATCATATCTAAATTTCTGAGAGTTGTAAACCATAAACCCTATGAAAAAAGAGTTCTCCACGCGGTCCTCTACCCGCGTAAAAGCAAGACCGCCTGCGGGTCCGGGCCTGCAGGCGGTCTATTGAAAATCATTCTGTTTTATTACTTGATCACACGGACACGAATGACGTCCGGAATCGCCTCCAGATCCTTTACAATATGATCGTCGGCAGGAGTATCCAGATCGATCACCGTATAAGCATACTCACCTTTGCTCTTGTTGGTGAAATCTGCAATGTTGATATTATCCTCAGCAAGGAGCTTAGCAAACTGCCGAATCATATTGACCACGTTCTTATGAAGGATAGCAATCCTTCCGGCGGTCTCACAGACGCCCATATCGCATGCCGGATAATTAACAGAATTCCGGATATTTCCGTTTTCCAGATAATCTCTGATTTCACGTACCGCATTGACTGCGCAGTTATCTTCTGCTTCCTGGGTTGACGCTCCGAGGTGAGGCGTAATAACGACGTTCTTTACGCCGGCAACAGTCGGGTTGGCAAAGTCCGTCATATACTTTCTGAGTTTTCCTGCCTTAAGGGCTTCTACAACGGCATTCTCATCAACCAGAATATCACGGGCATAATTCAGAAGAACGGCACCCGGCTTCATGCTTTCAACCGCCTTGCGGTCAATCATGCCCTTCGTCTTATCATTTGCAGGTACATGAACGGTAATATAATCACAGTTCTTATAAATATCCGCGGCATCCTTTACATGATGGATGGAACGGGACAGATTCCATGCAGCATCAACGGAGATATAAGGATCGTATCCGTAAACATCCATGCCAAGATGTACGGCAGCGTTTGCAACTCTCTGGCCGATTGCGCCAAGTCCGATAATTCCAAGCTTCTTGCCTTCAATCTCGCAGCCTGCAAACTGTTTCTTTGCTTTCTCTGCCTTCTTGCCGACATCCGGATCGTCCTGGTTCTGTCCGACCCATTCTACGCCGCCGACAATATCACGGCTTGCCAGCAGCAGGGAAGCAATGACCAGCTCTTTTACGGCATTGGCATTGGCACCCGGCGTATTAAAGACTACAATTCCTTCCTGTGCGCATCGATCCAGCGGAATATTATTGACGCCGGCTCCTGCGCGACCGATTGCCAGAAGACTCTTCGGAAACTCTGTATCATGCAGCTGCGCGCTGCGGACCAGAAGGGCTTCGGCGCCTTCCAGCTCCTCTGTCTGCTCATAGTCCTCACCGAACTTTTCCAGTCCGATGGAAGAAATCGCATTCAGGCAAGTATATTTAAACATTATGCGTTCTCCTTCTCAAATTTATCCATGACTTCTACAAGTTTCTGAACACCTTCCATCGGCATTGCGTTGTAAATGGAAGCGCGCATGCCGCCGACGGTACGATGGCCTTTAATGTTCTCAATTCCATTCTCCTTGCATACTGCAATGAATTTGGCATCCAGGTCCTTATCGCCCGTTACAAACGGAACGTTCATAAGAGAACGGCTGTTCTTTTCTACTGTGCCATGGAAGAGCTTGCTGCTGTCAAGATAATCATAAAGGACTTTTGCCTTCACTTCGTTGCGCTTCTTCATTTCTTCCAGTCCGCCAAGGGATTTGATCCATTTGAATACCTTGCCGCACATATAAATGGTGTAGCACGGCGGAGTATTGTAAAGGGATCCCTTATCAGCCGTTACCTTGTAATTAAGGATGGTCGGAGTATAAGACGGAACATCTTCATGAATCAGATCTTCCCGAACAATTGCGATTGCCATGCCTGCCGGGCCTACATTCTTCTGAACGCCGCCCCAGATAACGCCGTATTTGCTGACGTCCATGGGCTCGGAAAGGAACATGGAAGATACATCTGCTACCAGGTCCTTTCCCTTTGTGTTCGGAAGTTCCGGATATCTGGTTCCGTAAATAGTATTGTTCTGGCAGATATATACATAATCTGCGTCATCATCTACCGGAAGGTCAGAGCAGTCCGGAATATAGCTGAACGTCTTGTCTTCCGAAGAAGCCAGAATGTGGACTTTTCCGTATTTTTCTGCTTCCTTAGCTGCTTTCTTGCTCCAGTTTCCGGTCTGAATATAATCAAAGACGCCATTCTTCTTCAGGTTAAGCGGAACAGCTGCAAACTGCGCAGTACCGCCGCCCTGCATGAAAAGGACTTTATAATTATCCGGAATTCCCATAAGAGATCGAATGTCACTCTCAGCTTCGTCGATAATGTTCTGGAACATGGAAGATCGATGTGACATCTCCATAACGGACATTCCGCATCCTCTGTAATCCAGCATTTCTTCCTGTGCTTCTTTGAGAACCGGTACCGGAAGGCACGCAGGTCCTGCTGAGAAATTGTACACTCTGCTCATCTTGATTCCTCCTATAAATTGTAATAGCATTCTGCTTTCGTATGTCCGAAAGCCGAAGTTCCTGCTCTCTCCAGCTCTAAAGCATGGCTTTTGGCGTCAGGACTTCGTTAATTAAATATCATAGACTTCCAGTCCACGCCTGTCAAGATAGGTTCTGTATTGTTTTTACTGTTCTGTAGTTCTTTCCGCAGCCATTCTTGCCTGCAGGTCCTGCTCATCAAATACTTCGTCATTTGGACGTCCTGCAGGAATCATGGGGAATACTTTCTCATCCGGATCGATCCTGCAGTCAATCACTGCAGCCTTCCCGGATTCCAGCGCTTCTTTTAAAGCTGCTTTGAATTCATCCGGCGTGGAAACTGCGTAACCCTTCACGCCAAGGCCCTCGGAAACTTTGACATAATCAACCTTATCCTGAAGAACCGTAGCGGAATAACGCCTTCCATAGAAAAGCGTCTGCCACTGACGGACCATGCCCAGTACCTGATTATCAAAAATGATTTCTATGATGGGAAGGTCATTTCTGGAAACCGTCGCAAGCTCCGCCATATTCATACGGAAACACCCGTCTCCTGTCATATTGACGACCAGCTTGTCCGGTCTTCCGACTTTCGCTCCGATTGCAGCGCCAAGCCCATAACCCATCGTTCCGAGTCCGCCTGATGTGAGAAGTTCACGAGGCTCTGTATATTTGTAATGCTGGGCAGCCCACATCTGGTGCTGACCGACGTCCGTCGTGATGATAGCCCGGTCCTTTGTCATTTCATAGACTGTTTTTACAATAAGGGGGCCATTCAGATGCTGCTCATCAACCCTGTCTCTGGAAATCTTCTGTTCAGCGTGCACTACTTCCAGCCAGTCCTCATCCTTTTTTTCCTCCAGCATAGGAGTCAGACGGGAAAGGACCGCCTTAAGATCACCTGTGACGCTGGCATCTACCCGTACATTCTTATTAATCTCGGCATCATCGACATCGATCTGCAGGATTTTTGCCTGCTCTGCGAATGTTTTGGGAGAACCCGCGCAGCGGTCTGAGAACCTGCTGCCCAGCACGATCAGCAGATCGCATTTATAGAGAAGAAGGTTGGATCCCTTGCTGCCATGCATTCCAAGCATGCCCATGTAGAGATCATCCGTACCCGGATAGACGCCTTTGCCCATAAGCGTATCCGTAACCGGCGCATGGATCTTATGCGCAAAAGCACGCACTTCTTCGGCAGCATTTGAAGCAACAGCTCCGCCGCCAACAAAGATGTAGGGTCTCTTTGCTTCATTAATCATGCGTACAGCGTTTTCCAGAGCCTGCTCGGACATTCCGGATGTATCCGGTCTAATTTCTACGGGCTTTTCCGGTTCATAATCCGTGATTGCTGCCGTGATATCTTTGGGTACGTCGACAAGGACCGGGCCGGGTCTTCCGGACCTGGCAATGCGAAAAGCCTTGCGGATACTTCCTGCCAGGTCTTCCTTTTTGCGTACGATCATGCTGTATTTCGTGACAGGCATGGTAACGCCTACTATATCCACTTCCTGGAAAGAGTCCTTGCCAAGTCCTGCGGTTCCGACATTTGCAGTAATCGCTACTATCGGAACAGAATCCATCATCGCAGTTGCAATTCCGGTAACCAGGTTGGTAGCGCCGGGGCCGCTGGTCGCCATGCAGACGCCTACCTTGCCGGTCGCCCTCGCATATCCATCTGCTGCATGCGAAGCTCCCTGCTCATGAGAAGTCAGGACATGACGGATTTCCGGATGCTTATAGAGTTCATCGTATATATTTAAGATAGCGCCGCCCGGATAGCCGAAGATCGTATCAACGCCCTGTTCCTTCAGACACTCGATGATAATCTGCGAACCGTTCAGTTTCATCTTTTTACCTCCATGCAATACAGCTCCGCTCCCCCCTGAGCAGCAAAAAACATTCTTCGCAGCCCTGATGGAGAAACAGGCGCTTTTCCTATGGTCTTAATCCGGAATACGGAGAATCGCTCCCCTGTTGGCGCTGGTAACAAGCTTCGCATAACGCGCCAGATAGCCGGTTACTTTCTTTTCCCTTGGTTTCCATCCTTCTTTTCTCCTGCTAAGTTCCTCATCTGAAACCTGCAGGCGGATCGACCGGGCAGGAATATCAATCTTAATGAGATCTCCTTCCTGAACAAAGGCGATGGGACCGCCTACTGCTGCTTCCGGACTTACATGGCCGATCGAAGCTCCTCTGGAAGCACCGGAAAAACGTCCGTCTGTGATCAGCGCTACGCTCTTGTCCAGACCCATTCCGGCAATCGCAGAGGTCGGATTAAGCATCTCTCTCATTCCCGGGCCTCCCTTGGGGCCTTCATAACGAATAACAACAACGTCCCCGGGATGGATCTCTCCTCCCTTGATTGCTGCAATAGCATCCTCTTCCGAATCAAACACACGTGCCGGTCCTTCGTGTACCAGCATTTCCGGAAGCACAGCTGACTGTTTTACAACCGATCCGTCAGGAGCCAGATTTCCCTTCAGAACAGCAAGTCCGCCGGATTTCATGTAGGGCCGGTCAACCGGACGGATTACCTCCGGATTCTTATTGACAGCATTCTTTATGCAGTCTCCGATCGTTCTGCCGGTGACCGTCATGCAGCCGATATCCAGAAGACCGGCATCAGCAAGTTCTTTCATGACAGCATAGACGCCGCCTGCTTCGTCAAGGTCCTCCATATAAGTCGGACCTGCGGGAGCCAGATGACAGAGGTTCGGCGTTTTTTCACTGATGGAATTGGCAAAGGAAATATCGAAATCGAAGCCGATCTCATGAGCAATAGCCGGAAGGTGCAGCATGGTATTGGTAGAGCACCCAAGTGCCATATCTACGGTCAGGGCATTGAGAATTGCTTCTTTTGTCATGATATCAGATGGGCGGCGGTTATTTTTTACACAGTCTATCACCGCATAGCCGGCCATCTTGGCAAGGCGGAGTCTCTTGGAATAAACGGCAGGGATTGTTCCATTGCCGCCAAGTCCCATACCGATGGCTTCGGTCAGACAGTTCATGGAATTAGCCGTATACATGCCGGAGCAGGAGCCGCAGGACGGACAGACGTTCTCTTCGTAATTGCGTACGTCATCTTCCGTCATCGTGCCTGCAGCATAAGAACCGACCGCTTCAAACATAGAAGACAGACTTCTCTTGCGTCCGCTGACGTGACCTGCCAGCATGGGGCCGCCTGATACAAAAACCGTCGGGATATTGATCCTGGCTGCTGCCATAAGGAGTCCCGGAACATTCTTGTCGCAGTTGGGAATCATAACCAGTCCATCAAACTGATGCGCAAGCGCCATGCATTCTGTGGAATCGGCGATCAGGTCTCTGGTCACCAGGGAATACTTCATTCCGACATGTCCCATCGCGATTCCGTCGCAGACAGCGATCGCGGGGAATACGACCGGCATGCCGCCGGCTTCTGCCACGCCCATCTTGACTGCTTCCGTAATCTTGTCTATGTTCATATGCCCCGGAACAATCTCATTGAACGAACTGACGATGCCGATCACCGGCTTCTTCATTTCCTCTTTTGTCCAGCCCAGCGCATTTAACAGGCTTCTGGCAGGAGCCTGCTGCATACCGGATTTCATATTGTCGCTGATCATAATATTTTTCCTCCTCTATCCTGAGATACTTGTGAACATCCTGATCGGGCATATTCGCATGCATCATTCGTTTCTTCTTTACAGGAATTTCCTGCGGACCGTCTCATCAAGCCTGTCTCATTAAAGCCTGGAGGCAACCAGGTCTCCCATTTCGACCGTTCCGACCTTTTTTGTGCCTTCTGAATAGATATCTCCCGTCCGGTATCCTTCCGTCAGCACCTGCTCTACTGCCTTTTCAATCGCATCCGCTTCTTTGTCAAGGTCAAAGCTGTAGCGCAGCAGCATAGCGGCAGAAAGAATGGTCGCCAGGGGGTTGGCAATTCCTTTTCCTGCAATATCCGGAGCCGATCCGCCGCTTGGCTCATAAAGTCCGAACTTTGTCTCGTTAAGGGAAGCTGACGGAAGCATTCCTATGGATCCGGTGATCATGGACGCTTCATCGGAGAGAATATCGCCGAACATATTCTCTGTCAGAGCTACATCAAACTGATGCGGATCCTTTACCAGCTGCATGGCGGCATTATCTACCAGCATCGTTTCATAATGAACATCCGGATAATCTTTTGCAACTTCCGAAGTAACTTTTCTCCAGAGTCTGGAAGAATCCAGGACATTTGCCTTATCGATCAGCGTAACTTTCTTCCTTCTCTTTTCTGCTATATCAAAGGCTCTCTTTGCTATGCGGCGGATCTCATTCTCATTGTAAGAAAGGGTGTCAACAGCCGTCTCCACTCCATCTACGACCCCGGTGCTGCGTTTCCCAAAGTAAAGACCGCCGGTCAGTTCCCGGACAATGACCAGGTCAAAGCCATCCCGGATGATGTCCTCTTTCAGCGGGCAGGCGCCTTTCAGCTCCTGATAGAGCTTTGCCGGTCGCAGATTCGCAAACAGCCCAAGTGCCTTACGGATGCCCAGAAGTCCTGCCTCCGGCCGCTTGGACGGTTCCAGCTTATACCAGGGCGAAACCCTGGCATCACCGCCGATGGATCCCATCAGGATCGCGTCGCAAGTCTTTGCTTCTGCAATTGTATCTTCAGTAAGTGGAAGTCCGGTCGCATCGATAGACGCGCCGCCAAGAAGCAGATTTGAATAAGAAAAAGCATGACCATACTTTTTTGCCGCGGCATCCAGAACCTTTCTGGCCTCCGTTACAATTTCAGGTCCGATACCATCTCCATAGATCAGTCCGATTTTTTTATTCATGGCAGAACCTCTCTTTCTATAAAGCGATTACGCATCATGCAAAAACTGCATTCCTGCATAATCACAACATTCCCCATTAAACATTTTCAGATAATGATAGCGCAAGCTTTTCTACATTTCAAGCAAAAAGCAGAACGTTATAAGCCTCCTCTTCACGTTCAGGCAAAAAAAATAAGGAGGATGCTTGCAAGCATTCCCATTCGGCTCACTGCTCACGTACATAAAAAAGCACCCCGAAGGGTGCTTTTTTATCCGGTTTATCAATCCTGCTTCTTATCTTCTTTTTTGGAAAAAAGGCCTTTCTTTTTCTCAGCCGGCTTCTCAGCCTCAGCCTTTTCCTGTTCCGCCATCCTGACAGCCTGCTCCGGCTTCTCAACCTGAGAGATGGCCGCTTTTCTCATAGGAATCCGGCAGTTCTTATTATTGCCGAATTCAACAATAACGTCTTCATCGCTGATATCGATAATGACGCCATAGAAGCCGCTCGAAGTAACGACTGCATCACCAACTTCAAGGTTGGAAAGCATCTCTTCCATCTTCTTCTGTTCTTTTCTCTGCGGACGGATCATCATGAAATACATGAGAGCGACCAGGACGACCATCATGACGATCATGGACAGACCGCCTCCTGCAGTAGATTGACTGGCAAAAATCATTTCAACTTCCTCCTCAACTACTTTTCATATTTCTGTATAAGTCCATGCTGAAAAAGCAGCTGTGCGGACCTGCAGATTTGTTCATAACTTCATTTATCATACACAAGAAAACCTATCGCCGCAAGATAATTTTCATAACCGGCGATGCTTCAGCAGCGGGTTCTGAAAAAAATCAATCCGGGTCCAGCTGGGAAAGCATCTGCTTTTTATAAGACGCAAATGTTCCTGATTCAATCGCATCCCGGATTTCTTCCATGAAATGATTGTAAAAATAAAGGTTGTGAAGGACGCAAAGCCTCAGACCCAGCATCTCCTTAGCTTTAAGCAGGTGGCGGATATAAGCCCTGGAATATCGTCTGCAGGCAGGACATCCGCATCCTTCTTCAATCGGTGCCTGGTCCAGCTCATATTTCTGATTGAACAGATTAAGGTGGCCATGGTGAGTATAAACATGTCCGTGACGACCGTTTCGGCTTGGATAAACGCAGTCAAAAAAATCAATGCCGCGGTCAACCGCTTCAAGAATATTGGACGGCGTACCAACTCCCATCAGGTAGGTCGGTTTGTTTTTAGGCAGATAAGGCACAACCCGGTCAAGGATATCATACATCTGCTCGTGCGTTTCTCCTACGGCAAGGCCTCCTACTGCATAGCCATCCAGATCCATTTCAGAAATTGCCTGCGCGTGTTCGATACGGATATCCGGGTATATCGCTCCCTGGTTAATTCCAAATAAGAGCTGATGCGGATTGACCGTATCCGGAAGACTGTTGAGTTCTGCCATTTTTTCCTTGCAGCGCGCAAGCCATCGGGTCGTTCGTTCTACAGACGGCTTGACGTAAGAGCGTTCCGCCAGAGCAGGAGGACATTCATCAAATGCCATAGCAATCGTAGATCCCAGATTAGACTGAATCTGCATGCTCTCTTCCGGTCCCATGAAAATTTTGTGCCCGTCGATATGAGAATGGAAAGTAACGCCCTCCTCTTTTATGCTTCTGAGATCCGCCAGGGAAAAAACCTGAAACCCTCCGGAATCTGTAAGAATAGGGCGGTTCCAGGACATGAATTTATGGAGTCCGCCCAGTTTTTTTATCGTCTCATCCCCTGTCCTGACGTGGAGGTGATACGTATTGGAAAGTTCAACCTGTGTCCCGATTTCTTCAAGATCTGCCGTGGAAACGGCGCCTTTGATTGCGGCAACTGTTCCGACATTCATAAATACCGGCGTCTGAATGATGCCATGAACGGTATGGAACTCCGCGCGTTTCGCCCTTCCTTCTGTTTTCAGTAATCTGTATTCTGCCATATTTTCCTTAATGATTTGTCCTCTTCTTTATTTTTTGCTCTCTGCTGACCGCATGAGCGGCTGCAGTCTGTCGGCCGGGAGATCCCTTTCTATTCTGAAAACGCCTGATCACAGCTGTGCAACCTGATCCAGCGTTTTCTCATATGCGGGAATAAACTCTTTCAGGAATACTTCCACTTCCTCCAGATTCATTTCATGAATCGATGCGAGTGTAGAGCTTTGTGCGCTGATAAATTCTGTATTTCCTGCTTTTTTCTCTTCCAGACATTTAATATAAGCAGACAGTTTATCTGCCCCCTTAACCAGTTTTTTTTCGTAAGCATACTCTTCCCCGGGCGACAGGAGGTCCAGATAGCAGGCTTTTAAATCATCCGGCAGATGATCCGTCAGGCTTCTGACTGCAGTTGCCTCCACATCTTTATAGGCATGCCGGATCTCCGGGTTGAAATATTTGACCGGAGTCGGCATATCTCCCGTCAGGATTTCCGTCGCGTCATGATAGATTGCGATCACAGCTGCCCTGTCCGCATTCAGATTTTTGCCGAATCTCTTATTGCCAATGAGACAAAGGGCATGGGCAATCTCCGCAGCTTCCAGAGAATGTTCGCTGACATTCTCCGATTCGGCGTTGCGCATAAGCGCCCAGCGCTGTATATATTTCATACGCGAGATCATTGCAAAGAAACTGTAACTTTCCTTTTCCTGTTCACTCATGTTCTTTCTCCCGAAAAGCTTCCGATTTTTATTACGATGTTTTTTTGATAATCTTATGTCCTGTTCGGTTCTCTGTAATCTATTCTTATGTCCTGTGGGAATCTCTGTAATAAGCAAAGATATACTGCTGCATCAGTCCGTTATACGGATCATAGCGCTCATATGGAAAGCCGTTCGGATAATGGTCCTCAAGAGCCCTGAGAATCCAAACATCCTTTGGAAAGGCGTTCATACGGTGAAAGCCGAACAGCATAGTGCAGCTGGCTACCTTGATCCCGACTCCCGGAAGTTCCAGAAGTTTTTCCATCAGATGATCATCGTCAAGTCCTTCCAGTCCGGCTGCTGTATATGTCTTTTCTGCAAAGACCGAAGCTGTTTTCAGAACGTATGGCGCACGATATCCTATCGCACACGCCCTGATTTTGTCAATGCCCAGTCTCTCAATATCCGCAGCAGCCGGGAAGCAGCCTTCCCGTCCCGCCATGGCGCAGAGTTTCTCCACACTGGTCCGGATGGCGGGTATCGATTTTCTCTGGGAAATAATGAAACTGATCAGCGTCTCAAAAGGATCCTGCCGGAGAATTCGAATGCCTTTTCCATAATCTGCAGCTTTCCTGAGCCAAGTGTCGGACGGATCGATCCTGGCACGTATTGCCGCATAATCCGTATCCAGATCGAAATAGGAGCGCCACACGGAATCAAATTCAGCATGGCTGCAGCTGAGTTTTATTTCTCCCTTTTCGGGAATTTGTGAAGCAGTCAGAACTCTCCCCATAGCCGGGATACGATAAGTAATGCCATTTCCTTCCGTATCCAGTCTCTGCCATCGAAAGCACTGTCCGCTGTCTGCAATTTTCTGAAGAGAAAAATCTTCCCCTGCTTTTATAGTCACCATGATAAAAATATTAAAGCACGGGTACCGTTTTTGCAAATGACTAAAGCACAGGTACCGTTTTTAAAATCATTAAAACACAGGCGCAGTTTTTATAAATCCTTAAAGCACAGGTGCAGTTTTTTAAATATTTCTAAAGCTTTACGTACGATTAAAAAGAACTATGGTATAATCTCATCAGAGACATATTGTTTTATGAAATTTCCGGAAATTTTATCTCTCCGGGATTTCATATCTACTTACATGCAGGAGGAAATTTATGCTCGGTGTCATTATTCCCATTATTCTGATTGTCCTGATTATCTGGCTCCTGGCAGCCAACATCCGGATTGTCCCTCAGGCGCAGGCTTATGTCATTGAACGACTGGGAAAATTTAAAGCAATCTGGAATGCAGGTCTTCATTTCAAGACTCCTTTTATCGAACGTGTGGTATCCCGCGTTTCTCTTAAGGAACAGGTCCTGGACTTCCCGCCCCAGCCGGTTATCACCAAGGATAACGTAACCATGAACATCGATTCCATCGTTTTCTGTTACGTCTTTGATCCCAAGCTTTTCGTTTACGGCGTCGAAAATCCTATGATGGGCCTGCAGAACCTGTCTGCTACCACGCTGCGTAATATCATCGGTGAAATGGAACTGGACCAGACCCTGACCGGACGTGATGAGATCAACCACAAGATGGAAGCGATTCTAGACCAGGCAACTGATCCCTGGGGCATCAAGGTTACCCGTGTCGAGATCAAGAACATCCAGCCGCCCAAAGAAATTGAAGAGGTCATGACAAAGCAGATGCGGGCTGAACGTGAGAGACGTCAGACCGTCCTGGAAGCACAGGCCCATCAGGAAGCTGTAGTTTCCCGAGCCGAAGGTGACAAGAAAGCGAAAATATTGTCCGCAGAAGCAGAGCGAGACGCGCAGATTGCTCTGGCAGAAGGACGCGCAAAATCCATACAGCTTGTGTACGAAGCTCAGGCGGAAGGATTGAAAGCCATCAAGGCTGCCAACGTTGATGAAAATGTCCTGAAGCTTCGCGGCATCGAAGCCCTCAAGGACGTATCGAACGGACGCGCGACCAAGATCTTCATGCCAACAGACCTGACCGATGTGATCAGTACTTTAGGCGTCGCTGCAGAATCCCTGGGCATCGGAGATTCCACTCCGATTGACAGGACTCCGCTTCCCACACCCAGAGCAAAAGCAGATCCCTGTATCGATTCTGAAACAGGACAAGGCGGACGCGATGCCGCAGCGACAAGCCAGGCGATCGAACAGAGCCTCAGAGGAATCGACCCTGATCCCGCAAATCCTGACAACTAAACCAGCCGCACTTTAAAAGGAGCTGCCTGAAACCGGGCAGCTCCTTTTTTTATCTTTCTATAAATTCACATTTACTTCTGCATCAGATTATACTTGTGGAATATGATGTCCGGCTTATAAGATTCCTTGGATTTGCGCAGGCCCTCTATTCCCATATCTTCTTCCCGGTTTACATAGACTGCTCCCCGGGGGCCAAGTTCGTGTTCTGAAAACTGCTGGTTAAGAATCTGGTAGATTCCGTCATAATCAAGCGCCCCTTTTTCAAAATGCGTGTCCGTCATATTATCCGTCTGCCATTCTCCCACAGTAAAGCCGGCCATCTTTCCGTTCACCAGGATAGCTCCTCCGAAGAGTTCCAGCTCGTCCCAGTGCCGGAAAGCCAGTTTCATGCCCCGCATCTCATATTCCATATCCGGAGTTACTTCCGCCTGGGCATCAATCCAGTCCTGCTCAAGTTTCAGGCATTCCTCTCCATCTTCCGCGGACAGCGATTTATATTCCCAATTGCTGTATGTCCTTTTGAACTTATTCACATGGTTTTTCTTTTCATGATAATGTTTTCCGGGAAGCCGGATCAGAGCATCTACGTTATAAATATAATCACTTTGGTCACGGTTATAGCTCATATTGAAAAGTCCCGGCATGCGTTCCATGATATCCATGGCGGTATCTTCTGAAAAATCGCAGAGCTGGATTTTTTTGCCCTCTGCTTTCCCTTCTGCCAAAAGTTCCTGAACAAGTCCTTCCGGATCCCGGCCAAAGTCCGGAATGAAGAAATCAATTCTGTGTTCATCCTGCTGCATACGGAAAATGATCCGGTCGTGCGTAATCTTCCATTCCAGACCATATTCCATGCTCCAGATAACCAGACTTCCTGCATTATACTCAGACGCATAGGGTTTAAGAGGAAGTAGTCTTTCTTTAAATACTGCAATGTCTTCCGCGCTGACCTTCTTGTAATCCTTCATGTTTTCCTTTCTCTTGCATGCTTTTGGTGCATATGCCAAAAGTATCTTTCTGCACTTCGATAACCTTAATTCGAACTTGTTCCAAAACCTGAATTCCGGCAGCGTCAAAACTCTTCTCCGCCGAAAAATCACTATGAAGTTCTATTTTCTGCTCTTCCCCGCCGGAAAGACACCATGAGGTTTCTTTCGTCAGCTCTTTCACACAGGGAAGGCTCCATGGAGTTCTGTAATCAGCTTTTCTCCAAACCAGCGGAACAGACAGTCCGTCGGAAGGTCTTCTTCCGGCTCACCGGCCTCTTCTGCTTCCATACACATGTAATCCTTGACATTGTCCGGAAAATATACATTCGTTTCCCCACGGTCTGATCTGGGGATACGGTCCGTAAAACCATTCTTTTCGTAATAAAGGAAGAGTTCATCCGTTGCAGGCTGCAGCCAGATAAAGGAAGCCCCTTTTTGTTCCGCATCGTGTGCCGCTTTTTTCATAAGCGAACCCATGATTCCTTTCCCTCTCTCCTCCTTCCGGGTAGTCAGGGCGTACCAGTAGTATCCTGATTTTCCCTCAATAGTACAGGGAAGCGCATAGAGGACGCCTTCCGCACAGCCGTTCTTCTCCGATATGTAGATTTCTTTCTGCTCAACCGTATTCTCCAGGAAAAATAAGATCAGACTCTCCGGATCTCCGAATGCATCTTGCCACAGTCCAATAAGTTGTGTAAAATATTCTTTTGTTCCATATATTAACATCGTTCATTCCTCTGTCAAGACAATACCTCTTCGTTTTTACCATCTGTAAGTGATATCTGCAACCCTTTT
>JAXJVN010000137.1:0-15163 GCA_036308545.1 Eubacterium sp. | reverse complement strand
GGTCCAATGCCTTCTCTCAGTGTGGTAGATTCGGGAATCCTCAGCGGATATGTTTCAGTGAATGGCAGATGGAAGGGCTTCTCTGATGCAGACTTTCTGGAAGCTGCAGAGAGTGTGTCTAAGGAGCCGGGGGTTGATTTATCAGAGGAGGCAGAGACTTTTACGCTTGATGATTATCAGGTGGTGAGCTCTGTGCTTTTTTCAGATCTTGACACGCCAAAGATGACAATCAAGCAGGGGAAGATCCAGTTCAATACATACTGTCTTAAGCGTTTTGAAAATGTTGAATATGTCGAGATTCTGCTGAATCCTGTAAAGAAGTGCCTTGCGATCCGGCCAGCCCACGGCGGCGATCCAAATGCCATGAGATGGGGAAAGCTGAAAAACAGCCGATGGTATTCTTATCAGAAGACATACCGGGGACTGACAAGTCCGCTGTTTGAGCTGATGGATTGGAATTACGAGGACAAGTATCGCTTGTACGGTTCTTACATGACTGACGGCGAGGACCAGATCCTCTTATTTGATTTGACAAATCCTGTAACAACAAAGGCCATGTCGAAGGCAGAGGATAGGAAGAGTACCAGTGAGGATGCTGATGCTCAGGAGAGCTCCGCTGAGAGAACAAATGATATCTCATTCGGTGAAAAGGCCGTATTCACTAAGAACGGCGACTCTGGCTACAATATCATTTTTCACGAAATTCCTTATCAGGGAGATTGGCTTGCACTCCGACCGGCAACGTTCTTCAAGTATTGCGCAGATATTACCGATGAGGAGATGACATCTCTCCGGGAGGAATCAGAAACGCTGCTCAATGAGATAAAAAAGGACGCGGTGAACGCTGGCGAGAACACGGATGGTGAAGCAGATGATGAAAATAAGGGGAATTAAGGGGCTTATTGTATGGAACCAAATCAAGTAGACGGTACATTCTATTCTGACGAGAAGGCTGCGGAGATAGCAGCAAATTTTAGCTATGACGGTTACCAGGTCGTGCGAAGGGAGATGTTTGCGCACCTTGCCTGTCCGGCAGTCACAATCAGAAAGGATAGCGTTACCTTCAACACGGCATGCATCAATGGTCTGGAAGATGCTGTTTATATCCAGATCTATATGAGCAGGAACCAGAAGCGCATGGTTATCAAGAAGAGCAGTGAGAGTGTTAAAGATTCACTCCGCTGGTGCGTAAATCGAAATGACAAGCGGAAAACCAGAAAGATAACCAGCCGAGAATTCTCCGCCATGGTCTATCAGATGATGGCCTGGGATGACAGCTGCAGGTACAAGATCATAGGTCATAAGATCCAGTATCAGGGGGAGACTCTTTATGTTTTTGAGCTTTCTGAGCCTCAGATCTTCAGAGAGCGCCCGAAGCGGACCAAGGAAGAGAAGGAAGAACTGGAGAAGACGATGACTCCTGAGGAGATAAAAGAACTTCGCCGTAAGGAGATGAGGGAGTCCCGTACGCCTTTCTATCCGAAAGATCTTCAGAATACATTCGGTGTCCCTGTCAGTGAGCATGAGGACCATCCTGATCTGGGCGATCCTGTTCAATACACAGGGATGAGTGCGTTCTCAAAAGAAGAATCAGCAGTCCAGGGTGAACAGATGACACTGGATGGCTTGACGGCGCAAGGAGAGGATTCAAATGGACAGTACTAATATCCAGGCTCTTAATGGCATCTCGTTCTCCATAAAGAGGTCGAGGGTTCTTATTTATCGTTCAACCATCCGGGAACTGAAAAACCCGGAGTACATCCGGTTCCTTTTAAATAAAAAGAAACACACCATAGCCGTACAGTGCTGTGAGCAGATCGATCAGGATTCATTCCGCGTTCCGGATTTTTCAAATGATAAAAGGGTTCAGTTTGAGATTTCGAGCATGAACTTTCAGTCAATCATTTATGAGATCGCCAACTGGGACCCGAATAAGACCTATCATCTGACGGGGTACTATGTCGAGAAATACCGCCTGGTCCTCTATGATCTACAAGAGGCAAAGGTTATCAGCGATGACGAGTTCGTGGACCCTGAAAGATCGGAGGAGTAGTATGCCTGCAGATCAGAAGTACTGAGACCTGCTCAAAGCTCGAAGGATTTCTTTAGATCTTACGCAGCAGACCGTTGCGGACAGAGCGGGAATAAAACTTCGTCAGTACCAGCGGTTTGAGCACGACGAGAGGAGTATTCGGTCTGCGTCTTTTGATGTGGCTTGCCGTGTGCTAAAGGCTCTCGATATGAGTATCTCTGTCATTTTTTCAGAGCAGGTTAAGGCTAGAACCATAGATAAGCCGGACAATAGTCATAAAAAATATCTCGGCTGGTACTTTGAATTCCAGTGTACCGATGAAATGAAGCGCGAGATCGTGCATTGGGCAGCCGATCACGGAGAATCATATGTTGACGGCTATTACGATTTCATGATGAAGCTTTATGGGCTTGTAGTCGATTACATTCCCGGTGGGACGGCTCCGGAGTACGATGTCAGAAAGTCCGCTCTTGAATCAGGTATGTCACACGTCATTTTTTGTCCTGTCAGTGCAGGAGAGACGATCGAAGATATCAGAGGCAGATTCGATGACTTGTGGGAAGACGAGCCTGTCTTTGAGTGGTCCGCGTCATACATGTTCTCTTTCGCTGATGATGGGTGCGTTAGGAAAGACATTGATGATGACAAGAGGATCGTTTGGAAAAAGACGGAAGAAATCTGACCGGCTGCAGTCCGGGGAAATCACGAAAAATCAGCGCTACTTTTATCGACTGCTTTCCGGTAAAAACGAGCTCCCATCTGTGCCCAAAGCCGCATATCATTCTCTGAGAGATCGTCAACGGCTTTTTTAGTTCGTGTTCGTCTTTGGCGGCCAGGATAGCTTTGAAGCTTGCATCAGAAGGAAGATTACTGTTCATGAGGAATGCTCCTTTTTCTGTATTATATCCTTCCACTGGCTTCCTGTACATAAAAGGTATTCGATTTATTTTGACTTATCGGCTGGATCACAGTAGTCAGAGATCTGCTATAATATGAACGTTCAAAATGGCGGAGAGCAGTGGCCGATCCGGCCTGAGGAGGCGAAATGAACATTCATATTGCTTCATCACCTTCTTGCCGCAGCCTGCAAAATGAACGTTCATATTGTCGGTAGAAGCGGATTCTCCGATGAACATTCATTTTGAAAGTATATTTTGAAAGTACATAATCTTTATAACTCCGATAAAAAATGAACGTTCAAATAATACAACGAGAACGCGGGAGAAATATGAACGTTCAAAATGAAAAATCGCTCGGATATGTACTTTCAAACTGTATTTCAGGCACACATTAGTCCAGAATGGACTTTCAGATTGCAAAATGAACGTTCAAAACGCATGACGCCGGGGATTTTCCATAGATTTGAACGTTCATCTCAAAGTACATAATTTTTTCAAAATGGACGTTCAAAACGCTGAAAATGAACGTTCAAATCAGAAAAGAACTAGACCTTCGAAGATCGGAAAACGAGGGCTGGTTCTTCTTTTTTTTGCTCGAAATGGACTTTCAAATTTCATATTTTGGAGAATTTTGTGGAATGTACTTCCAGAATGAGGTTCATCATACGCAGGATTATCAGCAATTAAGATTCCTTGCTGCTAGGGGTGTGTTTTGAGATTTATGGGTCAAAAGGCAAGGGCTTGCACGATATAAGACTTAAAAATGAGAGCGCGTCCTGTCTACCTTCTCTGAGGACGAGGGCTTTTATGTAGTGGGGGTTAAAACCCCAGGTAACACGCTTATAATAGTCACCTCAGTTCGAAACTGTAGTAGATAGGAACACTATCGGCTTTTGAATAGTAATTTTGTGCAGTTCCTGTAAAAGAGTAGTAAAGAAGATAGCCGACTGATTGACTCTTCCAAGGGTAAGGAATAGAATACATACTTGTGTGATTAAAAGAATTACATCGCAATAGAATAAGGAACGAAAGTTTTTTTGAAACATCATCTGACAAGATTGGATTGATGTTCACAGAATCTTACCCTGTTAAGAAGGAGGCACTCGTTTGTTACGCAGAAAGAAATGGCTGCCTATAGCCATAATGATTTTTATTATTCAGATTGCCCTGGAGGCTTTTGCCGGATGGCATGTCTTCCGGCTGAATATGCTGCCTTTTAAGTACCTGATAGTCATTTTTGCCGGGCTGGCTTTGATGCTGGTACTGACAGCCGTTCTGCTGTTTGCCGGAACGGGACATGGTCCGTCCCACGCGCGGAGGGCGAGGCGCATTGTCGCGATTGTTCTTGCAATTGTTATGGGACTTGGCAGCGTCTATGCGTCCATGGTCATTGCCAAGGTCAATCAGACGGTGGACAAAGTAACGGAGAGCAATACTACCCTGGCGGCTATGGTCGGCGTCTATGTCATGGCGGACGATCCGGCTGAAACGATCGGTGATGCAGCGGGCTATACCTTCGGCATCATGCAGAACTTTGACCAGGACAACACCAAAGCGGCGATAGCCGATATAGAGAAGCAGACCGGAGGTGCCATCACAGCGTCGGAGCTTCCGTCTGTTACGGACAGTGCAGCAGCCCTCTATGACGGCAGCGTCAATGCTCTGATCCTGGGCGAAGCCTATGTCAGCATCCTTGCTGATACAGACGAATACGCGGATTTTTCCACGAAGACAAAGGTCCTCTATGAGATCCCGATTGAGAAAGCAGCAGATGTGCAGAATGAAAAAATATCTGAAAATACGAAATCTTCTTCCGCGACGGTAGAAGAGAAGGAACAGGCTCTCTCGGATGTGGCGGCGGATTCGGATATCACCGGAAAGCCCTTTGCAGTCTACATCAGCGGTTCCGATACCAGAAGTCAAATGCTGGATACCAGCCGCAGCGACGTCAATATCATCATGGTCGTGAACCCCAAGTCCAGGCAGATCCTGCTCCTCAATACCCCGCGTGACTATTACGTAGCAAACCCGGCAGGAGGCGGCCAGCTGGACAAGCTTACTCATTGCGGCATTTACGGCATCGACTGCTCCATGAAAGCTTTGGAAGACCTTTACGGCCTGGACCTGGATTATTACATGCAGATCAACTTCACCGGCTTTGAAAAGCTGATCGATGCCATCGGCGGTATTACGGTAGACGTGCCACAGGGCTTTACCAATAAAAACGGCGGAAAGTATACCTTCACCACCGGTCCCAACAAGATGGACGGCAAGAAAGCCCTTGCCTTTGCCAGGGAGCGTTATGCCCTTGCATCCGGTGACAATGAACGTGGAAAAAACCAGATGCGCGTTATAGAGGCGGTCATCAACAAAATCTCTTCCAGCGGCGCGACCCTGCTTCTGAACTATGCGGACGTCCTCAACAGCCTTCAGGGCATGTTCGTAACGGATATGAGCTCCGAAGACATAGCAGCCCTCGTGAAAATGCAGCTGGATGACGGCGGTTCCTGGAATATTAAGAAATACGCGGTCACAGGAAAAGGCGGATCGAATTATACCTATTCCATGCCCAACTTCCGGGCATACGTTATGTATCAGGATGAAGGTATGGTCAAGCAGGCGGCAGGCCTGGTCGACAAAGTCGAAGCAGGCGAAACACTGACCGATGACGACGTAGCGGTAAAGTGAGCCACGGGGACAGGTACTTTGGCGAGTAAAGCCATGCTGCGTAAAATTGACACGTTGACTCTTTTTTTATCAGCCCGGCCTTCTGCAGGCGCTCGGAAACTTCCGCCTGCAGGAGACTGGGCTTTTTGCTTTTTTCTGGATAAAATTTGTTCAAATTATATTCATAATTGTATGATAAACTGGTAAAGTTCTTGTAAGGATATCCGTTTTTAGTTAGGTTTTTGTTGATGAATCAGGATGAGACAAAGGACAAACTGAACAGGGAAACGCAGAACTCCAGTGATCAGACAGATGGACAGACATCTGCAAAGCCGGCATCTGCAAAGTCCACATCTGCAAAGTCAGATTCGGAAGTCGGCCAGAAGGATGGCAGCTACCGCTTCATGAAGCAGACAATCCGGAAAAAGCCGGTGGACTATGGCAAGATGGTCCGAAAACTCGTTCTTCTGCTGGCAGGAGCAGCGGCAGCAGGCGCAGTTGCGGCTGTTGTCTTCGCAGCGGTGCTTCCAAAAGCCCAGAAGATGATGGGTACGGAAAAACGTGAGGAAGTGCGAATTGCCGGAAGCGAAGAGCAGGAGAACGGAGAGGCGGTAACGACCGCTTCGCAGGTTTTTGCAGCGTCGGGTTCCGGGACCGCAGAGGCATCCGCTTCTTCTGAGTCCGGGAAATCATCTGCTTCTTCTGAGTCCGGGGAAATCTCTTCATCTTCCGAGTCGGAGGAAATCGCTGCAGCTTCTGAAGCTGGGGAAGCATCGAACTCTTCCTCCTCAAGCGAGCCCGGCACTCCTTCCTCCTCGAGCCCGGATGCAGAAAATGAAGGACAAACTGTAACCGGCTCGCAGCCGACTGTCATCCGGGAGTCCCTGACGCCGGACGAGTATAAAGCGCTTTACCATCAGATGACGGAAGCGGCGGAAGATGCGGAGAGAGCCATCGTCCGCGTTACGGCGGCATCTGACAAGATGGATTTTTTCAACCGGACCTATGTGAGCCAGAATCAGTCGACGGGTATTATTGTTGCAAAAACTTCGTCGAATCTGTATATCCTGGTCCAGGATGCAAATATCCCGACTGCAAAAACGATCCAGCTGACCTTCTGTGACGATGTGATTGCGGAAGGAAGTTTTCTCAAGTTAGATCCGGTTACAAACCTTGCCATCGTTACCGTCCCTGTGGCGAGCCTGCCTGCCGGAACGCTGGCGGATATCGCGGACGCTTCGCTTGGCAATTCCTTTGCAGTCAGCAAGGGTGACCCCATCCTGGCGGTCGGAAGTCCTATGGGCTATTCGGATTCAGTCATCATGGGGACTATTACTTCAACGACCAACAACGTATCCATGACAGACCGCCAGTATACGATCCTGACGACGGATATCAGTGCCTCTGAGAAGAGCAGCGGTGTCCTGGTAAACCTGGACGGCCAGATCATCGGCTTCATTGCCCAGGGGCTGGAGGAAGGAAATTCTCAGACAGTTACGGGACTTGCAATCTCCAGGATCACCAGCCTGATCGAGAAGCTGTCAAATGAGGAGAGTCTGCCTTATATCGGCATCCAGGGAACGGATGTGACCAGCCAGCTGTCGGAAGAAACCGGCGTTCCGGTCGGCGTCATGGTCACCCTGGTGGAGCCTGACTCGCCGGCTATGCTGTGCGGACTCAAAGAGGGCGACGTCATCACCCAGCTGGGAACCAGCCAGGTAACCGGCATGATGACCTACATGTCCACCCTGTCTCAGATGAAAGAAGACGAGACCATCACGATCCGCGCCATGCGGCAGGGAATTTCCGGTTATGAGGAAGTTCAGTTTGACTGTACCATCCAGGGCAGATAAAATAGAAAAACATTAGAAAGTGTAAAAAGAAATGATCTTTATTGAGAAACTTGCCGAGGGTATGAATGTATCCGGCATTTATCTTGTAAAAACAATGAACCAGGCCACGACCAAGACCGGAAAGACCTATTACAACCTGATCCTTCAGGACAGGACCGGCATGGTGGATGCCAAGATCTGGGAGCCCAATTCTCCGGGAATTGATGATTTCGAAGCTCTGGACTACGTTGATATCAACGGCCAGGTCATCAGCTTCAACAATGCCCTCCAGGTCAATATCCGCAGGGCACGCAAAGCCAAAGATAATGAATATGATCCATCGGATTACCTTCCATCGACGGATAAGGACGCGGATGAGCTTTTCCGCCAGGTCCTTGCCTATGTTGATTCGGTCAAGAACCCCTGGCTCAATAAGCTGCTCTGCCATTTTTTCCGTGAAGACGCGGAATTTGTCCGGAGATTCCAGAGCGGTTCTGCTGCAAAAACCGTTCATCACGGTTTTATAGGCGGTTTGATGGAGCATACCGTCAGCGTTACAAGACTCTGTGACTATTTTACAAAATACTATCCTGTCCTGAAACGGGACCTGCTCATCACAGCAGCTCTGCTCCATGATGCCGGCAAGACGGTGGAACTGGCTCCCTTCCCCAAGAACGATTACACGGACGACGGACAGATGCTGGGCCATATCATGATCGGCGCGGAGATGGTCCATGACGCAGCAAAGGAAATCGAAGGCTTTCCGGAAGTCCTGGAATCTGAACTCAAGCACTGTATCCTGGCCCATCACGGCGAACTGGAATACGGTTCTCCTAAAAAGCCGGCGCTTGCGGAAGCCATGGCCCTGAACCTGGCGGACAACGCTGACGCCCGCCTGGAAACCATCACAGAGCTCTTCCATAATAACGTCACAAAGAAGACTCCGTGGCTCGGTTACAATAAACTCCTGGAATCCAACATCCGCAGAACAACGGAAATTGACGAGTAGGTGTCAGGCACCATTAAATTTTTATAAAATCCATAAGAGGTGTCAGGTGCTGTTAAATTTTCATAAATTAATGGCGCCTGACACCTTTTTTCTTGGCGCCTGACACCTTTTTTCTGCCGACTTTCGGCGGAAAAGTTTCGCGAAGGCCTTCGTGAAAGAAGCAAGCCGCGGCAGCAGGCAGTTGAGTGCTTTTGCAGCCCCTCTTCCTGTATTTTTTGTATGTAACATGAGGAAAATGATATGCACGAATATAAGAAGAACGACCGGCTGGAGCTGGATATTAAGGATATCAGTCAGGATGGACTGGGAATCGGAAAAGCAGACGGCTATGCTGTTTTTGTCAAGGACACAGTGCCGGGAGATAAGGTTCTGGCAGGGCTGACAAAGGTCAAGAAGAATTATGCCTTCGGGCGTCTCATTAATGTCCTTGCTCCATCTCCGGACCGGATCGAGCCTAGATGCCCGGTTGCTTTGAGCTGCGGCGGCTGTCAGATCCAGATGATGGATTATAGCGCTCAGCTTTCTATGAAAGAAGACAAGGTCAAAAACGACATGGCACGGATCGGCGGCTTCGAGAATCCTCCCATGGAGCCCATTGCCTTTATGAAAGACCCTTGGCGCTACCGCAACAAGGCACAGGTTCCGGTCGGCAGAGACAAGCAAGGGAACTTATGTGCAGGCTTCTATGCGGGCAGGACCCATTCGGTCATTCCATTCTCAGACTGCCTGCTGGCTCCGGCTGAATTCCAGACGATCATTGACGCGATTCTGGACTGGATGCGGGAAAACCATCTGCAGCCCTACGAGGAAGAAACAGGCAGGGGACTAGTCCGCCATATTCTGATCCGGAAAGGATTTGCGACAGGAGAGATATTGGTCTGCCTGATTGCTAATCTGGCGGCAGGGAAAGAACTGCCGGCAGCAGGAAAACTGGCTGATAAACTTAAGAACTTATCCCTGAATCCTTGCCTGGGGGAGACAGGTATTGTAGGAATTACCCTTTCCAGGAACACCAGGAAGACCAACGTCATCCTTGGCAGTAAACCGGAAGTAATCTGGGGCAGGTCTTATCTGGAGGATCTGATCGGACCAATTCGTTACCGTATCTCTTCAGTATCTTTTTACCAGGTCAATCCTGCTCAGACGGTAAAGCTGTACGAAAGAGCCCTGGAATGCGCAGCCCTGACTGGCAGGGAGACCGTTCTTGATCTTTATTGCGGTATTGGAACCATATCTCTTTTCCTTGCACAGAAAGCAAAGAAAGTAATCGGAGTTGAAATCGTAGAACAGGCAGTAGAAGATGCCAGGGAAAATGCCAGGCTGAATGACATCGATAATGCTGAATTTTATGCCGGTAAAGCGGAAGAAGTCGTGCCGGAGCTGTTTGAAAAGGGCCTGAAACATGCGGACGTCGTCGTTGTCGATCCGCCGCGCAAAGGACTGGATCAGACATTGATCGATACCGTCCTCAAGATCAATCCGGACCGGATCGTCTACGTCAGCTGCGACCCGGCGACTCTTGCACGAGACACGAAGCTGCTCTGCCAGGGCGGATATGACCTGAAATCCGTAAAACCTTATGATCAGTTCGCGCATTCCGTCCACGTCGAGACCGTCTGTCTACTAACACATTCTTGAAGAAAGAGGGCTGAAAAAGCCTGAAATACTGGGGTTTCCGTCACCGGGAGCAAGATCCGCTCCGCATGATGGAACCCCTCTTTTTATGTTCGCGGGAACTGGTCAAGAAGCAGGGTCGTGGCTACGATTTTACTATTTCAGAAATCGAGTCAACGATTTTACTATTTGGGGTAAAACGAGAAAACGATTTTACTATTTAGGGTAGGTCGAGGCTATGATTTTACTGATAAAATGTAAAGGAACCTTGACAAGACTAATACCATATGATACACTTGAAAATGTAAAGGAACCTTGTCAAAACGTGGCGGAGGTGATGACTTGGAGAACCGTGTAGAAAAGCTGCGCAAAGAGCGCGGATTAAACCAGGAGGAGTTCGCAAAAGCGATTCGTGTTTCCAGACAGACTGTCAGTTCTATTGAGACCGGAAAGTATAATCCATCACTGGATCTGGCGTTTACAATAGCGGATTTTTTTGGCATGACAATCGAAGAGATCTTTATTCACAAGGAAGGAGCTAATGATGAAAAAGAACTATCTGAATGAAGGCATGAAATTATTACTTGTAGGAATTTGCCTTGTTCTGGCTGCGGCTTTCAGTGAGACCGCAGTTGACGGTTTACTCTGGGGTTTTGCTGGAGGCGCTTTAGGCCCTGGAATCGCAAGGATCATCCAGCATTTTTACTGGTCTGCTCCAAAAAATCAGGTGCGATATCAGGAAATGAAGGAGCAGGCGGATATCAACCTCCATGATGAGCTAAATGAAAAGTTGCGTGACAAGTCGGGTAGAATCGCCTATTTGATCGGACTACTTATCATCTGCATTTCTGAGGTCGTTTTTTCTATCCTTGGAAATGCAGGAATCATTTCAAACCACAAGGTCATTGTGCTGTATCTGTTTGTGCTGCTTTTAGTTCAGATCGTGATTGGAAAAGTGGCATATCGGCAGTTAAGAAAAAAATATTGATCGTTAATAGGCAAATATGGCGGTGCCAGGATGTAGAGTCCCGACACCGCCTTTTTCAATTTACTGTTCTTTTCCCGCTTCCTGGGGCTGAGTCTTGTCTGCATCACTGGCAGTAGCCAGGGTGATGGAATCCTTTTTCACATCTGCCTTGTAGTGGCTCTTTGTAATACGGTCGATACGGTGGATGGCGATGTCCTGGATGCCTTAAAGCACAAGGACACGACCCAGCAGAATCTGATTTCTGCGGTGAAGGCCCACCTGACAATCTGAGTCAATCTAATGGCAATCCGAGAAACATCCTTACTATTTTCGGAGGTAAAAGCCATGAGCATTATGTGGAAGTATCTGGACAAGCGATCCGCCACAATCGCAGCAATCAAGGACTACGACGCCATGCAGTTCATCATCAATAGCACCGATGATGAGATCAAACGGACCTATGAGAAGATGACCAGCGTCGGCAGTCCCAAATGGGACGGTATGCCCCATGCCCACAATCCCAATGCCGGAGAGGAGCGCCTCTTAAACGGGATCGTGGAGATCGACCTCCTGCGGGAGCGCTACCGGCAGGCAGTCGAGTATATGGACTGGTTTAAACCGGCTTGGGAGCAGCTCACCGACGATGAGCGGTACTGCCTTGAGACCTTTTACGGTGACGGTAACACCTACGGCAGCAGCGCAGCTTATTACATCGCGGAGTACCTGCATGTGGAGCAGCCCACTGCCTATAAGCGGAAGAACAGAGCCCTGGACCGGCTGACGGTGCTGCTTTTCGGGAAGTCGTAATTTGCAAAGTTTTCTTTGCAAAAACCATTGACAAGTACACTTGGCATGATATAATAAGGTCATGCCAAGCGTACTTGGCAAATTGAATGGAGGTGCTTTCATGAATAGAGAAGAAATTCTGGCAAAAAGTCAGCAGGAAAATCATGGGCAGGATATTGCTAATCTGGAAGTGTCGAAGAACGGCATGAAGATTGGATGGGTCGTAATTATATGTTTGCTGGCCTTCGTATCGGTAGTCAACGCAATCGTATTTGAACGGATGAGCAGTGAGGTTTTCTTTGCTGTTACTGCTTCAACCTCCGTTATCTTTTTCTACAAATACATGAAATTACATCAGAAACATGAGCTATTCGTTGCAGTCATTGACGCAGTTGCAGCTGGCGCGTTCCTTATTTCATGGATTATTCAGCTCTTCGGATAACGAGGTGCAATATGGATGACAAACTGATACTGAAAAACAGACTAAAGGAAATTCGTGCGGAGAAAGGGCTGTCACAGGCGCAGCTTGCAGAGTTGGTAGGTGTATCTCGGAACACAATAAGTTCTATTGAAACTGGGCAGTTCAATCCTACGGCTAAGCTGGCACTTGTGCTATGTATCGCCTTAGAAAAAAAGTTTGAGGACATTTTTTACTTCTGAATTTCGTGTCCAAAATAAGATAAACTTCATATGGCGGATTCTGATATGCTTATAGCATGAAAAACTGGCCTCGGAGGGAGTATCCTTCCGGGGCTTTTGTCATGAAAGGACGGAAGATTATGTTTGAAAAAGTCAATCCTTCGCATCCGGACAAGCTGTGCGACCGCATTGCCGGAGCGATCGTGGATATGGCCTATGCTGCAGTTCCTGATCCCCGCATCGCGGTGGAGGTCCTTCTGGGCCACGGCATCTGCCATATTATCGCGGAAACAGATATCTCGCTGCCTCTTTATGAGATTGAAGCAGCCGTGGAACGGATCGCCGGAAAGGTGGCAGTAGATTACGTGGAAGTTCCGCAGGATTGCCATCTGGCCCTGAATCAGGAGAACGGCTTCCGCTGTGGCGATAACGGGATCTTCAGAGGTGTGCCGGTGACAGCGGAGCAGCAGGAACTTACTCGGATCGCCAAGGAGCTCTATGCCACTTATGGCTGTGACGGGAAATACATCCTTGACGTGGATCGCCTGATCCTCTGCCAGAGCAATGCATCTACCGCTGACCTGCAGGATGCTTACCCGATGGCGGAGATTAATCCGCTGGGTGATTGGACCGGTGGTACGGATGTGGATACTGGTGCCACCAACCGGAAGCTGGGCAGTGACATGGCGGACAGCGTGACCGGTGGAGGCCTGCATGGGAAGGACCTCAGTAAGGCGGACGTTTCCGTAAACATCTGGGCATGGCTCAAAGCACAGGAAACCGGAGAACCGGTAGAGGTTTGCTGCGCCATCGGTGACGACATCATCGGGAAGGTGCCGTTTGCAGAGATGGTAGAAACAGCCCGTGCCTATGTTAACCGCATCGGTGGCTTTGAGAAGTTCGCCGAGTGGGGACTGGTGCGCTGATGCCGGTGAAACCGAAGGTTCCGTGCAAGCATCCCGGCTGTCCGGAACTGGTACCCTCCGGCACCAAGTACTGCGAAGCGCACAGGGCTCTCCACCCAGAGGAGGTGCGGTCCGCTGCCAGCCGTGGGTACACAGCTGCATGGCAGAAGGCCAGCAGGCAGTTCCTGCAGGCGCACCCGCTGTGCGTCGAGTGCATGAAGCGCGGTAAGTACGTGAAGGCGACGGTGGTGGATCACATCGTTCCCCACCGAGGGGACGAGGCTCTCTTCTGGGAACGGAGCAACTGGCGTGCGCTGTGCAAGCGCTGCCATGACCAGAAGACACGGCGCGAAGACCAGACACCGCTTTATCATTACTGAGAGGGGGCACCCGGGGGCCGGGTCTAATCTCTACGGGGCCTGCCCCCAGGGACCGCCGCCCCCTCTTCTGTTAAAAACCGCAAAATTGATAGGGCGGGGGTCTACAGAGACTTACACAGAATCGCAAAATTCATAAACCGGGTACTTTTTGTAGGGAAGACAGGCGTTTTCCCGCGTGAAAGTCACCTGAACGCAGGCAGTGATGGGGCCATTCCCACCGCTGCCTTTTTTCATGGAGTTTCGTGTCAGGCCGGGAGAGGCCCGGAAGGTTTCGTGTCAGGAGGAATGAGATGGAAGATCAGGATCTTAGCAGTTTTCTGGCCGCCTGCGCGAAACAGTTCTGCCCGTGGTGCGGAACCGCAGTTGGCAGAAATGCAAACGGCAGGCCGAGGAAGTTCTGCTCGGACAAGTGCCGGTACGACTTTTGGAATTATGAGAAACGGCATAAGGCCGAGAAAATGGAAATGGAGGCAAGGCTCAGTGAAAACCGCAGAACTTAAGGTGCTGCCGGTCACCGTATTAAAACCGGCTGAGTATAATCCGCGCAAAAAGCTAAAGCCCGGAGATAAGGAATACGAGAAAATCAGAAACTCCATCGAGGAATTTGGCTTTGCCGATCCTCTGGTGGTGAACGCAGACATGACCATCATCGGTGGCCACCAGAGACTGACTGTGGCCCAGGACCTCGGATACACGGAGGTACCGTGTGCGGTGGTGGATGTCGATAAGACCCGCGAAAAGGCGCTCAACATCGCGCTCAATAAAATCACCGGCGCGTGGGATGAAAACCTGCTGGCGGATCTCTTGAAGGACATTCAGGATTCGGACTTCGATCTGGGCTTCACCGGCTTCGATCCGCCTGAGATCGAGACCCTGTTCAATAAGGTCCATACGAAGGACGTCGAGGAGGATGACTTCGATGTGGAAGAGGAACTGGCGCAGCCTGTGTTCTCGAAGCTCGGAGATCTCTGGTGCCTGGGTCCGCACCGGGTGATCTGCGGGGACTCCACCGGCGAGGAAGTTTACACCCGGCTCATGGACGGGCAGAAGGCAAACCTGGTCCTGACCGATCCTCCGTATAACGTGGACGTCGAAGAGACCGCAGGCAAGATCATGAACGACAACATGGCTGACGAGGATTTCTACAACTTCCTCCTCTCTGCTTACCGCTGCATGCACGCCAACCTGGCTGACGATGGCAGTATCTACGTTTGGCACGCAGATACGGAAGGGCTGAACTTCCGTAAGGCATTTAAGGACGCGGGCTTTTATCTCTCCGGCTGCTGCATCTGGAAGAAGAATGCACTGGTGCTGGGCCGCAGTCCCTATCAGTGGATTCACGAGCCCTGCCTCTTCGGTTGGAAACAGACCGGCAAGCATCAGTGGTATTCGGACCGGAAGCAGGTGACGGTCTGGGAGTACGATAAGCCGCG
>JAXJVN010000136.1:0-65264 GCA_036308545.1 Eubacterium sp. | reverse complement strand
CCGGATTGATCGGAATACCGGCTTTCAGCGCATACCAGGCAATGCCTTCGGCATTCCATCCTATGGTAGCCAGATAATCATTCTCTCCCTTATTGGTCGTGTAATTATGGGTACCGATTTTTACTAGAGGATTGAACTGGCGGTATAGCGGTACGGTCTTGTTTTCATCGGAATACCAGCCGATTCCTTCGTAGTTCCAGCCCAGGCTTACGAGCCAGTCACGCTCTTTGGCATTCATCGTATAGTGGTGATCACCGGAATAGCGGTTAAAAAGCCGATAGACCGGAATGGATGAATAAGCCGGCGCGAACCAGCCGATTCCCTCGTAATTCCAACCCTTCCGGACCAGCACATCGCGCTCTGCAGCTTTTGCAGTGTAGAAATGCTCACCGCACCAGGGGTTAAAGAGCCGGTACATAGGGACTTCCGTATTATCCTGTGCTTCTACCTTGACTGACGCTGCAGGACCGCCGACAAAACCAGCTGCAGCCACAAGAAGGACCAGCGCCAGGACCTTTGCCATTACTTTCTTAACCATAAAAGCTCCTTTGGGAAAATGTTATTTAACGTTTTTGTAACATCTTGTAACATTTTAAGCTATATTTAAGCATTTTTCAAGAAGGAAGCAAGATTCTATCTCAATGTGGCAATAACTTTTTCAGCAGCTTTTTGCTGATCGCGTACAAAACCGCCGATCCTGCCAGGGTCATAAGCAAAGCAAGAATATAAATGCGGACCTGTATCCCTGTACTGCTTCCATTGACCAGAAGCCAGTCCGCAATGGTGTTAATGATAATATGGTGAGTCAGATAAACCTCAAAGGAAATCGCAGAAAGCCAGGTAAGAAGCCGGAAAAGGCCGCCTGTTTTCTGTCCATCTTCCCCATTTGACACAAGTTCCTCCTGTATGTGTTTTTTCCCTTCTTGATGGTCCGGAACGACCAGTCTCAGGAAAAGGAAAACCGCAATACCCAGCAGATTCTTTAAAATAAGCTCGTTGAAGGACAGAGGGACGAACATGATGAGAAGCCCTGCTCCGGCTGCAATCAGCATTACCGGAATTCTGTGTTCTGCCAGAAACTTAATCCTGTCTTCTATCAGCATACCGATCCAGAAAAGGAAAATTCCTGTAGAAAGATAGGTATCCGGCTGGATCTTCAAGGGTTCAAAAAAAGTCCCCGCCAGGTACAGGACTGCCAGTGCCGCCGTCGTTGCCCGGAAATGGTCCCGGAAAAGCCTCCGCAGCAAAGGATACAGAAGATAAAGGACAAGAATAGTAAAGTTGAACCACTCGCCCGTCAGGTACCAGGTCTCCACCTGATAAAGCGTCAAATAGCCGTCGATACCAAGGACGGAAAAAATCAGCTTCCATGCCGAAAGACCGGAAGGCAGCCTCTTCAATGCTGCGCTTGCAAAAAACGCGCAGGCATAGGTCAGCCAGACCGGAATATAGAAGGACAGGAACCGCCTGCGGTAAAATTCCCTGATATTCCTCACTTCCCTGTGGTTGAGGGAAAGCGCATAGCCAGACAGCATGAAAAAAGCAGCCGTACCTACAGCTCCCCATCCTCCGTTGGCATAGCCACGGAAAAAAAATCCTTCTGCCGCACCCATCTTGCGGCAGAAGTGATAATTAAAGATCATGTAAATAGCCACGACCCGGATCAGGTCCAGGGAGGCAATCCTGCGTTTCACGCTCATCGTTTCCATTCCTTTATTTGAACTCCATCCTTCAAGTACAAATACGTTGGATTTGAAATCTTCATTCAAATAAAAACGCATTGGGTGCAGTCGTCTGATCATATACTTTGATGCCCTGGCTCTGACACCAGCCCCTCAGGGCGCTTGCCGTATATTTCTTCGTGTCGTTGATAAGCCAGGAAGGAGCATCGAAAAGCATGACGTCCGGATCCACCGCAGCATAGAAGGATTCCGGGAAGGACCCGTTGCCATGGTGCCCCGGAGAGACGTATTCCGCCTTAATCCGGTCTCCATACTGGGAAAGGAGCAGATCTGCAAGCTCCGGAGAATGGGCGTCCCCGCAGAAAAGAATGCTGTCCTTCTGTCCGGAAACCTTGAAGACAAGAGAAGCATTATTGGGCATATCCTGCATGTCACTGACCAGGCTGTCATAAGCATTGAAAAATTCAAAGGTCAGACCGTCGATATTGAGCCGGTCTCCCCTCTTGAGGATATGCACATTGGGACGGTTCGCCGTCACAATCAGAAATGTCTTCAGCACATCCGGGAAATCCCATTCCTTTGCCAGTTCTTTATAGCGATAGTAATCCATGGACGTGGAATAAACCTGGCCGATTTTGATACCTTTTGGTCTTGCAAAAATCGCATTAAAGGCAGATACGTGATCGTCGTGGAAATGGGTAATAAACCAGTAATCTACACGCCCGCCCAGGGATTTAATGACCTGACGGACATAGTTATGATTGGCAGTCGTACCGCCGTCGATAACGATCAAAGTTCCAGTCACGGTGTTTTTCATGGTATAGAACATTGCCTGGCTTCCGGAGACGTCACAGTACTGGGTCATGACCCAGGAATTGCCCGCCTGCCTGCCTCCCGCGCAGGCGTACCAGCCGATTCCCTCTGCATTCCAGCCGACCGTCGTCAGATAGTCGTTCTCTCCCTTATTGGTCGTGTAATTGTGAGAGCCTGTCCTGGCATGGGGATTGTACTGGCGGTAAAGGGGCACTCTCTTCAGATCGTCTGAGTACCAGCCAATTCCCTCATAATTCCACCCGGCTTCCGTCAGCATATCACGCTCAGCCGCATTGGCCGTGTAATGATGGTCTCCGGTAACCGGACTGAAGAGGCGGTAAACCGGCGTATCCGAATGGACCGGAGCAACCCAGCCCACCCCTTCATACCGCCAGCCGTTCAGGACCAGCATATTGCGCTCTGCTTCTTTCGCCGTGTAGAAATGCTCTCCATTCACCGGATTAAAGAGCCGGTACATATCCTGGGTCTCGGCGGAGCTCTCGGCATAAACGTCCGCCCGAAGGAAGTTCAGACAGCATAAAAGCAGAAAAACTACTGCCAAAAGCCAAAGAATTTTTTTCATCTGTTTCATTCTAATCTGTTCTTTCATAAATAAAATCTGATAGACTGCTCATCTGTTCAGCCTGTAACGTAATATTCTTAAGGAAAATGAAAAGGACTCTCTGAGGTTTCCCGACCGAAATCTTTTATTCTATTCTTTCTTCGAACAATACAGATAAAAGGAAGATGGGCTCGTCAGGGACGAAATTCCCAGCCCCCGTCCGTTAAGCTTATCCAGGTTCTGCGCCAAATAGGTCCCATCATCCGGATTCGACTGGTCTGTCGCCGCATCGATGAAGACCGTCCGCGGCTGAACCGCATCCAGGAATTCATCAGTCAGTTCCGTCCTGCCATGGTCCGGCGCCTGCAGGTAAGTAGCGGCAAGGTTTTCTTTCTCCTTCAATAGAACTGCTGTTTCTTCTGCGTCCGGATCCCCGCAGAGCAGCATGCTGACAGAATCTCCGGAAAGCTTTAAGGCAAGGGCTTCTTCTGTATTTTTCTGTTCCTTTTCCTGCTTATCCTTATCAGTCATTGTACTGCCGGCTCCCAGTGCCTGAAGTTTCAATCCGCAGAGATTCTCCTCCTGACCCGGTTCCAGCCAGGTAACCTTTCTGCTCCCCTGTGTCAGTTCATAGAAGCGCTGGCTTTCTGTCTCTGCTCCATCCGTCGAATCAAAGCCGTGTCTTGTTCCAACATAAATATGATCGATCCGCGGTTTGTCTTTTCCGGAAAAAACCTCATTAAATCCCGCTACATGTTCCGGATGAGTATCCGTAAAAATCCAGTCATCGACATGACCGCCGTTTGCGTCAATAATCTGCCGTATCTGGTCCGCATTATCCGTCCATCCCCCGTCGACCAGAATCAGGTGGCCTTTCAGGTCAGTCAGGGCATAGAAGCTGCCCGGATTTCCGTTTCCATCCAGAATCTGGTATTGGGTCATAGTCCACAGATTGTCCAGCGGCTGGTCCACCGCTCCCCAGATTTGGTCCGGTCCTGCCTGGTTCAGCAGCCGGTAACCGGCATCTTCTGCCAGTGTTTCGTCCAGATTCCCGTTTGGTACAACCAAATATCCGGCATGAATTCTTGCAGCCCAGGAGAGAAGCCCGGCATGCCAGCAATAATTAGCATAGAAGCAGTTCTTCTTCGCACCCATGAACTCCTGTAGGGGATAATCCGCAATCAGAGTCTCCTCCCGGTCCATAGTATCCAGATAAGCGGTTACGTCTTTCGCCGTTTCCTCCTGATCTGTCCGCAATACAAAAATCCGGTAGCTGCCGGTTTCTGCAACCTTCTGCATACCGGCCCCCGCGAGTTTTGCCGTAATATCCTCTTCCTTGGGAGCTGCATAGTACTGTATGTAAGATCCGTAATTATGACTGTATGTATTATTAAAGAAATCCTGGACTGTCATGGTATCGTCGTCCGGGAACAGATCCGCTGCGATATAAGAAGCCCATTCCTGACTGTTAAAATTTAGTCCCGAAACGTAAATCTTACCGGTGTACTGCCTGATTCCATCCGCCACGTCACCGCCTATTATATACTTTCCTTCCTGCTTGGAACCGCTGTCATCCGTCTCCGTTGCATGACTGTAGAGGAGCAGGGACGTATCTTGGCCGCCGGAAAGTTCCAGAATCTTATCTGCCAGCTCAATAGCTTTCTGGTTCACTTTATAAGTGTTGGATGCTTTTTCAATGGTAACGGTATCATTGCTTGTGATAGAAGTACCTGTTGCGATCAGCAGGAAGGCAGTAACAGCCACAAGAGCTGCCCGGTGCCATTTCTTTTCCTGTTCCGCAGCTAAGAGCCCCAGAACGGCAGCAATCAGGAACCAGCTCGGCAGCAAAATGCAGAGCCGGGCAAAGTATTCCGGTCCCGGCAGGATCTTTTGTGTCAGAAGTTTGTAAGCAAGCGGGTTGTACATAATCAGGGCAAGGAACATCATGCAGTAAGGCAGCAGGAATCCATGTGCCTTCCTGTATTTGCTGCGCCTGATCATAAGCACCGTCAGTGCAAAGCAGAAGATTCCGAAATAAAAGTAATTGTTATACCAGAAAAGTCCGCTCAGGTCTTCAATGCTTCCATAAATAGCGGAAAAGACTCCTCTTAAGAGTTCTCCTGTTTTTGAAAGAATTGTCATCATAATCTTTTATCACATCTTGTAGACATGTCCTTTTCCAAAAAGCCCTTTAGTAAAACATGATCATGTTCTTTACATTTAGCAGAGTCAACAGCAGTATGATTCCGTCGAAGGCAAGCGCCGGCACCATTGGAAGGACCGAACGCAGGCTCCTGTTCTGGACCAGCAGGATTGCGAAATAAAAAACAAGGAGAATTGCGGAAAGCAATACGCCCATCAAAGTTGCGGAACCGCAGGCAATGGTCAAAGTAAGGATCAGAAGTGCTTTCCATAATGACGACCTCTTTTCCGTCACAATTTCCGTCATTTTTTCCTTCCGGACCAGAAGGACGTAAGTCATAAGCGCCAGGTAAGGAAGGAAAATGCAGAAGGCCAGAGACTTGGAATTCCAGACCCAAAGCAGGGCCCTGCGGCTGAAGGTATAATAAGAAATATAACCCCACTCAATCAGGATTGTATAAAAGAGAAGGTATAACGATCTTCCCATGACCGGATTTTTCTGGTCGGAGAAAAGGTAGGCACCGATTCTCCAGGCAGAAAGATAAACCAAAGCCAGGTGCAGGACCGCCAGCAGGGTCTTGCAGAGAACCAGCGGATGGACGCCTGTAAACATGGAGACAAAAGACAGCCATTTATAATAAGAAGTCAGAATATGCTTGTAGTTTACTCCATAAGACAGGCCGGCGTTCATAAGTCCATAGGGTTCAAAGCTCCGGTCTGCAGCCATCTTCGTCACATATTGAATGTAAAAGGAATCATCTCCGTAAATAGCCGGCTCTGTCGTGATATTCCGGAAGATCTGATATAGAATCAGGACCAATGCCAGAAGAAACCAGATATTGGTCAAATATCGTATAGCTGCGTCGCCGAACCTGCCTGCCTCTCTCCCCTCTTTGCGGATCAGTCTGTGAGCAAACCCTCTTATCCCGGATGGTGCGCCCATATCCTCGTGAGATACAACCCTGAGATTTTTTCTTCTGCCTCCCCTGACTTCTCTGAAAATCTGAAAGGCAGAGAGCGCGCATAAAAGAATGAGATACAGAATACCTGCTGTTACAAGTGAATCGTCCAGGAAGCTGACGATGACATAAACGAGAAAAAAGACAGCCTGCATTGCCGCATAACCAGTCAGGTATTGCCCAATCCGATTCTTCACGGTCGACAGTTTTCCCAGCATAAATGGAAAAAAAAGAAAAACAAGAAAGAGTGTGAGTACACTTCTAATCATAAAGATCCTGTTCTGCGCCATTGCAGGCGCTATAGAAATAGGCAGTTCATCGTTCCTGCAGGAATTCTGATCATTATGCCCTGATATTTGCTTTGCAGACTTTGTTAACTGTAACATATCTGAATAAATTGTCAACAAAGGCGATTTGACTGTCCGTCAACTTTACGATTCCTCAGCAGGTTTCAATATGTAAAAAAGCATCCGGCTTCACTATGTAAAAAAACATTTGACATTCATGTTAACTTATTATATCATAACATTCGCTGATTGATTCGGGGTGTGGCTCAGTTTGGCTAGAGCGCCTGGTTTGGGACCAGGAGGCCGCAAGTTCGAATCTTGTCACCCCGATTTCATGATTAATCGGAGAACAGGAAATCCCGAATTAATTTTTTTTTTGCAGGTGTAGTTCAATGGTAGAACACCAGCCTTCCAAGCTGGATACGTGGGTTCGATTCCCATCACCTGCTTATGTGCCTGTAGCTCAGCTGGATAGAGCAACGGCCTTCTAAGCCGTGGGTCGGGGGTTCGAATCCCTCCAGGTACGCCTCTTATAATATGGTGGATATAGCGTAGTTGGTTAACGCGCCAGATTGTGGCTCTGGAGACCGTGGGTTCGAATCCCTCTATCCACCCTCTGCCGACAGGCGGAATTGGGCCATCGCCAAGCGGTAAGGCACAGCACTTTGACTGCTGCATACGACGGTTCGAATCCGGCTGGCCCAGATTAAGAAAGGCAGTATTCATGCTTTTCTGTTTTTCATAAAATATGGGGTATTAGCTCAGGTGGTAGAGCACTTGACTTTTAATCAAGTTGTCCGGGGTTCGAGTCCCCGATGCCTCATCTTTTTAAAGCCCGGTCCTCTGACCGGGCTTTTTTCGTGAAGCAGGATTATTATTTCCAGACTTTCAACTCTCCTGCAGCTTTTCCAGTTCTTTCAGAATCTCTCCGAAGTTCATGAAATGGGACGCCTTGACCAGAATAGTATCTCCGTCCCGGACCAGATCCGGAAGTTTCGCCTGCAGTTCTTCTCTTGTTTGGAACCACCTGATCTCTATCCGGCTTCCCGCCGCTGCAATCCGTTCCGTAATGTTGCGGCTCAGCTTTCCTGCGCAGTAGACGGCATCGATTCCAAGTCCTGCTGCATAGGCTCCAACTTCAGCATGAAGATCTGCTTCCTTGTCTCCCAGTTCCCCCATATCTCCCAGGATTGCAACCTTACGACTGCTATCTCCTTTTTCCAGGATTCCCAGAGAGGCTTTCATAGACATGGGATTGGCATTATAACAGTCATCAATTACCGTAAACCGTTTGCCCTTAAGGATGTGGAAGCGGCCGCTTATCGTCTCAGCCTTCTCGATTCCTTTCTTAATTTCTTCGTCTGTCAGGCCATAAAGCAAGCCGACTGAAGCTCCCGCCAGGGCATTGAGGACCATATGGCGGCCCGGCATACCTATTTTCACACGGATCCTGCTGTCCCTGACTGCCGGATCCGAAGTATCATCCGCTATACCTCCGCCTGTTCCATTCTCAGCAGCATTCCTGCAAAAATGGATGGTACAGCTGACTCCCTCGAAGCCGTGCTCTATGATTTCATCCGCCCAGAGATCATTCGTGCTTCCATCTGCCGCCTTTTCACTCAGACCGAAATGAAGAGGCCTGATTCCTTTTATTTCATGGACCGTCGCCAGGATATCGTCCTCCCCGTTAAAAACAGCGTGGCCGCCTTTTCGTATATAGTCGAAGACTTCTGATTTTGCCCTCCATACACCCTTGCGGTCCTTTAAATGGTCGAGATGACAGGTGCCGATATTCGTCATAACGACCGTATCCGGGCGGGCAATCTTGGCAAGCTGACGCATCTGGCCAAAGTCATCGATTCCCATTTCCAAAACGGCCATCTGATCCTCTTCTGTCAGGCGGAAGATCGTAAGCGGAAGCCCCAGTTTATTATTGAAGTTCCCCTCCGTCTTCAGCACACGGTACTTCTCTTCCAGCACGCTTGCAGCCATCTCTTTCGTGCTGGTTTTGCCTACACTGCCGATTATACCGACGACAGGCAGACTGAGCTGTCTGAGATAGTATTCCGCCAGGTTCATCAGGGCATTTCCGGTTGAAGCAACAAGAATCAGCGGCATCGCCTTCAGCGATCTCAGGACTTCTGTCCGTGCCTGCTTTTTGTATTCCTCATCTTCGGATGCTGAAAGGAGTTCTGCAATATGCTCCGGATTTTCTTCAATCAGGCAGGCGCAGGCTCCCTGATCATGAGCCATGCGTACAAACTTGTGTCCATCGACGCGCTCGCCTTTTATTGCCGCAAATAAAGACATGGCAGGAACCTTGCGGCTGTCAGTCGTAACCGCAGAAATTTCCAGATCCATGCTGTCTGCCGGTCCAATATACGTTCCCTGGCAGGCAAGTGCAATATTTCTCAGCGTGAGGTTCTTCATCTTTTATTCCTTTTTTTCTATTTGTCGTTTTTTTATTTTTTTTGCTTTGTCAGAACTGCGTTTCTGTTCCCTTGTTCATTTCCGGGGCAGTTTCTGCTTTCTTTCTCTTATTTTACTCTGTCGTTCCAATTGCGCAGGGAAATGTCGATCAGCATCTGGCAAAGTTCCTTATAATTGATGCCGACTGCCGCAGCCTCCTGCGGAATCAGGCTTGTCGGCGTCATGCCCGGCAGGGTATTGGCTTCCAGGCAGAAGATTTTGCCATCCCTGTTCCGTATCAGGAAATCAAAGCGTGCATATCCGGTAATGCCCAGAGCTTTATAGGCTTTGACCGCAAGCTCCTGCATCTCTTTTGTTTTTTCCGGGGGAAGCGGCGCCGGGCAGGTTTCTACCGTAGATCCTGCTGTATATTTGTTCTTATAATCGTAATAACCATCCTTAGGGGAAATTTCTACGATGGGATAAGCCTTGCCGTCCATAACCAGGTCGGTATATTCTCTGCCGGCAATAAACTCTTCCACGACAGCACTGGCTTCCAGCGAGAACGCCAGTCTGATTCCCTCTTCAACATCCTTCTCCGTATGGCAGATCGTACAGCCGACGCTGGAACCGCCGCAGCACGGCTTGACGATGACCGGAAGCTCCAGTCCCAGTCCTTTTGCTGTCCGGGGCAGATCCTTCTGATTCCGGTAAATCGTCACGCCCTGAGGCGTCGTTACGCCTTCCGCATTGAAGACCTGTTTTGTGCGGGATTTGTCCATGGAAATCGCACTGGAAATATAATCTGTTCCGGAATAAGGAATCCCCATCAGCTCGAAAGCGGCCTGAATACGGCCGTCTTCTCCATTTGATCCATGAAGGGCAAGAAAGACAAAGTCTGCTTTCTCGCAAAGTTCCAGGACCTTGGGGCCGAAAAAGCTCTTGCGCGTCTTTTTTTCTTCTTCCATCCGGCTGTCAAAGCTGTGGATATAAGCAGCCGCTTTCTCTACGTCGTAGCTGCCGTCTGCTTCCGTGAACATATTCGGCCCGGAAAAAGCCGCTTCTGCATCATCGTCTGTCACTGCTTCTTTCCAGCCAAAAAAGACGTCTACCAGAATTGCCTGGTGTCCCAGCTCTCTTAAAGCTTTGCATACGCCGGTACCGGAAACGATAGAAACAGCTCTCTCTGTACTGGTACCTGCTGCTAAAACTACGATTTTCATATCGAACTACCTCTTGTATCATGAATCCTGTCTATAACTTATATACGGAATTCTACCTTTTTCTTCTGATAAATCCATCCCCAATATTAAAAGCATTGGATGAAAAAGACAAGACCAAAAGGACCGGACGCCTGAACGTCCGGTCCTTTGATTTACTTGAAATGGAATGAAGCAGTTTTTTATCTGTCTTCTTATCAAGCAGTGAATTCTACATTTTTTCCTTATTTAACTGCTCTTCCGTGCCAGGAGATTCCCTCCTCGTTCCATCCATTCTTTACCAGCCAGTCGTTCTCAGCTTTCTTAACCGTAAAGTTATGAGAACCTGTCTTCAGGATTGGGCAATACTGGCGATAAACCGGAACGGTCTCCAGATTGTCGGAATACCAGCCGATTCCTTCGTAATTCCAGCCATTCGCTGCCAGCCAGTCCTTTTCCTTTGCATTGGATGTATAGTGATGATCTGTCGTGGTCGGGTTGTAGAGACGATAAACCGGGACATCAGAAATCTTCGGTGCTACCCAGCCGATTCCCTCATCATTCCAGCCAATGTTGATCAGGTGGTCTCTCTCAGCCTTGTTGGCTGTATAGAAATGCTCGAAGGTATATGGATTGAACAGGCGGTACATGATGTTGACGCCCTGGATTTCCTCCATGGTCGTTTCGGTCTCCGCGTTTGCATCTGCGAACAGCTTTCCGCAGACCTCACACTCATAATAACTGCTGCTGCCATAATTTCCCGCAGTCGGCTTTGTACCTTCAACCTTGACAAGCTGATGGCGTTCTGTGACCGGCATGGTGCGTTTGAATACATAGGTAGCGGATTTATCCCCGTTTATAACAGCTGTTCCATCCTGAATCCAGCTAGAATCCGGCATAGAAATCTCATATCCATCAAAAACGTTGACCGTTGCAACACAGGTGTAAACGGTATTGCATTTTGCGATGCCGTCGGGACTTGCCGGAGCCCATGCGATATCTGCATAGTAACCGTCTCCCTTTAAATCACCCGCCAGATAGTAACCTGCAACCGGAGATGCCACACTGCTGAACCATGTCCTTGTCGCGTCGAGTTCAGTAACCTCTGTCTGAACCTCCGTCTCATCCGCATAGACTGTGCCGGCAAAAGCCGGAACTGCCGCAGCCGCAAGCATTGCGCAAAGACCGAGTGTCATGAGTCTTTTTGAACTTTTCATAAACCCTCCTCATTTTCACAATAGAAACGTTTCCGCCGGTTTTCTCTTTATCTGAAATCCCGCAGATGCTTTTTCTTTCGTTAAAAATACTTGCCTTTATTATAGGTAAGGAAAGGCAAATATTCAAGACTTTTCGTAACTTTTTTGTAATATTTCCGTAATCAAATAACGTGTGCTCAAAAAATGCGCACAATGACTTAAGAAGATTTTTCTCAAGCAGTCCCTTTTGCATCTGCCCTCTTATTTCGACCATCTCCCTGCCGATCCGCATGGCAGGACCAGACCGGTCGACGCAACCGGGAGGCCGATTTCCGCTGCCTCGCAGCTGCCGCCCCGCTCTTTTAATACGGTCCTGAGCAGGTAGGTCAGAACAGAGGGTGCCAGACCGGTCGTATAAGAGTTGATCAGGAAGAAGAGCGGATCGTCGCTGAACAGTTGAACGCACTGCTCTACCAAAGGATAGAGCGCGTCTTCAATCTTCCAGATCTCACCCTTGGGGCCCCGTCCGTATGAGGGAGGATCCATGATAATGGCATCGTAATGCCTGCCCCGGCGGATTTCCCTTGCCACAAATTTTCCGCAGTCATCGACGATCCAGCGGATGGGATGATCAGAAAGACCGGATAGTTCTGCATTCTCCTTAGCCCAGCAGACCATGCCTTTGGCAGAATCCACATGGGTAACTGCTGCGCCCGCCGCTGCTGCCGAAAGAGTTGCGCCTCCGGTATAAGCAAAGAGGTTAAGGACCTTGATCTCCCGGTCAGGATCCGCCGCTTTCGCTTTATGAATCAGGTCTGCACACCAGTCCCAGTTCACCGCCTGTTCCGGGAATATGCCGGTATGCTTGAAGGCAAAGGGCTTGAGATGGAAGGTCAGCTCGCGATAAGAAATCTTCCATTCCTGGGGAAGATTTCGAAAGTCCCAGGATCCGCCCCCTTTGCTGCTGCGATGGTAATAGCCGTTCCAGTTCCGCCATCCCTTTTCTTTCCGTTCTGTATTCCAGATAACCTGAGGATCCGGCCGGATCAGGGTATAATTTCCCCACCGCTCCAGCTTCTCACCGGAAGAGGTATCCAGGATCTCATAATCTGTCCATTTATCTGCAAGATACATCGTTAACCTACTCCATACCAGCCGATTCCTTCCGCCCGCCAGCCAATGGTGGTCAGGTAGTCGTTCTCGCCTTTATTCTTCGTATAATTATGGGTTCCAATCTTGACAAAGGGATTGAACTGCCGATAGAGCGGCACGCGGTGCCGGTCGTCCGAGTACCAGCCGATTCCTTCGTAATTCCAGCCAAGTTTTACCAGCCAGTCTCGTTCTCCCGCGTTAGTCGTGTAGTGATGGTCCCCGGAAAAACGGTTAAAAAGCCGGTATACCGGCGTGTTGGAGTACACCGGCGCCACCCAGCCTACGCCTTCATAATTCCAGCCGATCTTTGCCAGATGGTCCCGTTCGCCGGTATTTGCGGTATAGAAATGCTCGCCGTTCAGAGGATTGAAAAGGCGGTACATGTTCTGGGTCGGTATAATCTCCTCGGTCTGCTGCTTTTGCTGTGACTGACCGGATGAATTCTGACCGGAAGAAGACTGACCGGACGAATTTTCTCCTGCTGACGACTGACCGGGTGTATTCTGACCGGATGAGGATTGCCCGGACGAGGATTGCCCGGATGAACCCTGTCCGGATTGAGATGCCGGCCCTTTTATCGTAACCGGGCAGGTCCCCTCCAGATTCTGCAGGGTAAAGCGGTAGCAGCCGCTGCCATTTAAAACGCCCTGCAGAGAAACATTCAGTCCATTGCTGATAATCGCTGATTCGTTCTTGTAGCAGCCTGAATAACCGGGAAAGCTCGCGTATAATCTCCAGCTGGTCTTCTGGTCCGCCCAGAGCGGCGTCACATAAGCGTGGAAGGAGGCTGTATTCGGAGCAGTAATCAGAAGGGACGAGGGTTCTACTTTGATCGCCGCGCCGTTCGGAAGCACTTCGCTGTCGAAATTATCGAAGCGCTTATAAGCAGAAAAGGTATCAACATCCCGGCAGTAGTATGGGCAGGTCACGCTGCTGACTTCGTTTATGGTTTCTGCTTTTTTCTGTCCGAATGCATAGACATTTTTACTGTCCCATGTCGGATCCATAAGCTGCCATTTCCGTTCTTCTGCCGGTGCATCTTCAAAATAAGCCGCAACCCATGCATGATTTGGATTGTCGGAGAGATGGTTCTCCGGGCTGGCTCCGGAATAGCCGTCTACCTTGAGAGCCGGAACATCCGCTGCGCGCAGCATGGCAGAAAGAAGGGAGGCATATCCCTCGCAGACTGCAATGCCGGAATCCAGGACACCAATTGCATCATCCGCCGGCCGTTCTTCTTTTCTCTTATTTGCATAATCCGTATCATAGTATACGTGATTAATAACGAAGAGATAGATGGCTTTCGTCTTTTCTGAATCCGGAGAATTCAGGGTAAGTTTATTCTGAGCGAGGACTTCTGCCGTCTTCTCTTTTATCTTGTCGCTGCTGCTCTGGATTCTGGGATAAGAAGGCGTTATGTTATCCGGGAAATAATTCTTCTGCAGCGAAGCCTCCGTCTTTAACAGGCTAAGAGATGCCTGGTCTGTAGGCAGCTGGCTGAAAAGATTGCTGTTGCGGTCAAAAAGCGGAGCAGCCAGGACATCGACAGACCCCGCCTGTACTTCCACTTCTCCTGCGTAGTCATAAAGTTGATAACTGCCGGTCGCTTCCTCACTGTAGAGGATCTGAAGGCTTGCCGTTCCCACAGGCAGCGTGCCGTCGTCCGGTGACAGCGTCACCTCCGTATCGGCTTCCGCTATGACGAGCGGCTTGTCATCTGCCGTCACCATATAATAACCGTCGTCTTCCGGCATGGTCATGGTCAGAGCCTGTCCGTCTCCAGTCTGCTCCGCCTGTTCAGAAACAGTCTCAGAAGCTGAAAGGTCGTCCTGATGCTCTGCCGCATCCTGATCTTCCTCATATAGAAGATTCCGGAATTCATCGGAACTAACCGTTTCCGTGTCTGCAGGTCTCTTTGCAAATTCGCCGGGCTTTCCCACTTCTTCAATGATTGGTGCGGTTTCGGCTGCTTCCGCGACTGCATCAGGCGCTGCAATCACCGGTCCGGCGCCTTGTTCCAGCATAGCCAGAGAAAGTCCCGCTGTAAAAATCATTCTATAAAGCTTTTTCTTCAATCTACCAGGTTTCCCCCTCTCTACCAGGTTTCCCCCTCTATCAACAGCCCTCATGGGCATTGAAAAGAATCATAAATATTAAGATTCTGTTACTTATGCCAGTAAATTCTAACACAGAGAACCATATACTGCCAGTTTTTTCCTTGAAATAAAACCTGGAAAAGATTATACTATGACTATTGCAGGCGTAGTTCATCGGTAGAATACAAGCTTCCCAAGCTTGGGAGACGGGTTCGATTCCCGCCGCCTGCTCTTTTTCGGAACGTCCCGGGGCTCTTGTACTCCGGGGCTTTTTTATTGTTCCTGCCGGCATACCGGTTCGGTGAACGTGCTTCACACCTCAAGCACAGCAGCCGCTGCGAGGTCTTGCAAGAAAAAGAAAAGCGAAGGCATCCGATGCCTTCGCTTCAAAAAAAATAAGCTGCTGACGAGAATCGAACTCGTGACCTCCGCCTTACCAAGGCGACGCTCTACCGACTGAGCCACAGCAGCATTTCCGCTTTACAAAGCATCCTTGTTTACTTCTGCTTCGTACGCGTCAACGCAAATGATATTATCAAAGGCAGGCATTAATGTCAAGCACTTTTTTCTTTGACATAGTATTATTTTTTTCGTATGATAAGGGCATATTTTTATAGTATTTACTTACTCAAAGCGGATGTTGTGCAGAAAAGTTTTTTCTTGCATATGATCCGTACAAGGAAAGGATCTTATAACATTGATGAACAATAGATTTCTTAAGCTTACTGCACTTTCTCTTGCAAGCGCCTGCTGCATGACTTTCGCAGCCTGCAGTTCTCCTTCCGGTACTGCATCTGCTTCTTCGGGTTCCGCATCATCGGTTTCGACAGCTTCCGTTTCCGCCGACAGCGCTGCAGCTGCTCCTGCTGCCCCAGTAACTCAAAATCCCCAGGCTACTCCTGTATCGCCGGATGAGAATGTGCTGGACGAGATCAGCAGTTCTGAAACTTACGACGTAGAGTCGCAGGATGCCAAATTCAAATTTGAGGATATTTCCTGGGATGCCGGTCCGGATGACCTGAAAAGTGTCTGCGGTGATCCGATCGAATCCAGTGAATCAGACGACGTCTCTTTCTATACATACCGGGGATGCGAGCTGAACGGCTATACCGGTGCCGTCAAAGCAGGATTTGACAAGAACGGCAAGCTGCTCAATCTGGAATGGAAATATGAAGCAGCAAGCAAGGACGATCTGCTGACTGCCATGGACAGTCTGTCCAAGGCGGCGAACGACCTTTACGGCGAGCCCATTGCCAGAGAGGACAGCCTGGAGCAGTGGGTCACAGACGACCAGAAGACCGTTGAAATCCAGGCTATGAAGGATGCTGTCCCGCTTCTTATCTACCGTGTCAATTCAGCAGACGCCTTCTCTAATGCCGCTGTTTAACGAAAGCCGCACCTGTCTGATCCAGACACTGCTGACTATTTTTTTTAAAAAACAGATGCCGTACCCTTGCCTGGATGAACTGTATTTTTCCTTCCATCCAGGCAATCTTTTTACGCGTTTTTACGTTTCCATGGGGAGTCCCTTCACATGTCCAAGTTTGCCAAAAAGTACAAATACCCGCTGTTCTTCCTTTATCTGACCTTCCTGTTCGCGGTTCTCTACCGGCATTATATCTTCGGGGACGCCGTTTACATGTTCTCCGATACCGGCTCGGACTCCATGTCGTCCAGCTATCCCATCATCATGATGGTTTCCAGAATGCTGAAGGAAGGAAATTTCTCTCTTTACAATCTCCAGTTCGGACTGGGAGAAAGTGCAGTCGGTACAGCGCTCCAGTACGTCAATCCGCTCAAATTCGCCCTGCTGCTCTTTGGTCAGGACCACTTCACGGCCGGCATCCTGATCCAGCTCTATCTTCAGACCCTGATTACAGGCTTTGCAGCTTTTCTTTATTTCCGCAAAGTGATACGGGATGATTTCTCTGCCTTCCTGTCCGCTGCAATCTGGTCCTTCTCGACCTATATCGTCCTCTGGAGCCAGAACTATTCCTACGGCATCGCCGTGATGATGTTCACCCTGACGGTCCTCCTCTTCCAATACATGCTGGAAAGCGACCTCTGGCGCTGGAAGCTGCTTCTGATCGGAGATCTCGGTCTTTTTCTCTTCACCAATTACTATTTCTACTACATGACTGCCATTTTTCTGATCCTGTATACGACAGGATACAGCATCTGGACGAAGACCGGTTTCAAAAACTTTCTCCGCAAGTTCCTGGCTCTGGCTTTCTGCGGCATCTTCTCTGCTCTTCTGGGCTTTGCGGGGCTTTTCGCAAATCTCAAAGCCCTGTCCGGCAGTGCCAGAGCCGGTGTCTTCTCCGACACCCTGCAGCTGCTTGCCAACCTGGTTACCATTCGCCCCAAGCGGGCCGTTTCTGTCTTCAGCCGTCTCTTCTCCCCCGACCTGCTGGGCCGTGCAAATGACTTCAAAGGCTATGCCAATTACTACGAGCTTGCCATCCTCTGCACCAGTACACTTTTCTTCTTTGCCTTAGCCTACCTGATCAGTCTCAGGAAGTACCGGGCAAAATCGATTTTTCTCTGGATCATCCTGATCGCGGCAGCCATGCTGCCCCTGACCGGAAAGGTCCTGCTGGGAGCGTCTATGACAGGCCGGTATACTTTTATGACTTGCTTCCTGGAATGTCTCTATATCGGTCTCTTCGTCAGGGAATGGCAGGAAAACAAAGTGAACGCTCCAAAGGGTGCCGAGAAAAGAATGCTGGCCGCCTCCATTTGTGCTTCCCTTTTCATCCTTGCTTCTATGGTCCTGATCTTCTTTTATGACAAGAAAAAAGACATCCACATCAGCAAGGCTGCCTTCCTGTCTGTTCTTTTTCCGGCATTCTGCTATCTCGTCGCCCTGAACTGTAAAAAGCTGCAAAACGCGGTCAACATTCTGCTTGTCCTGATCGTTGCCGGCGAGCTCCTGCTCCTGAATAACGGGGCTGTCAACCGTCGTCTCTATCTGACCCGCGATCTGTTCGACAATTTCTACTACGATACGGATATCCGCGCTGCAGCAGAGAAGCTGGAGGCTGAAGATGCTTCCCTGTACCGCATTTACGGCGGTACGGATAACGCTTATTATTCGGAGCTGAACAAGCTGAATCTCGGCATGGTCAACGGCTACAACTCGACGACCGCCCGTTTCAATACGCCGTCAGCTGCTGTCGTATCTCTGGCTCAGGGCTTTGACGTCTACCAGTCCGCTTCCAGTTATTTTGAAGCACGCTACGAAGAATATCCAGCCTATACATTCCTGGCAGGAAAATATCTGCTTGTAAAAGACCAGGATACGGAATTTGTACCGGACGAGGCGCTTTTTGAAAAAATCGATACTATCAACGACGTAACCATCTACGAGAATAAGAACGCCCTTCCCTTCGGTTATCTCTACGACGCGGATTCCGTGCTATCCGCCGGAGACTACCAGTCGCTTTCCTCTATGGAACGGATGGCTGCAGCTGCAGAGAGCTATTACTACACGAATTCAGATTTTACCGACCTCTTGCTTTCTACTCCTATGCAAAACTGGGAAGCTGCTCCCCTGCTGTCCGATTCAACCCTTGTCGACCTGCCAAGTACGGAAATCAATATCCAGGATACGGAGAACAACTTCCAGAACATGCACAAGGCAGCAACAGAGAACGGCTGGTTCTATATCTCCGATGATTTCTGGGGCAGCGTGGATTTCCATCTTCCGGACGATACAGCAAGGCCGTCAGACACCGTCCGCTACTTCCGCATTGACTCGGACAAAACGTTCGAAGCAGAGAATTCCTTCTTCAACGTTTACTACCGCTGCGGCGCGGACGATGACTTCCACCTTTACAGCACCTTCTGGCCGGATCACACCAACTTCCTGCCGGAGGGAGTTACTGATCTTCGCCTGCAGATTCAGAATAAAGACTGGGGAAGCTCCGTTTCCGGACTCTGGATCGGAACTATGAAGAACCCCTCTTCTCTCTTCGCTGACCTGAAGAATTCGAACATCAGCAGCATCAGTTTCGCGCACGACACCTACAAGGCAGCCGTAACCGCAAAGGAGGACGGCGGCATGCTCTGCGTACCGCTCCTCTATTCTGAAAACTGGTCAGCTAAGGTAGACGGCAAAAACGTTGAAGTTCAAAACATCAATGGCGGTCTGGTCGGAATCAAAGTACCTGCAGGTACAAGCAGTGTCAGCCTCCACTACTCCCTTCCAAATTTTAAACTGGGGATTTGTGTATCGCTTATCTCACTGGCGGCTTATCTGGTTCTGATTGCGGTAACAGCTGTAAAAGGGAGAAAATGCAGAAAAGGTAACTGCTGAATCAAAAGGAACAAGTTGAACTTGCCTGGTAAAAAGTGCAGTTCAAACATTTAACCGGCATGAGAGGTTCTGACTATATGAGCAAAAAATGCAATATCTACATCACCGGATCCACCGGTATGATCGGGCTTGCCCTGATCCGGTCTCTTCTTTTGCACGACCGGGATAATCAGCACCTGCATCTTGGCCGTATCTTCGCCATTGTAAGAGAAGACAGCCGCAAGCTTGACCTTCTGCCAAAAGACGACCGGATTACCATTGTTCCCTGCGATCTGGACCATCTGAATCAGCTTCCGGATATTCTGGACCGGATGGGATTCCACAGCACGGACAGACTCAGGAGACGGACCAATGTCTTCTACCACTTCGGCTGGGACGGGACCGGCGGAGCTGCCAACCGTGCTAAAACCGACGTTCAATACAAGAACATGAAATATACAGAGTACGCCGTACTGGCAGCGGATAAGCTGGGCTGTGGGAAATTCATCGGAGCAGGTTCCCAGGCGGAATATGGCATGTGCAGAGATCTGCCCCTCCGTCCCGATTCTGAACCTCATCCTATATCCCCCTATGGTTCCGCCAAAGAACTGGTGGGGAGCTTTGTCCTCGACTTTTGCAGACATCGCGGCATAGACGGTATCTGGGTCCGCATTTTCAGTGTCTACGGTACCCATGACCGTGCAAATTCCATGGTCATGTCTACGCTTCAGAAGCTGAAAAGCGGCGAAAAGCCTTTATTCACACCGGCTGAACAGCTCTGGGACTACCTGAACGAAGAGGACGCAGGAAATGCCTTCCGCATGATCGGGGACCTTTGCACCGGAAGCAGGATTTACTGCCTGGCAAGCGGCGAAAGCCATCCTCTTAAGGATTATATCGACCAGATCCGGGATGCTGTCGACCCGGCACTTCCTCTTGGCATCGGTGATCTGCCCTATCCGGACCATGGTCCAAGGGACCTCGCAGCAGATATCTCGTCTTTACAGAAGGATACCGGATGGAATCCGCAGATTTCTTTCGCGGAGGGAATTTCGGAAATCCTCCGTTCTCAGTCATTAAAATCCACCTGACCCTTCTGGCCATCTGAACCTCTCATTTGAAAAACCCCCGGGAATGATAGGTACCTTCCTTGCTGGCTGGTGTCCAGTAAAGAGGCTGCCTATCGTCCCGGAGGTTTTCTGGATTCTGTAAAAAATTTATTTTTTCTTCCAGCCTTCAGCAAAAAAGCTGCATGTCTGTTTTCAGATCAGCCGTCTCCTTCATGATCCAGGTCAAAGTAGAGCAGACGGTCAAGGGTCCTTTCCGTCATTTCGTAAATGAAAACGTCCGGATCCTGCTCTTCGATCATCTCCGGCTTGTAAGCATGGAAGTGAACCATATCGATATAGTTGAATTTGGCACCCAGAACGTTCCGCATGAAGGCGCAGCAGGAATCCCTGACGAAAAGGACTTTCCTCTCATCCTGATCATGGTTGGTGTAAATCCATTCCTTCTCCAGGCCGGTATCCTTAATCTTTGTGTCCGGATTTGGGAAGACATGGAGGGCGTAATCGGTCTCTTTGAGCTTTACGTACGGATCTACATTCATCATATAGAGCAGGTCGGCTGGGGTATCGCTGTGCTCGGTCAAAGGGAGTTCCAACGGCTCCGGCATGTCGATTCCCATCTCGTCGAACAGGGCTTTCGCTCCGACGTAAGCGCCCAGATTATTCCAATGGGTGTCAAGGTGACAGTACTGGACATATTCCGGATGCTCCTGCCTGAACTGATCCATATCGTCATAGCACCATACCAGGCGGATATCGGTATTTTTCCTCAGATAATCCACAAGCTGGTCCGTATTGCAGGTGTCCGAAATCCTGGCGCCCCGGATCGCGTCCGGCAGATATTCCGGATAAAAACGTTCTTTATTAGGAACGAGCATGACAATGAATTCAGTTCCCCTTGCCTCCAGCTTCTTCTGTGCCCTGGTCAGGTTGTCGGCAATAGTCTTCAGCTGTTCTTCCGTATACTGAACCTGTCCTGTATACTGGCCGATCGTATCGCCGTCGCCGTTTTTTACCGAGTCGTAGAATAACCATTCTTCCTTTCCCAGCATAACGGCTCTTGCCGGTGAAGCATGAAAAACCTTGTAGGTCAAAACATTATTGAAGTTGATAAACTTCTCCCGGAAGCCAATCCGGTCGTTCACATATTTCTCTATTCCGTAGGAAATTGAGATTCCCTGCTCCCTGTGGGCTTTGATCGGATCTCCTGCCAGCGCCCGGTTATCATGAGCGGAAATGGCATCCGGATCTACATTCATAAAGGCCAAAGGAATTCCGATCATTAAGAGGAATACCACAATGCACAGAATATCCCGAATTTTTTTTGCTTTCATCATCGTTATTTTTTCTCTTTCCTATCCATATCCGTTTTAGCAGTAAATGCCGGGTAAATAAGATTCCCATCCTTTATTCATCCGGTTGAACCCGTCAGAATTTAAAATAAATAAAGGGATGGTAGTTAGAACTGACCATGACCGTAATACTGTAAGCTAAAAGCAGAAGGAGTACCAGGTCACGTACAAGGCAGAACCAGTCCTTTTTTTTCAGTCTTCCATACAGTTCCTGAATCTTCCCGGCACCCGGCAGGATGGAACCCGCAAAAGCTGCAGCAAGAATGACCCAGGCTTTTGCATCCAGATAATACTGCCAGGGGTAGTATTTTCCCGTGAAATAATTGGCGCCGAACAGCTGCAGGATAGCTTTCACTGCCGGTTTGAACTGACCGTAACGGAAGAACTGCCAGGCAGTGACCGCAATGCAGAATGTAATCAGCCACTGTAAGAAGCAAACAGCCGCATGCGGTGTCCTCCCGGACGTTTTTCCTTCTTTTCTATGCCTGTGGATTCGTTCCGCTACCACGCAGAACCCATGGACTCCGCCCCAGATGATATAGGCAGCTCCTGCCCCATGCCAGATTCCGGTTACAAGAAAAACGACTGCCAGATTGAAAAGAGTTCTCGCACAGCCCTTTCGGTTGCCTCCTAATGGAATGTAGAGATAGTTGCGGAAGAAGGCTCCCAAAGAAATATGCCAGCGTCTCCAGAACTCTGTAATGGATAAAGAGCGGTAGGGAAAATTGAAATTTTCCTTAAAGTCAAACCCGCAGATTCGGGCAAGTCCGACCGCGATATCGGAATAACCGGCAAAGTCAAAGTAGAGCTGCATAGCGTAAGCCAGCCAGCCGAACCAGGCGGCGGTACGGTCGAGCGGAATATAGTTGATGCTGCTGACATAGGAACCCAGGGTATCCGCGAGGATGACCTTCTTGGCAAAACCGATGGCAATTCTGCGAATTCCGGCTGAGAAATCTTCCGACCAGGTAATCTGTTTGGATACGGAAGAAGCGATAACCGGTCCTGCAAATGGTTTTGCGGCTGAAGTCTTCTTATCTCCGGAAATGTTTTTTTCGGCTGAATCCCTGCGGATCTGCGGCTGAAAATCCTTCCAGGCAACAATAGGACCGGATACGACCTTGGGAAAAAATGTAAGATAAAGGAAGCAGTCCAGTACCGAACCTGCATCTGCATCCAGCCGGTAACAGTCGATGAGATAAGACAGCACCGAGAAGGTAATGAAGGAGATTCCCAGAGGAGCCGTAATCTTCTGCAGCTCTTCGCCGACTCTTGGAAAGCGGTTCCCCAGAAAACCGAAGAACGTCGGCACATACTTGAAATAAAAGAGGATCGCGATCGATGCCGCGGCGCTGACGGCAAGCAGGATCCTGGCTTTTTTTCCGCCTTTGCCCGCTTTCGAAGCCGCAGAAATGCCTCTGCCAAAGAGATAGACAAAAAGGCAGTAGACTACCAGACAGCCTGCGTCCAGTGTGACAGACCAGGCATAAAAGAACAGGCTGGCACAGACCACAACCAGCTTGCTCAAGAGGCTCTTTCTGACCTCCCGGATGCTTTTCCCCGTTACCCTGGCTCCTATCCCGTCGACCAGATAGTAGCAGATAAGAAAAACCGGCAGAAAGATAAAGAAAAAGATGTTGGTCGTAAATAACATGGATACGTCTCCGTAATATTAAGAACTATGGACAATCCTGCCCTTTTTGATTATTCTAAATGAAGTAACTGTTTTTCCTGCGCTTTCGCAGGCGCTGCCTCAGGAACATGCCGTCATGTTAACGGGGCTTTTTGTCTCTAAGAAATGAGGGAACTTATTGTGCTGACCTGTGCGATTTCAATTGCCGACGACTTCCGTGCCCTGCAGATTTTTCTGATCCCGCTGATTGTTCTGTCTTTCAGCAGTCTTATGACTTTCTTCTGTCAGAAAATCATCCGGGACAATTCACCGCAGAAGCCGCGAGTCCGCAAGCCGCACATCTATGAGTTTGATCTGCTGCGTGCCTTTTGTGCACTGGGTATCGCAGCTTTTCATTATTCCTTTGATCTCAAGACCGGATACCGGCCCTTCTATACCATTATGGGAATGGGCTGGGGCGATCTCTTTGTCACAATCTTCTTCCTTCTGTCCGGTGCATCTCTGATTTACAATTATCCGGAAATCCGCTCCATAAAGGAACTGAAGGTTTTCTATGCGAAACGCTTTCTGGGTCTGATGCCCGCCTATTATCTGGCTTTTTGCTGGTATTACGTCAGTCATTCCGCCCCGGGAAGAAATTACTTCTACGGCGGCAGTCTGAAAAAAATCCTGCTTACCCTTGTGGGCATGGACGGATATTTTTACCAGGTAGAGCCCAATTACTATCAGGTCGGCGAATGGTTCACCGGCATGATCATCATGCTCTATCTTGCCTATCCCCTTCTCCTGCTCGCCCTGAAAAAAATCCGGACTACCGTCGCAGCATGGATTATTCTTCTGGTTCTCTATGGACTTATGCTCAATCTGCACGGGTCTCCGATCGCGACCTGGAATAACCCGGCCCTCTGCCTGATTCCCTTCTTCCTCGGCATGAACCTGATCCGTTTTCAGTTCTACGGAACCAGGAACTTCAGGATTGCGGGGGTTCTTCTTTTCATCCAGATCGTAATCGTCAAAAAGGTCCAACTGCCTTTTCAGCCTTATATCGCAGAGCACTTCTTCGCATTCGCGCTTTTTGTCCTGCTCTCCTGGCTAGGAACTTACGTTATGAAGGTCCCGGGACTTTCTGCTCTGATCTCGGCAATAGGAAGCGTCTCGTACGGCATCTTCCTGGTCCAGCACAAGGTCGCAGACAAGGTCGCGCTGACACTGGAGCCTGCTTCCACTTCCGAAAACCTGGCCTTCCTGTTCCTGGCATTTCTCGTAATCATCGTCGAAGCAGCACTATTAACCTATGCGCAGAAGAAGTATACTGCATTTTTTAAGAAACTTTCCGTATGCACGGTCCGATGACCTTCGTATTACGAAACAGCATCTTTTTAAGGAACTGCAGGGTTTCAATCTGCAGTTCCTTTTTTTCTTTAAAAAAACGATTACAGATATTTCTCACATTTCTGTTCGCATACCATAGTCTTGCCTGACTGCTGGATTGGAATTCGGTCTACGTATTCGATGGTGATGTCCGCATCCTGACCCAGATAGCCCTTATAGGTCTCTTTAATCTTTTCTTCATCAACCGGCATTGCTGCTTTCACCGGGTTGAGGATAAGGGTATATTCTTTCTCTCCCGTCTGTACACAGCGAGCCTGCTGAAGAATGCCTTCAAAGTGGAAGAGAATGTTCATAAAGACATGAATGGAAAGCGGCTCTCCCTTTGTCGTATAGAGCAGGGATCCTCTTCTTCCGTAAATGTGGGTAAACCTGCCGTGTACTCTTCCGCTTTCATCTGTTTCTATGACGGCAAGGCCGGTATCTCCTGTATCATAGCGGATCATGGGGAAGGCTTTATTATAATAATCTGTGACGACGATTCTGCCGATCTCGCCGGGTTCTGCCGGCTCATCCGAATCCATCTTGAGAATTTCCACATAATAATGATAGAGGTCGATCGTGTAGTCCTCGCTGCCATTAAGGCTGACGGCAACGAACCCGTTTTCATTGTTGCCATAAGAAAGCACCGGGCAGCATCCAAAGAGAAGGTCGGCTTTGTCCCTCGTCTTCTTCGGGCAGGCTTCCCCCATGGTGAAGATCATCTCGACGTCCCAGTCCACAGGATCGACGTTATGCTCGTCCATGTAGGTTACCAAAGCCGTCAGAGCGCTGGAATAAAGGACCAGAACCTGGACACGTTCATCGCGGATCTGATGGCAGATTCTGGACAGGGCTTCATCGCTCATAACGGATATGTCCACCATGAGCAGGTTGTTCTTAAAGCAATGAGCCTTTGTATACATGTTCTTTCCGGGAATCCATGCCCTCAGCTCCGCCCTTTTCATGCCGAGACGATAGCCGTTGAGCCCCATGACAGACAAAAAGTTGGCATTGACATGGTTCATCTTCTTCCCGTCAGCAAGAACCGTAAAGGGCGTCCCTGTAGATCCGCTGGTGGAAAGCTTGAAAAGCTTGTCTTTCTGAGAGCGGAACTCATCTGAAAGAACGGTGTCATAATGGGCAATAAAATCCTTCTTACACTGCACCGGAAAATCGGAAAGCTTTGCATGCTCTGGAAGATCCAGCTCCCGATAGAAGGGACAATTGTCCCTTGCATAATCCATGATGTGGTCCAGCCGCCTGCCAATATAAGCTGGCGTAACGCCGTTCACAATCTCATAGCGGTTGACTTCGATCAGCTTCTGCAGTGTCTTGCCGTGCATACTGTCTAATGCGTTAAAAGCAGTTCTTCTGACTAACTCACCGGGTTGAATTTTTTCCATCTTTCTCCTCTTGTTCCGGCTTCAGAGTCCTGTTGGGCCCGCTGCCTATCTCTTATCTATCCTGTTTATATAAAAATATATATGATACCGGTGCTAAAAGTCATCACACACGGCAAGCTTGCCTGTCGGTGGGTGAATGACTTATTGGCACACACATCATATATATGCTAGTCTATGGGAAAATCAAAGGTGCCTGCATCAGCAGTGCTTATGCTTTCAAAAGAAAAATGTTCTGCGCTCTTCCTTTCCCCTCATCTTCTCTTTCCTGACAGCTTAACCAGACCAAGGCACAAAACTGCCGCAATGCGCAGGATATTGGCAATCATGACTGCAAGAGAAAATCCCATAAGGCCGCTCTTCAAGGTCATTGGAATCGCCATAGCCATCATGACGCCCAGATGAAGTGCCTGCAGGATCAGCTGCCATCGCTCATCTGCAAAGGTAAGAACCAGCATGAAGAGATATGCGGACAGAACCGCCAGGATCTGAGTCAGGTTAACAATGGTGACAAGCGGTGCAACGCCTGCTGTCAGGTCCCTGTAAAAAAGCCGTACGAACAGCGGTGTTCCAATCTGGCACAGGATAAGGAAAAACAGACTTACCAGAAGTCCTGCGCCGGAATAGCGAAGGAACTGCCCCCTGCTGAGCCGGACCTTCTCCTTTGTCAGATAGGAAATGATGATCGTATTGATCGGCGCCACAAGCAGGACCAGCGTTTTTCCAATAAGGGAAGCCACATAGTAAATCGTAACGGCTTCTCCTCCGACCATGCTCTTCAGGATCAGCCGGTCCATATTGAGCGTAGTGTTTGTAATCAGGTAAGAGCTGACCAGCAGGGTTCCCTTGCCCATGACCAGTCTGAAATTCTGCGACCTGGTCAGGAACCCTTTAAAAACGCTGCCCGTCAGGGACACATAGACCAGAGCAAAAATCTCACCTGTCAGAAATGCCCAGTACCAGCTTCCTGTTACCCTGTAAATAAAGTAGCCTGACAGGTAGCCGACCGATGCCGCCAGATAGTAAAAGAAGAACTTTCGGTACTGGAGTGACAGACGGTACTCAACGTCGCCGTAATAGCGATAGGATGTCAGAAGGATCAGAACAGCAGAAGGCAGAATGGCAGCAGGTCCGCCGATCGACCCTACCGTAAAGGGAAGCACTACAGCCAGAGAAATCAGGCTGAAAATCAGAACCGCGAAAAAATAGTCGCCGTTGCTGACTTCATGGTCACGCCTTAAAACCAGCCTGCCATTATTCAGCGACTGACCAATCGAAGGCGACAGAATAGCCACCAGCCCCATCACGAACAGGACCGTACCCATCCTCTCCGACCCCATATCCCGCGTCATCCTGGGATAAAGAATCAGCTGCAGAACCGCATTCAAAACCAGCGTTCCCGCAATCGTGTAGATCGTATTTGTACTGATCTCACGGCCTTTCGAATTATTCTTTCTTCGTTTCATTTAATAAACTTTCCCGGCAACCCGTTTCTGTTCCTCTGACAGATCCTTACTTTCGTTGCAGATGTATTTTCTCTTCCCGGAAGCCAGCACCGGAATCTCATCTACGAACGTAACCTTGATGTTGGCGTCTTCCCCGAACGATGGTTTAATCCTTCCCAGGATATCGTCAAGATCCATGACGTCCCGGTCTCCGTTCAAATGCAGATCGTAATCCTTTCTGCCTTTCTGAATAAACTGGAACTGGCGGATTCCCGGCGCGTTCCAGAGATTGTTGGTAATAACGTAAGGCGTTACTGCATTGCCCTTGGTGTCGAAGATCAGGTCGCTGCGCCGTCCGTAAAGCTCGGTCAGGGTCAGACGGAAACGACCGTCCTTATACTGATGCTTTGCTACTGCGGTATCGCCGTTCTCATAACGGATCATGGGGAAGGCATAATTACCCAGATCGGTAATGACAATCCTGCCAAGTTCTCCGTCCTCTGCCGGTTCGTCTGAATCCATCTTGAGGATCTCATAATAATAGCTCTCGGAGTTGATGTAATAAGCATCGGAATCACGGTACTGGACACCCATGATGCCATTCTCTTCGTTGGAGTACCATGCCTGGACCGGGCACTTGAAGTATGTCAGGAGATCTTTGCGGACCGGATCCGGCATAGCTTCGGATATCGGAATGATAGATTTTACAGAGAAGCGTGATGCATCCACGCCGGTTCGCATCAGATAGTCGATCAGAACGCCGAAGGCAGAAGAATAACCGACGATACACTCAACCTTCTTATCAATCAGATAATCCGTAATGCGCTTCAGAGCGTCATCCGAAAGGTCGGAGCTGTCAATCATGAGGCTGTTCTGTATAAACATCTGCTTTTTGCTCATGCGGACGTTTTTGACCCAGACCCGGAAAAATGCCATGCGGTCTCCTACCCAGTAGTTTGCCAGCATACCCAGAAAAATTCCATCTGCTGTATTGTATCTGGCTTTTCTCTGGTCCTGGATGATGGTAAAGGGCGTTCCGGTCGAACCACTGGTCGACATCTCGCGGTTCTTTGGATCATTCAGATATTTCGAAGAGCAGAACCTGTCGTAATTTTGCCGGAAGGTATCCTTATTAACGACAGGAAGCTCGGACAGATCCGTCTCCGGATCGAAATCCTTGTAAAACTCCGTCGTATTGACGGCATGACGGATCAGGTCGCGGATTTTCTTCTCTGTCGATTTCAGCGACGTCCCCTTCTCCCATGCCAGCTTATCCTCTTCCAGTTTCTGACGTATGGTGCCTCCCTGCAAATGATCGAGGGTAAAAAGTCCGTCCCAGCGGGCCTTTGCCAATGGCTTTCTCTTTGAAAACATGATGGTGTCGAAGTTCATGGTTCTTCGCTTCTCCTGTTTCTATCAAAACTGATCATACAAAACTCTTCTTATACCGACTGTTTGTACTAGCCTTGGAAGAATTCGCAGATCTGCTTGTCAGTAATGGCAATAACGTCTCCATTTTCCGCCCAGACCTTTGACCATTCCACGGTACGTTTTACAGCCTCGTCAATGTCCCATGTGGTGGTCCATCCCAGCTTGTCATGGATTTTTGCATTGTCCAGCATGAGGAGACTGGCCTCATGCGGTCCATTGTCGCCCACATGCTTCCAGGAAGCTCCGCCGCCCCAGTAAGTAACAAAAAGGCCGGTTATTTTTTCCACGGTAACGATGTCCGACGGGTCCGGTCCGATATTATAGGCGCCTGCAAGGGTGCGGTCTTCGTATTGCCTCTGCGCGAGCAGAAGGTAGGCGAAGAGCGGTTCCAGAACATGCTGGAAGGGGCGGACCGATGCAGGGTTGCGCACAACGATCTGCTCTCCTTTTGCCGCAGCGCGGACACAGTCCGGAATGATGCGGTCCTTTGCAAAATCACCGCCGCCTATGACGTTGCCGGCGCGGGCGGTTGAAATGGCAGGTCCTTCCTCCTGAAAGAACGATTTCTGATAAGACTGCGTCGCAAGATCCGAACAGGACTTGCTGTTAGAGTAAGGATCATAGCCGTTCAGCGGATCCTCTTCCTTATATCCCGCCTTAATCTCCCGGTTAAGGTAGACCTTATCCGTCGTAATATTCACGACCGACCTGACGCAGGACTCTTTGCCTTCAGCCTTTGCCTTCTGGCAGATCAGGCGTATGGATTCCATGAGGTTAACGGTTCCCATGACGTTTGTCTCAAATGTTTCTCTGGGAATGACATAGGACGTGCGGACAATTGGCTGCGCAGCCAGATGAAGGATGACTTCCGGCTGAAAGTCCATCATGGTCTGCCGAAGCCTGTCAAAGTCACGGACGTCGCCGATGACAGATTTTATTTTGCGATCAAGGCCAAGCAGATCAAACAGGTCATTTTCCTCTTCCGGAGCCAGTGCATACCCGCAGACCTCTGCTCCTGCAAGATGTAAGATTTCGCAGAGCCAGGAGCCTTTAAAGCCGGTATGCCCGGTCACCAGGACCTTTTTCCCCTTCCACCAGTCTAACTTTTTTTCACTCATATGCTTTCTCTTATATCTGTAATATAGCGTTCGTCAAATGTGCCGGCACCTTTGCCGCCTGAACTTAGCTAAGGAGAGACAAAGTACCAGTTACTTTGTGCCAACCGGTCTATTCCCTTCTTATCCGTTCCAGACCTTCCAGGGTGCTTTGCCGGATGCCCATAAGTTTTCCAGCATCTCTTTTTCCCGCATGGTGTCCATACACTGCCAGAAACCGTGATGAAGATAGGCGCCGAGCTTGCCGCGGCGAGCCGCTTCTTCGAGCGGGTACTTTTCAAAAACTGTCTGGTCCCCTTCGATGAGATCAAATACTTCGGGTTCCACGACCATAAAGCCGGCATTGATCCAGCCTACGTCCTGCTGCTTCTTCTCACGGAAGTTTGTAACGGTCCCGTCTTTCTCAATATCCAGACTGCCGAAACGACCGCCGGGCTGAGCGCAGGTGATCGTGATCATCTTGCCGCTGTTCTTATGACATTCCAGAAGTTTATCTATATTGACGTCGGATACGCCGTCCCCGTAAGTAAGGAAAAAATGCTCTCCGTTTACGTATTCCGCAATCCTTTTGATTCTGCCTCCGGTCATGGTATGGAGTCCGGTATCGACAAGAGTGACTCTCCATGGCTCCAGGCGCTTGTTGTGAACGATCATCTTCGGCTCATCACCGGTATAGTCGAAGGTGAGGTTAGAGTTATGCAGATAATAGTCCGCAAACCATTCTTTAATGATTTCCTGCTTGTAGCCACAGCAGATAATAAAATCATCGACCCCATAAGCGCCGTAGAGTTTCATGATGTGCCAGAGAATGGGTTTCCCCCCGATCTCAATCATAGGTTTGGGTTTGAACTGGCTTTCTTCACTGATCCTGGTCCCGAATCCACCGGCAAGGATAACTGCTTTCATACGCTCGTTCCTTTCACAAAATGCAGGCATCCGGACAAACCGGGTGCCTGCATAAAAATTCTGTATGTTCCGTTTAATAAATCTGAACGGTTGTTCCTTCCGGAATGTGCGTGTAAATCCACTTTGCATATTCATACGGAAGTCTTATGCAGCCGCCTGAGCCCCATACACCCATTCTTCCATCTGAAACTGCTCCGGGTTTATTGGGATCCGGACGCGGACCCGGTGAACGGTAAATAATGGTATGGAACATGTATCCGTCTATGATTCGGGTTGCCCAGTAGCAGATATCTTTGCCTTCATGGGTATAGAAGAACGGTGTTCTGTCCTGGATATGGAAGATACCGGTCGGAGTAGTCAGACCGGGTGCTGCAGTTCCGACGACGCACGGGAACTCCTTGATCAGATCCCAGTGGTTCTGATAGCGGTCATAGACTCTGACCCAGCACTTATTGCGATCAACACGGATCAGATAGTTGGTATTGCTCGAAAGTGCCTCTACAGCAGGATCAATTTTCTTCTTGGGTCTCTCGAAGGAATAGCCTGCTTTACTGACATAGAAGCCGATGCCTTCACGGTTCCAGCCGTTCTGTCCAAGGTAGATATCTTCTTTCTCGTTTGTTGTATAGTTATGGCTTCCGACAAAAACTTTGGGATTATATTCACGATAAACCGGAACGGTTTCCTTCTCGTCGGAATACCAGCCTACTCCCTCATATCTCCAGCCAACAGAAATCAGGTAATTGCGCTCTTTCTTCTTCATCGTATAGTGATGGTCAGCAGTAAGCGGATAGCACAGTCTGTAGACCGGGTTAGCAGATTCTGCAGGGGAATACCACGCGACGCCTTCCCAGTACCATCCGTTGTCAATCAGCCAGTCTCTTTCCTTTGCCTTGCCGGTATAGAAATGCTCGCCGTTAAGCGGGCTGTACATACGGTACATCTCAACGGTTTCTTCGGACTGCGTAGAAGCTTCCTCAGCAGGCGCCTCCTCCTGAAGCGGAGTTTCTTCTGCTGTTACTTCCTGTTCCTCCGGCTTTTCTTCTGCCGGCTCTTCTTCTGCTGTTACATCCTGCGTCTCAGCTTCAGAAGAAGCTTTTACTTCTTCTTTTGCTTCGGGCTGCTCCTCTTCTGTCTTTGCAGGCTCTTCTTCCTTTGAAGGCTCTTCTTCTGTCTTCGCAGGTTCTTCTGCAAGCTTTCCGCTGAACTCGATGATAAACGGTTCGTCCTTGCCTTCTTCCGGTCTGGTAAGGGTATATGCAGCAGTACCGGCATCCTTGTCTTCTACAATAGATTCGGCATAGACTTTTACATCCAGCTCTGCTTCATTATCCGTATTATGAGCAATATAAATAGTATAGGTCGAGATGCCGTCATCCGGATCTTCGTCCTTTGCTGCCACCTTGAACGCCGTAAAGGTCTCGTTATCCTCGATTGTCTTCAGCTGTCCCTCAAGATCCGTCTGAACAGCTTCTTCGTCCTCTTCGTCCGACAGAGGGGTGATCCATTCCTGGTCCTTTGCGATTGCCAGCTTCTCCTCTTTATTCAGGTCGATCTTCTCGACCTTTTCGTCATTCTTAGCTTCGAGGAAGGCTTCTGTAACATTTACTTCCCCTTCTTCAGCTTCTTTTAGTTCTGGAATATCCTCTTCTGTTTCCGAAGTTTCTTCCTCGATCGCTGCTTCCACAGCCGCCTTTTCTGCAGCGTCCGTACTCGTGCCCTCCGCAAAGACCGTTGTAAGCGGCGCGCCGAGGGATGTGAACGTCACTGCAGCCGCGGTAACCACACCTAGTAAAAAGTTCTTCTTCATCTGCTTCTCCTTGTCCCCATGGTTAATACGTTGCATTTTATAAAAAAAGTAGTTATTTTTTCAGCAATGAAGTCATTATACAACATGTTTTCGGTCCGTGCTACTTTTTTATGACTTCAGCGGCTCTTACATGAATGCCTTTCCCCTTGTCATAGCAGCAGAAGCGGCATTCTTAGCCTTTTACCCCGTACCAGCCGATTCCTTCCGCATTCCATCCGATGGTAGTCAGATAGTCATTCTCTTTTTTGTTGGCTGTGTAATTGTGGGAACCGATTTTTACATAAGGGTTGAACTGCCGGTAAAGCGGAACCCCCTTGCTGTCGTCGGAATACCAGCCGATTCCTTCATAATTCCAGCCCAGCTTGACCAGCATATCGCGTTCTTTAATATTGGTCGTATAGTGATGGTCTGCCGAATACGGATTGCAGAGCCGGTAGACCGGCGTATCAGACTGCTCCGGTGCATACCATCCCACCTCTTCATAATTCCATCCAAGCGCAACGAGCTGATTTCTCTCCCGAATATTAGCGGTGTAAAAATGTTCGGTCGTAAACGGATTGAAGAGCCGATACATGGGCACGCTGCCGGCAGGCGCATTGGCTAGTGATGCTGCATCGGCAGATTCAGAAGGCGTAAGCGGCATATTCTCAAGCTTATCTGTCTTCAGTTCTCCGTACCAGTAATCCATGTCGATATCACCCGGGATTCCCGGAACGGTTCCGGCGCTGCCGACGGCAAACTGCCAGGATTCATAACGACCCCGGTAGGTATTCGTGTCGTTCCACTGTGCGATCCAATGATAGTAACGGTCATTTTTTGCAAAATTTGTGAGGACTGCACCGGATCCCTGCCACCAGCTCGTGGAAGAATAGACTCCGGAATCAAAGCCGTTGACCGCCATGAAATTGCAGAAGGTCGTCGCGATCATGCTGACCGCGCCGTCGCCCAGAAGTCTTATGGCGTTCTCTTCAATATCATAGTAGACAGGAAGCTGGGGTTTATGAGAACCAATCATGGCAAGTGCATGCGCCGCTTCCCTCTGCGCTGCTGCAACACTGGTCGCTCTCGCATAGAGGTAGACCCCATAGGGGATTCCCAGCCGCTCGCATTCCGATACATAATGGGAAAATTTGCGGTCGTTGTAGTCTGAACCGTCTCCGCAGCGGATAATTGCGAATTCAACCCCTGACGCCTTAACCTGGTTCCAGTTTACATTTCCCTGCCACTGGCTCACGTCGATTCCGAAATGGCGGATTCCAGAAGCTGCGCTAAGAAGCGTCGCCCGAGAGGGAACCAGTTCTATCGCTGTTTCATCGGAAGCGGTTTCATCTGCTGCTTCGTCAGCTGTAGTTACATCGGCTCTAGTTCTTATCTCATCCGCATCCGGATCCGGCTTTGCAGACAGATCCGCAGTCCTTACGGTGTTGGCACGGATGTTGTACTTCTTTACCAGGTCGATGTCCATGCCGTCAGCCACAGCCTGAGCTTGGGCGGTTTCTTCTTCTACGTCATCCAAGGCCTGCTCCACAAGCTGCCCGTTGATGTAGCGGAAGCTGTTAGCCGGAGCTTCCGGATCGATCGTAACCGTACCGGTTGCCTTTACTTCTTCCAAAGTCTCCCGGTAATCATCCAGGGACTGATCTGCATTATCCAGGGCTTCCTTGCTGTCTGAAAGCAGGTCCTGCTCTTCCGGCGCAAGAGAATCGTAAGCCTCCTGTGCTTCCGTTACCTGATCCTGCATATCGGATACTTCGCTTAGATCGTCCGTATCCTTAGCTGCAGTCTGTTCAATGACATCTTTTATGAGGGCGCCCACCTCTTCTGGCGTAACAGTCTGGTCTTCTGAGGAAGAATCTCCTGAATCCAACGAATCTTCTGTATTCTCCGGTTCAGCGGCATCCTCTGTATCTTCTTCTTTTTCCTTATCTTCTGATTTTTGGAGTTCTTCTGTATCTTCTGCGACTTCCGAATGATCCCTTACAGCATCTTCCGCCTTGCTCTCCTCATCTGCCTGAACGGAAGTGTTCTGCGAATCTGACGCATTCTCTGTTCCCACAAGATCCGTCTGTTCCGGTCCGGTAACTGTGCTATCCTGACTCTCTGCTGTTGAAGCGGCATCTATATTTTGTACCTTGTCCGGCTCTGAGGAAGAAACGACTTCCTGCACGCTTTCTTCTTGTGTCCCGGAACTTGAAGTTATGGTGTCCGCCATAGCCACGGCAGGTGAGAATGTCAGCCCTGCCGCCACAAGGACGGCAGTTAATTTATATAAGATGTTTCTTTTCATTGCTCTTTGCTGCTTCCTTTCCCCTTGCTTTTTATGCTCCCCAAATAGATCTTTCCTGCAATTTTTGCTGTTTTTCGTCAGGAGATTTCCTGCTTTTGTCCGTTCTGCGCTTCCTGTTCCCGCTCGATTTCGTCGATGATATCGAAATGCTCTCCTTCTATCCTTGTCCGGCAGTCGCCGTACATGAGCGTCAGGTTGGGATTGTAATAAGGATCTCCCTCCGCCAGGATTTTTTTCCAGCGTTCGCGGAAACGGGCGATTTCTCCCTTGAAACGGATTTTATTTTCTGGCGTTTCATCGCTGCCGCGGGTCTTGGATTCATAATGGTAGAACTGTACGCCCGGATTGCAGACGACCAGATAGCCTTTTTCCCGCACGCGCAGACAAAAATCTACGTCGTTGAGGGCGACTTTGAAAGCGACGCCATCTAATCCGCCGACTTCGTCAAAAACGTTCTTCCGTACCATGAGACAGGCCGCGGTGACGCAGCTGACATCCTGTACAGCCTGCAGCCTGCCGAAGAAGCCGACGTCAGAGCTCTTCTCCAGCGTGTTGACATGGCCGGCAAAGCCGCCGATTCCAATGACAACACCGCAGTGCTGGACCGTATTGTCCGGATAAAGCAGCTTAGCTCCTACGATTCCGGTATCCGGTCTCTGGCAGTAGCCAAGCATCTGTTCCATCCAGTCCGGCGTAATCACTTCTGTATCGTTGTTGAGAAGGACCAGGTAATCGCCGGACGCATGCCCTGCACCGAAGTTATTGATTGCGGAATAATTGAATTCACTCTTCCAGGTAACCGTCCGGACGAAATCATACGTTTCCGTCAGTTCTTTATAATAAGCAAACGTCTCGTCTTCCGTCGAATTATTCTCGATCAGGATAATCTCGTAGTTCTTATAGGTAGATTTTTCAATAATTGAATCTACGCAAGTTTTCAGGATATCGATATGGTCCTTATTTGGAATAAGGATTGATACTTTGGGATTTCCAAGCACCTTGAGGTGGGGACGGAACATAACAAAAATATCCGTATACTCCAGATCCGCCTCAACTCCGATTCGTTTGAAATGATCGGAAACCGCCTTTTGTCCCGCTTCGATCGCGTAGGTCTTACTATCCTCATTGCCGGCTGTGGACCCCTGATAGGCTCTCCAGTGATAGAGGATTCTGGGGATGTGGACAATATTATTTGTTTTTTCCGTGCAGCGCAGAATCAGGTCCCAGTCTTGGGCTCCGTCGTAACCGGTCTGGATGCCGCCGATCTCATCGAGAAGCTTTTTTCTTACCACAAACATGTGGCAGATGTAATTAAGGCAGGCCAGAAAGTCCGGATTGAAGTCCGGCTTGAACCTGGGCAGCATGAATTCCTTCCCGTTTCCCGTACAAAGGTCTTCATCCGTATAGAGGACGTCTGTCTCCGGCTTCTCGCTGATGGCTTTTGCGATTTCAAAAAGCGCATCCGGTTCGATAAAGTCATCGTGGTCGCAAAGAGCAATGTAGTCACCCGATGCCATCTCAATCGCCGCATTGGTGTTGCCGGCTATCCCTAAGTTTTTTTCCAATCTGCGATAATGAATACGCGGCTCGCCGCGAAGGACGTTCTGTTCCAGATATTCCTTCACTTTGTCATTGGTACTTCCATCCGCCAGGCAGAGCTCCCAGTTCGCATAAGTCTGCCCTTCGACAGACGCCAGAAGATCCTTGAGAAAGCGGATTTTGGTATTGTAAAGGGGAATAACGATACTGATTCTGGGATTCAGCGCAAGCCTTACCTTCTTCTGCTCCTCAATCTGATCAGCCTGGATACGGTGCTGCCTGAACCATTCATCGTGAGACAGACCGCCGCTGGGATCTTCTCCAAAAAAGTGTTTAAAGGTCTCCTTGATCCCAAACTGCCTGATATAGCGTACGCCTTTTTTCCAGTATCTGGGTTCTGCAATCTTGCTGACAAAGCTCATATCTGACGTCCTGATTTCAATATAATGATGTGTGTGCCAAAAGTATGATACCGGATCGTCCCTTTTTACGATTCAGGTCCGAAATCGATGGTCCTATCCAGCCATTTCACATTCCAGCCAAGGCCGAACCGCCTGGATACAGCCAAGCCGACCCGGTAGATGCCGGACATTCCTTTCAGGTCTTCTTCCGGAATCCTAGTCCTGAAGCCTGTCCGGACACAGCCATTTCCCAGAGCAGCGTCAATATCGAAACGGAAGATCCGCTCTGTAGAGAAGGCTGCCTCTTTTATATCTTTCCGGGCTTTTCTGCTCTTTCCGGCATTTCCGGCAATATCAGAAGAATCTTCTCTCTTCACTACGAATACTGCCCTGCGGTCGTTGTCCCGCTTTCCGGCGAAGGTCGTAAACCAGCCCCTGACAGCCAAAGTATCGGTCAGGCTCAGTTCATCCAGCGTGACCATGAAGTCACTTTCCCTTGAAAAATAGCGGTCCGCTCTTGCCAGTCTGTGACAGTAACTGTCATTATCGCCTATCCGCAGGTCAAATGCAAGAGAATCATCCGCCAGATTGGCGCTGTACCAGGGGTCTTTGGCCCGGAAAGCCGGGTGTCTCCGGAAAAGGATCTCCTTTTCCGCCTTACATTCTGCCCTTGAAACGGAGCCTACCGGGATCGTTCCCATTCTCATGGCATCCGGAGAAGCCACGTTTTCTTTTTCGTTCCTGCCTTCTGCCGCTTTCGCTTTCTTCCCTTTTTTCTCTGTTTCCTTTGGATCCGGCTCGTAATGAAGGTGAACGACGTCATTACGTACTACATTGTAGAGGCCGGATTCGGCAAGCCTCATGCAAAGGTCCACGTCTCCATATGTGTCAGGAAGTTCCCTGCAAAAACCGCCCGCCCTGGAAAATTTTCTTTTTTCAACCATGAGACAGGAACCGGATACGGCAAGCCAGTTATATTCCGCCCTGTTACGTCCGAAGTAATAAATGACGCCGTCCTCCTTGCCCGAAAGGATATGGGCGGGTCCGGAGGACAAGCCGACCAGACCGTCATGCTGGATCTGCAGACTTTCCGGATAGAGAAGCTTTGCTCCTACTGCTCCGGTATGGTCCTGGATGGCATGGCCTGCCATACGGTCCAGCCATCCCGGCATCATGACTTCGATATCGTCCTGAAGGAAAAGAAGGATATCATATTTTGCCTTTGCGGCTCCCGCATTGCAGGCTGCAAAATAGCCGGTATTGTCCGCCAAAGAAAGATAAACCGCTTCCTTTTCTTCTGCCAGACCTGCTATGGAATCCGGGAATCCGGCCTGCATTTCTGTTCCTGACAGATTCTCACCATCAGACTGGTTTCCATGGTCAGAATGGCTCCCGGTTTCGGTCCGGCTTCCCCTCTCTACCAAGATCAGTTCATAATCGTTCTTACCCGTACAGCTTTCAATGGAAGAAATGCAGCGGCGGACCGCTTTCGTATCCCCATTTGTCACGATGATAATGCTGACACGGTCACCCGGACGTCTGTCATAGACGACCCGGTACTGGAACATATCCGGTATATATTCGGTCCTGCCGGCTATTCCTCTCCGCTTCAGTCCTTCTTCTTTCAGCTTTCGCATGGCTTCCAGGGCGTAATCCTTGGCTTTGGGGCTGGATGCGATGGATTCCGGACGCTCCCGCCAATGGTAAAGGACCTTGGAAATATGACCGACCCTGCTGTTTTTGGAATGTTCCATGAAACGGAGCAGGAAGTCATAATCCTGAGCTCCGTTGAATTCCGTCCGCAAAGGACCGGTCTCATCCACGACGGATTTGCGGAAGGCAGAGATATGATTGGTATACATGATGGACCAGAACGTGTCCGGCGACCAGTCCGGCTTGAAGAAAGGCATGTGGCGCCTGCTGCCGTCTTCAGTCAGTTTGTCCTCGTCACTGTAGATAAAATCCAGCTCAGGGTTTTTGTTGAGCTTTACCGCCAGCTCGTATAGGGCATGGGGCGAAAGAACGTCGTCGCAGTCGGAAAAAACAAGGAAATCCCCGTCTGCCGCTTCGATTCCGGTATTTGTCGCTTCTGAAATATTGCCGTTCTTCTCCCGGTAGATAACCTGAACCCTTTCTCTTTCCTCATAACTCTTAAGGATCGTGCGGACAGAAGGCCAGGTCGAACAGTCATCTACCAGAATAAGCTTATAATTGTCGTAGGTCTGAGCAAGAACGGATTCAATGCAGGCCATCAGCTGATCGTCTGCCACATTATAAACCGGAACCACAATGGAAAATGCCGGCCGGTAACTTAAGGGGCCATTCTTCCAGAGTTTCGGTTCAAAGTTCCTCATCCAGTAATCATACTTAGCGTCGTCGTCATTTGTTCGGTTTGGATTTTTCTTACGGATTTCTCTTGCCGTGGACAAGCCATAAGCTTCCTTGTCAGATTCAAAGGAATGGACTTTTTTCTCATCGGAATCTGCCTTTGGGGCGCGGGTGGCTTCACTTGTCAGTTTATCCGCAGTGCCAAGGAATTTCTCTCTGGCCTTTTCTTTTATATCCTCCGGGATATCCCTTCTGGCAAGAAAGCCCGGGACCCAGTGCACATTTTCCCAGTTTTTTCCGCCTGCGATCTGTCTGTCAGCGCCCTTGATATAGACAAAGCCGTCCACATTGGTCAGGCTGCCAATCTCTTCTCCTTCTTCTGCCAGAGGTTCTTCCATAAGGCGGAGGACGGGACCGGCTGCGTCTTCCGGCTTCAAAAAGAGTTTAAATTTGTCCGCCAGGGGCAGAAAATACTCCAGATAATCCAAAATTCCCCTGCAGATGCTCTTCTTGTACGATTCGTCGTTCCCCAGGTCTTCCATTCTGACGCCGTCGTCTGTATAGCAGAAGACCGCCTTGTCCGGTGCGCCGAAGAAAAGTTCCAGGACTTCCAAAGCTGCTTTCAGGCGTTCACCCAGTTCTTTGTCATGGTCCGGACCAAAGAGATAAGTACTGTAGGGCAGGCCGCGGAGCTGTGTCAGACTGGTGACAGAAGTCAGGATCCCCGCATAGGCAAATGGGAACTTGCGTCCGTCACCATCAGCTTTCAGGAAGCGCTGCAGCAGGAACTGGGAGCTGCCTTTCCAGCCGCTGTCAAATAAGAGAGCATTTTCAGCCGGGAAACCCAGAGACTTATAGTAAGCTGCCGCGCGTTCCCGCTCTTTTTCGCATACCTGCAGGAAAGCCTCCTCGGAAAGCTGATACAGCTTCTTGGCGCGCTCGATATCAAAATCATCCTTGATGATATCTTCTTCTGACTGAAAACCTGCTTCCTCAAGATGGGGGCGGCAGGCTTCCAGAACGCCCAGGTAAGCAAGGACGTCGCAGAGCTTCTGCCCCCTTGTAAATGGCGGAAGAAGGCGCAGCGTTTCTTCATCCAGTCCGGTAACACCGGTCAGAAGAAGGGCCCTTCTGGAAGTCAGGACGTATTTCCAGCTTCCTTTGCCAAATTTCCGGTCAATCTGCGAGAGATTGTAGCCGTCGCGGGCAAGGAGGAAGACGGAATCATAGTCTGCAGCTTTGCTCTTCAGCCAGGGATAAAAACCGCTGTAAAGGGGACCGCCGACATAAAGCCCGAGACGGTACCAGAAATCAGAAGAATCCACATCCGGATTGTTCCGGCTGCAATCTGTCCTGTTCGGAGTCGTCTGATGCTGATCGGCATACTCTTTCTTTGCCAGAACTGCCCTGGCGATGCCGGTATCGAAAAAGGCATCGGAATATTTCCCGCTTTTCTCCGGCAATTGTTCCAGAATGTCAGACTGATAGAGCCAGGTCTGCCAGCCTGCTTTTTCTGCAAGCGTGCCGTCCGACTCTTCGTTGTCTCCGATATGAAGGATTTTTTCCCCGCTGACTCCTTCACGCGAAGCGACTTCGTCGAAGATGTCTCCCCGGAACTTTGTCCGGTTGACGTCGGATGAGACGTAAATGGCGGAAATGTCGTGAAAGCCTTTGGCTTTCAGAACGTCCGCAATGAAATCCTTTGTCAGGTACATATCGCTGACGGCAACGACCCGCTTGCCGGATTTTAAGGCATAATCGTAAACCGGCAGGATCTCCGGATTCGCCTCAAGGAGCGTCCGCTCAATCTCGAGCTCCGTCTCTTCGACCTTCGTCCAGTCGATTTTTTTATCTAAAGGCTCTGCCGCATCCACCTGCTTCCCGGTTTTTGCTTCATCTTTGTTCCCCTTAAAGGGATCGTGGCGGGCAATATAATCGTAGATATCATAGAAATCTGCATGCGCTTTGCGCTTGACGCGCTCCGCTTCAATGCTGGCCTTCTGCTGCAGGTCCTGACGGACCTTCGCCAGGCCTTTTATGCCCGTCGTTCGTTCCAGAATGGCAAAAACGTCCTCTGGCCTGCTGCATAGGCGGATGAGAAGGGTATCGAAGATATCAAAGGATATCACATCCGCACGGTCTATCTTCTCTTTTAACTGTTCGAAATTTTTTATCATAATCTATTGCTGTCCGGGCGTGTCACTTTGGCCGGTCAGTCGACCTTGAGCGAGTAATCGCTGCGTGTGAGTGTAAGGTTGGGGTTGTAGAAAGGATCTCCTGCCTGCAGAAAATCCGCCCACTTTTCTTTCATGTAATCACTTTCCCGTTTAAAGCGGGCCATCTTCTCCGGGCTCTCGTCTTCGTAGCCTCGGGAGAGCGATTCGTAATGAAGAAGGCATACTTCCGGATCATAGACAACCCGGAAACCGGCGCGTCCGACCTTCAGGCAGAAGTCTATGTCATTCCAGGCTACAGCAAGGTCTGTTTCAAAACCGCCTGCCTGTTCGTAAGCCTGGCGTGAAGCCATCATGCAGGCTGCCGTGACTGCCGACAGGTCCTGGCGTGATATGGCCCGCATCTGATATCCGGGCGAATCCGCGTCCATGCGGACGAAGACGGAACCGGCAACTCCTCCGATTCCCAGTACTACGCCGGCATGCTGGACGGTCCGGTCCGGATAAAGGAGCTTGACGCCCACGACGCCGATGTTCTCCTGCCGCTGGAAGTTGGAAACCAGCTCACCCAGCCAGTTTTGATCCGTCATCTCCGTATCATTGTTAAGGAAGAGGAGCAGGCTGCCCTTCGCATGCGCTGCGCCGAAGTTGTTGAGTGCCGAATAATTGAAGCCCTGATCCCAGGTCAGAATCTGTAAACGTCCTGCTGCTCTTTTGTCCTTCTTCAGTTCCTCATAATATGCAAACGTCACAGGGTCTTTGCTGCCGTTCTCTATAAGAATGATTTCATAGGCTGGATAGTCAGTCCGGTCCAGGATGGAATCCACACAGCGCTTTAAGGTATCCGCATGCTCATGGGTCGGAATGATGATGGATACCGTCTCATCCGGGTTTTTAATCGGATAATGGACCCTGTAATGACCGGGGTAGTCGGTCTCTATTGCTTTCGCACCGGTACCGGTCCGGTCCAGATGTGCCTGAAGGGCACGTAATCCTGCCGAAAAGGCATAGCGCTTGCTGTCAGGATTCGCCGACGTGGAATCCTCTCCTGTTCTCCAGTGGTACTCCACCTTTGGAATATGGACAATTTTTCCGGTACGTTCGGTCAGTCGGAGGACCAGGTCGTAATCCTGAGCGCCGTCAAAGTCCGGATTCAGCGGTTCTTCGACCTTTTTCAAAAGTTCCCTGCGGAATAGTAAGAAGTGGGTGAAATAGTTGCCGCTCCTTAAGTAGTCCAGGCTGAAGTCCGGTTTAAAATTCGGTTCAAAAAAGCTTCGCCCGTCGGTTTTATCTTCGTCTGTGTAAATCACATCGGGAATGCTGCCGGAATCCTGCATAGCTTTCACAGCCTGCCAGAGGGCATCCGGCTCCAGGATATCGTCATGGTCCAGAAGGGCAATCCACTCTCCTTCTGCCATTTCATAAGCAGCATTGGTATTGGCCGAAATACCAAGGTTGCTGTCCAGGACTTTGACCTTGATGCGGGCATCTTTTTTCCTATAATGGTCCAGGATTTCCTTTCTTCTCCTGTCTTCATCGCAGCTTCCATCTGCCAGACAGAGTTCCCAGTTTGTATAAGTCCCGGCAAGAACAGATTCCAGCATTTCCTTCAGTCCCTGCGGGTCTGTCCGGTAGACCGGCACCAGAATGCTGATCCTGGGCGCGTAGGAGAACGTATATTCCCGTTCCTTTTCAAGTTCTTCCGCACTCGCTGTCCTTTGTGCGCGGACCTTGCTGTAGACTTCCTTCTGGCTGTATTCCGATGACGGTATCTCAACCCTGCCTCCAAAGGGAGCGGTCAGAACCAGAGTATAATCATGGTCATAATCTTTTTTATAAGAAATGGAGAAGCCGGAACGATATTCCTCCGGACAGCCCGGCAGGACCAGGTCACGGCGGAATTCTCGCCTGACTGTCGCGGGTATGGGAACGCCATCCTGCAGGACGGAAAGGGCTACCTCCTCATAGGCGGGGGGCAAGGTTCCGGATTGAGTCGAAGAGTCTTCCTGATTGGATGATCCCAATCGTTCAGAAGTTTTCGCCCGTTCTGAAAGAAAAGTATTCTCCGCCTTGCAGTAAGTCCATCCCATGACGCATTCCAGACCGCCTGCCATGCTGACTGCATCGATGCTGTAAGAGATCGTCTCGTCAGATTCTGTGGGAAGCGCGGTCAAATCTGTTTTTTCCTTCAGAAAGGCTTTCCCGCCTCTTGCGAGGACAAGCTTAACCCTTCCGTTTTTCAGCTGTTCATCTGTCAGCTTTGCAAAGCACGTAAAACCAATCCAACCCGCATCCAGGTCTGTTTTGTATAGATTCTTAACGTCGGGACGACTGACAGAAACGATGCTGATCCGGTCCGAATTGCCGTCTGCGCTGGCGGACAATTCACCAGGACCCTTTATCCATCTTGAAGGGACCTGCCAGCCGCGGATTTCCAGATAGCGGTCATCTCCGGCTGCCAGAATACGGACGCGGTCTATATTGTATGTTCCGTGAAATGTTTTGGTTACTTTACCTATGTTCATCTGGTCCTGCTAATCTTATCTTTACCTGTGCATGCTCCATCTGTCTTATATAGTATCTGCGTTCAAATGGATTCTGAATTCCAACTGCGTATACGATGAGCATTCATTGCGAAATTATAACATATCTTTTGCATTTTTAATAACAAAATGAGTAAGAAAGAGGACATCCTGCTGTTTTTCCTCATTCTTACTCATTCCGGCAAAAAGTGCCTGTCACTTTATGCTCCCTGTCCCTTTTTGCAGGTTTTACGAGTCCTCTCCGGCCTCGGCAGCTTCCAGAATTTTCTCTACCGCTTTCTTTCTTTTGAGAAGGTTTGCGGATCTGAGGGATGGCAGTTCTGCTTTTACTGCTTCTGCAATCCTCTTCCGTCCTCCGGCGCCTTCTGTCAGATCTGCAGCCAGGGATGCTTCCAGGTCCCGGATGCGGAACCTGAGAGTTACGGATACTGTTCCCTCAGGTAAGTGCTGGATCCAGATCTGCGGGTCGTCACGGAAGATAAAGCTTCCCCGATCGTCCAGGCTGGTGCCGTTTGTCTCGTAAGAGATTTCTTTCTCTTTATCTTTTCCTGCGGCAAGCAGGGAATCTACACGAAGCAGGCAGGGACCGGCAGTCGGGTCGATGCGGATAAGCCTGCAGGTCTCCGGAACCGTAACGTTTACCTGCAGCCGATCCCCGGTATTGGTCAGGAAGGTATGGGTGGAATCCTCCTCCGACAGGCCATTGCCGCAGTCATAATAGATTTGGACATGCTCGATCCGGTCCCCCTGCAGGGCTCCGGCGGCGGTCAGGACTGCGGGACGAAAGTTCCTGTCTTCCTCTGTCTCGCCTCCCACAAAGTCCTGAAAATTCTGCTCCATGTTCTGGTATACGGCAAAATCCTCCCGGCTGATGCCGAAGAATTTCAGCATGGACTTCCTGCTGACGTGGTCGTCCTGGGTATTCTCCCTCAAAAGGAGGAAAAACAGCACCGTCCGGTAATAGAGATAACCCAGCGGAATCGGGAAATCATAGGTCCATTCATAGTCAATCAGGTTCCATATCCCATCCCGGATGATGATGTTCTCCGGAATCATATCAATATCAAGACCGCGGACAGCCGGGACCCCTTCTCCCAGAGACTGCCTTCCAAAAATCTTTTCGAAGTCCGGCGTGGACTGAAAATCCTGAGTCGGGAAAATTTCTTCCACCATTTCCCGATACTTTGCCAGAAGAAAGTCGAAGCGGTCATAATCCCGTTCCTGCAGACATTCTTTAAGCAAATCACCCAGTGTCTGTCCCTGCAGGTATTCAAGGAAGACGCTGTCTCCCTCTTTCCTGCAGCGGTTAGCCTGTAAAGGACTTTTATTCGCGGCAATTCGGGCATTCAGGCCCTGCATCTTTTCATACAGACTCTCTACATGCTCCTTTGCCCGAGGGTCTGCAGGAGTTTTCTCAATAGAAAGGTTCCCATCCGAAGTCTTCCGAAGCGATGTGGAGATTCTTAAATCCGAACGTCTTGCCAGAGAATACTTTGCATAAAGGAGACGGGCGTTTTTCCGGGATTTTCTTCCTGCCGCTCCTTTATGAAAAACCACGATATAAGAATTTGCACACTGGCGGAACATCCCATTGCGGATCAGTGCATCCAGGACGTGATAGTCATCATAAACCGACAGCTGAGCGGCACCGTCAATCCAGGGATACTTGGTCTTGACTTCACCCGGGCGGGGCAGGCGCTCATCCGTGAAGAGATAGACACAGTAATCATAGTTTGGGAAGGGATAGTAAACGTCCGCCCTCATATCCTTTTCCGTTTCTCTGCTGACAAAATCCATGAGCGCAGCATAATCCGTCCGTTTCTCCTCATTGTAACCGGATGGAGCGGAAAAAGCCGCATCGCCAGACTCCGTATAGCCGGCAAAATACTGAAAGCCTAAGGGGTTATTGACAGCAAGAAGCAGGCAGCCTTCTTCGGGTAGTTTTTCCAGAAGATGGGAAGTAAGACCAAGAATTTCCATGCCCCGGGGCAGGCACTCAGCCTTAAGAATGATAACGTCCGCCTCCTTGCCATCCCGGCCGCCGGCTTCTGCTTCCCGGCATACAGTCCCCGTAATCTGATCTGCGAATTGATTATCTTCCCGGCAGAGAGTTTCCGCCATTTCCGGACGGTCAATGACAAGTACTTTTTTATTGGAAATTTCCGGCAGAAGGTCATAGAAGTAGGCTGAGGACCTCACTGCCCGACGGACACTTTCCATTTGCTTCATTGAAACTTCCTCCTGATTTTTTCTCCTGATGCTAAAAGAGGAGCCAAAGTGCCAGGCACTTTGGCTCCTCTTTCGAAGGCGGCAAGGAAGGTGGCAAAGTGACAGGCACTTTGGCTCCTCACACCTGCTCAACGGTGACATCTGAATTCATGTCGTAGAAGCCTACCGTGTTCTTGTCCGATATTACAGTGATGTTGATGACGTCATAAAGACGATGATATACCTGGAATTCGCCGTTCCGATAGCCGGTACAGCTGATAGACAGGAGGTATTCGCCGCCCTGCAGGTTCATCTCCTGTTCAAAAGTTGCGACGTAGGTGGTTCCGGCTTTTGCAAGCCCGATATCATGCTTCTCGAACATGGTATTGGTACCGGTGATATCCGTTCCCTTCAACGTCTTTAAGGTATAGGTGAAAATGGGGCTCTGCACGTCTTCCGCAAAGTGGACCTTAGAGCGGATCTTGAAGCGGGTTCCTTTGACAATCGATGAAGTCAGCTGCCCGTTCTCATCGACAATGGCAAAATCGACGATGGATGCACGCCCGTCCCCATATTCATTGAGGTTGGGATTGACCTTGAAATAGGTGCGCCAGAGTTTTTCCTCTTTTTCGCCTCTCACCTGTTCCTTTGTCATGGACTGCTGACCGGTGGTGGAATGGATATCCGCATCGCCTTTAAGCACAGCATCCGCATCGATCTGATTGACCAGAAGCTTCTTGTAGGTATCGATCATGTCCCGCGGCGATCCCTCTGCCAGTTTAACGCCCTTGTTAAGAAGGACGACACGGTCGCAGTAACGGGAAATGCTGCCCAGATCGTGGCTGACGAAGACTATTGTTTTGCCTTCTTTCTTGAAGTCTTCAAACTTCTTGTAGCACTTTGCCTGGAAAAAAACATCTCCGACAGACAATGCTTCGTCTACGATCAGGATTTCCGGATCGATGTTGATGGCAACAGCAAAAGCCAGGCGGACGAACATACCGGAGGAATAGGTTTTGACCGGCTGGTAGACAAAATCGCCGATATCAGCAAATTCCAGAATGTTCGGCAGCCGCTTTGTAATCTCCTCTTTGGAAAAACCATTCATGGTGCCGTTGAGGTAGATATTTTCAATTCCGGTGTATTCGTAATTGAAGCCCGCGCCCAATTCCAGAAGTGCAGATATCCTGCCGTCGATCTCAACCTTTCCTTCCGTCGGATTAAGAACGCCGGTGATGATCTTGAGGATGGTGGACTTGCCCGCTCCATTCGTACCGATAATGCCGACGGTCTCACCCTTCTTCACATCGAAAGACAGATGATGCAGGGCATAATGCTCACGGTAAAGCTTCCTGCGGGTAAGACCGAGAGCATCGCGAAAGCGGTCCCGGTTGCGGTCATAAAGTTTGTACATTTTCGTGACGTCTTCGACACGAATACTATATTCTTCTGACATTTTTTATTTCTTCTTGTTAATAGCCTGTTTACTGATAAGTCCCACTTGCAGCTCCACTGTGCTGCAGACATTCGGATTCCCGGGACGTTAATGCATCCCTTCATCCTCATGCCTGTTGTCGTTGCTAATGGAAATGTGGATTGGTGCGTAAGCGCCATCCACATTTCCATTGCAGCAGGACTCATCACAGCACGTCCGCGAAATGTGTTTTTAACTTATGGAAAATGTTTGCTCCAAATCCGTACAGGAGCAGGGTGATCATCCAGAAGTAAAGAGTTCCTTTGAGGTCGCTGAAGAACCATTCTTTATTGATGAGGGCACCCCGGTAGCCGTTGATGACGTAGAACATGGGGTTTAGCTTGAGGATGAACTTAACCTTAGGGCCGAATCCTACCGCATCGATGTTCCACATGATGGGAGTTGCCCAGACCAGAATCTGCAGGAAGATGCTGATCATCTGGGACAGGTCCCGGAAGAAAACGACCATAGCGCTTGTGGCGTAAGACAATCCGGTGACCAGTATGATCATACAGAAGGAATAGTAGAATATCTGCAGCATATAGAGGTCAGGGAAACGTCCGTACAGGGCATAGAGCACCAGGGTAAATCCAAGGAAAAACAGGTGCACGAAAAGTCCGGATATAACCTTTACGACAGGAAGGGTGTTAATCCGGAATACAACTTTTTTTACCAGATAGCTGTACTCCAGAAGGACACTGGTTCCGGCATTCAGCGTATCCGAAAAGTAGAACCAGGGCACGAGACCCGCTACCAGCCAGAGGACGTAAGGGACTTCGATTCCCGCTTTCGTGGACTGAGAGCCTACATTAAGGGCTTTTTCAAAAACAAACCAGTAGACGAAAACCGTCACTATCGGCTGTACGAATGCCCAGATGATACCCAGATAAGATCCTGCGAACTTTGTCTTGAAGTCGTTTTTTGCCAGGTTTCCGACCAGCTTTCTATGGGCCAGAACGGCTGCAGGCATGTCCAGAATGATATCCAGATGTAAAAATGTGTACAGCAGGGTCAGATCCGTCAGTACGATCAGACAGATTCTCTCCGGCATAGACCAGGATGTACGCGCAGTCAGAACGCTCAGGAGTACCGCAGCGCACAGAAGGACAAGCCCGGCTATTGTTTTATTTCTCTTACTCATTTTCTCGCTGCCATGTAATCTTTATAACTGCTGTTGACTATGTCTTTATCAGACAGGATGAGGTCCAGAGCGGTCATGCCTTCGGGCATGGGCCATTCTACGCCCAGATCCGGATCGTTCCACATGAGGCCGCCCTCGTCGTTGGGATGATAGAAGTCGGTTACCTTATAGCAGAACTCCGCATAATCCGACAGGACAATAAAGCCGTGGGCAAAGTTTTTCGGGATAAAGAACTGCTTTTTGTTCTCCTCGCTCAGGGTAATTCCATACCATTTTCCGAAGGTCTTGCTTCCTTCTCTTAAGTCAACCGCTACATCAAAAACTTCTCCCTTGATGACGCGGACAAGCTTGTCCTGAGGATAATGAATCTGGAAATGCAGGCCGCGGAGAACGCCCTTTCTGGATGCTGACTGGTTGTCCTGTACGAACTTGCAGTCGATGCCTGCTGCCGCAAAATCATTATAATTATAGGTTTCCATGAAGTAGCCTCTGCGGTCGCCGAATACAGTCGGTGTAATAACCTTCAGGCCTTCAATTCCATTGCAGTTCTCAACAACTTCAATCTTTCCCATTTTTTCCTCCATCTAATATGATTCTTTCAGATTATTCTTCTTGCTATTTCTCTGCTGCAAAATATTTCTCTTCTATTAGAATAGTTCTCTTCTATTAATCCTGATCTGGAAACTATGATCTAAGTTAATCGCTATAAAGCAATTCTCTTAGGTATTTATACCCAGAGATACATCCACCTTGTGCCCGTATTCCGGCTGAAGTTGTACTTCTTATAGAAACGAATCCGGTAGAATTTAGGATGTCTGTCCAGTCTGGAATAGGCAAAAAGAATTCGTCGGGTTCTTTCCGGAATCTCCCGGATTTCTGCAAGTTCGCCTGCCAGCAGTCGGCTGCGTTCTATAAACTCCCGCTTCCGTTTGAAATAGCTTCCGGAAGCAAAGTCCTTTGCATTGCGGGCAATCCGGTGAAAGACCGTCTCCCTGCTGGCACCGACCTCATTTGTGCCGTGCTGGCGATAATAAGCAAGCGGCAGGTCGATTCCTTCTACCCTGCCCAGGCATGCAGCCAGCGTGATGACCCATTCGTCATGGACCGCTATATTCTCCGGATGCTTCAATTTTACAGCCGCATCTCTTACCTGACGGTCAAAAAGCTGGGTACAGCCGGCTGCCAGGTTGTCAATAATAAGTTCGGAATAAGCCGTCCTGCTGATATCCCGCTTCAGGTCGCGGAGAAAAGAATCCGACCGGACGTTCAGGTTCTCGTCCGTTACATACAGATCGGTAAAAACAGCCTTCAGGTCAGATTGTGATAAGATCAGCTGCATAGATTGCTCAATCTTCTCCGGCAGCCAGACGTCGTCCTGATCGGCAAACATATAGTACTCTGCCTCAACCTGTCCAAGCATCCAGAGGAAGTTGCCCTTTGCGCTGCCGGTCGGTGGTCCTTCCAGTTCTGCGAACCGTCCGTCCCGTGCTGTCCATTTACGAATGATGGAAAGAGAACCGTCCGTCGAACCATCGTCGTGCAGATAACAGGTGAAATCCTGCCAGGTCTGGTCTTTCAACGATTCCAGCATCTCTTCCAGATAGCTTTCCCCGTTATATACAGCAAGAAGGATTGCGAGTCTCTTCTTCTCCGTCTCTTGTCCCAGACTATTCATCCTTAAGCCTTCCTTCTCGATCAAAGAACTATAACCTGGCTTTTTTTGTCGCGCAACGCAACAGAGTAAATATGCCATAACCATCAGCAAAAAGCAAGCAGGTGAAAGGATTCCCCACGCCTATCGTCCTTTATCCCCTCTTCAGCTTTCCGATCAGGTAGCGGTCGGTCAGCTCTCTTGCCAGCTCTTCCTTCATGACATACAGAAGAAGAAGGTAAAGGACGAAAAAAATGACAGCCGATGCCGCCAGGGTGAGGAAAGACCCGAGGGCAAGTTTTTTTATCCAAATGGAAGCGAGGGAGCTGACGGTAAGCGCGGTCAGAATCTTTCCGAACGGAATCTTGCGGTAAGCTTTTGTGATCATGCCCTTAAGGAAGAGAAACTGGACCAGCCAGACCGTTCCCTCTGCGGACAGGGCAGCTATAGCTGCTCCCACGCTGCCGCAGTGCGGAATCAGGATCATGTTGATGGCGAAATCCACGATTCCGCCTGCAATCTCAGAGGTCAGCACTGCCCTCTCCCTGCCGCTTGGCACCAGGATCTCCATCCCCATGATATTGGTCATGCCGATAAAGAAAACTGTGGACATGATAATCTGCATAGGCAGAATTGCGCCTATGTACTCGGAGCCGGACAGGAACAGGATTCCTTCCCTTGCAAAAAGGATGAAATAGAGGCTGACCGGCATAGCAATGAGGACGACGAAATGCAGGGCTTTTTCGGAAATCCTGGTAAACTCTTCCTTGAGATTGTGCTCAATATAGTAGGATGCCCTGGGCAGAAGGACCGCTCCGAGGGAACTCACGATACCGGAAAGAACGTTTTTGATCTTGACAGCTGCATTGTAGTAGCCGACCTCCGTATCGCTCTTCATGAAGCCCAGGAGGACCGTATCCATCTGGGTGTAGACCGTGACGGCGCAGGACATGGCAAAAAAGATTCCCAGCGGTTTCAGGTGCTGCTTCAGGTTGTAGCTTCGCACCGGACGCAGAGATACGTACTTGCGGACGTGGAAGAAGTTGAAGATGTTGGAGGCCGACGCGGCAAAAATAGTTAAAAGACCGTAGAGCACGTAGTCGTTCTCGGACTTGATCAGAAGAAAGGTCAGCACGAAGGCCGCCAGCTTGAAAACAAGGGAACGAATCGTGATGTAGGTATACTGTTCCAGGGCTTTATAGAGCCATTCCATACCAATGGTATTGAAGAGAATGGTCAGGCTCATGATCAGGAAAAGGGTCCGGTCACGTCTTACTCTGCCTACCATAACCAGAGTCACGCCAAAAGCCAGATAAGTGATCAGGGTCGTGATCAGGTTGAGAATGAGGATTTCCTGAACCGTACGGTTCAGCTCTTCCTTATCGTCCCGGACCTGGGCACACCTACGGATGCCGTAGGTCGGAATGCCCATTTCCGCGAACATGGAGAAATAAGTCAGAAAAGAAGTCGCGAAGGAAACCCTTCCGGTTCCTGCAGGTCCCAGGATCCGGGACACATAAGGAAAGGTGATCAGCGGAAAAATGAAGGAGGAAATGGTAAGAATTCCATTCATCACGGCATTTTTCTTAAGAGAAGGGGTCTTTCCTGTATTATTCTGTGATTTTGTCACATCCTTTTTTTTCACCACTTGCGACGGTTCCATTCTATTTCTATCCCGGGTTTTATCTTCCCCGGCATCAGACACACACCCTGTGTTTCTATTTCCGCAAGCTTCGCTTCCGGCAGTTTGGCTTCCGGAGGTTTCGCTTCCGGAGGTTTCGCTTCCGGCAGTTTCGCTTTCGGCGAAATCATAGCCGACGGATTTTCCACGTTGAAATTCCGACAGAATACCTCCTTCCGGCACCATGCACATGGCAAGAATCGGAAAGGGATTAAAAGCCGGGAACATGAGTCTTTCTTCTGTAATATTCAGCAGCAGAATAAAAGCTGTGATCAGGCAGAGGGCAAGGTTATTTTCCTGTACCGCACGATAAAGCAGGCAGACATAAACCAACAGGATCAGGACCAGGATGACCATGCCGTTCTGCAGAAGAAGGTGCAGATAAGATCCGTCGATGAAGTTATAATCCGTGCTGTCCGCCCTGCCGAAAGTATGGCCAATCCACTCGATTTTCTGTCCGAAAACGGAATATCCCCAGTTGACGATGCCGTTATGGCCAAATTCCAGGCGCCGGGACATTTTGTCGTTGAGCTCCGTCCAGAAGTGAGAATTTTCATTGTAGCCCTGGTATAGGAACTGCGAAATTCCAAAGCACAGAAAAGGCAGCAGGCAGAAAAAAATTCCTGCCGGCCTGGAGATTCTGCGGTTTCCGTTCCCTGTCCTGACGACGACATAATACAGAACGACGAAGACCGTTCCGGTATAGAAAGCCATCTTGGTATCGGTCAGCGTATAAATCAGGTAAGCCAGAAGAACCATAATGCCAACGTGCCAGAGGCGAAGTTTTTTTCCAAGAATGTAAAGCTCGCCAAGGCAGATGTAAAGGAGCAGGTAAGACGCAAAGCTTGCCCAGGTAAAGCCGAGGCTGTGGCGGACCCTGTCCATGAAATAAAACTGTTCGTCTGTCCCGGCGCCAAGGCGGGCAGGAATCACGACAGCCAGGAAATTGACAATCTGCGTGGTGACAACGGTCTGCATGGTGAGACGCGCGGGCATGCGGTAGCAGGCAAGAAAAATCAGCCAGAAGAGGATGACGTTCATGTCCCTGGAAAAATATGTTCCCGCCAGGCACAGCAAAAAGGTCAGGATGACAAGGAGCCGGTCTTTTTTTGCAATCTCCTTCCTGCGAAGGACGATGACAAGAACCGCGGTCAGATAAGACAGGTAGCGGACGATCTGCAGGCACTTGTTAAAGGCGCCCGGAAGGATCCGGTCCATGACTGTCCAGTAAAGGATGACGGCGGATGTATAGCTGACCAGCATAAAGATATAGAGAATTTTTATGGTCAGGTTTTTGTTTTTCTTCAGCGTTTCTATCACGTAATCGATTTCCTCAGTTTGTTCTTGCCCTGAACTGCAGGTGCCTTACACCAACGGCAGCGCGCACTGCCAGGTACTGCTTTTTCGCGATCAGCATAAGGATGGCTCTTCTGGTCATGGAGAAGTCTTCATAATGAATATGGTTCAATGCTTCTGCATAAATCGGTTCCTGCAATAAACGCTTAAAATCCGCAATCTGCTGTTCTGCTCCAAGTCCTGACTCCGGATTAAAGGAATAGTTCACCGCTGTCAGGAGCAGATGATAGAGGGCAAAGCTGTAGTAAGACTCTTGCGTTTTTACATCGTAAGGGCGGGCATTGTTTTCCATGATAAAAGCGCGGACTTTCTGTAAAGAATTCAGATAGCCCTGCGGATAGTCCGGACGGTAGCGCCGAACAGCCGAATTCGAATTGAAGCTGTAACGGTAAGCCGGATAAGGGTAATAAGCTATGCGCTCTGATGCGTGGACAGCACGCACCATAAACTCAGCATCCTCTGCCATAGAGAGAGCCGGATCCAGAAGCAGGTTGTTTTTTCGAAGAAAATCAGTCCGGAAAAGCTTTCCCCAGATAAAGCCGACTCCGGTCTGGGGTTTCATAAGGTCCTGCTCAAAAGAAGCAATGTCCTTTTGCCACCAGAAAACCGGATACCGGCGGTAATAAATTTTTTCCGTCTTCCTGTCGTAGACGCGGCGCATAGCGCCCATAACAATATCCAGCGGAACTTTCTTCTGCCCTGCGCTATTCGCACAGCTGACAGGGGTGTCGGTGCTCCCCTCTGCTGCTTTCTTGTTTTGATCGGCAGCTTTCGTGCTCTGCTCCGCTGCTTTCAGCAGGGAACGCAATGCTTTGCTATCAACGACATCATCAGCGTCCAGGAAAAAGATCCACTTACCCCTCGCTTCCCGGATTCCCAGGTTGCGGGCGTTCGATACCCCCTTATCTGAATGCAGAAGACGCACCGGATCGCCGTAAGCCAGGACCAGATTCTCCGCTTCCTCGCCGGTTTTATCCGTCGAGCCGTTCTCCACGATCAGGACTTCCACATGTCCGTAAGGAAGGACCGGTAGAACAGAGCCGACTGCAGAAAAGAGGGTCTTCTCCGCATTATAAGCCGGAATAATCACGGATAATAAAATTTGCGTTTTCTCAGCCATTGTTACTCCTATTCGTAAGGCGGCAAAGTACCGTGGCTAAAGTGAGCCAAAGTGACAGGCACTTTTATGCTCCTTCGCCGCCTGCGGGCAGCTTGCCGCAAGAACCGTCCCCTTGGTTACCGGCGGTCGATTTTGTTGCCCGGCAGGTTGGGGTTGCCACCCGTCATCAGCAGACGGATGCTCTGCCGAAAAAAGCTGCGGTAGAGCCGGCGGTAGTCTTTTGATCCTATGGCTTTTACCGTGAAGCTTGCAAGGTTCAGCAGGGCGACGAAAACCAGCATGGGCGTGCCTGCTTCTCCGTAAATTTTCAGGTAATAAAGCGCGCTCAGATAATAATGATATTTCTGGAACGCGTCGCCGCTGATCGACGTGGAACTGGATTCGTTATGGATGACCCTGGCCTGATAGTTCACCGCAGCTTTTTTGCCCAAGTTTACCATTTTTCTGCCCAGGATGGATTCTTCTTCATAGAGAAAAACATTCTCGTCGAAGTATCCCAGCTTCCGCATGAGTTCCGTCGGAATCATAAAGCAGCATCCTCTTACCATTCCGTTGAAGAGATAGACCTTGGAATGATCTCTGGGTACAGGGTATTCCTTGCAGAAATTGGGCAGGCGTTTTGCCAGCTGGTTCAGTCCTTTTTTGTGGAAAAGATAAAGGTCTACCGTGAGCGGCTTGGACAGAAGCTGGGTCTCAATCCCGCCCGGCGTTTTTACCGACGGGGCAGAGACGCCGATTCTTTTATCCATCTGCAGGGTCTTCAGCATGATATTGATTGCGCCCGGTTCAAAAATAATGTCCGGGTTGGAAATCAGGATGTAATCGCAGCCGTCTTTTTCTGCCAAATGGATGCCGATGTTATTACCATAGGAATAACCGCCGTTCTTCTCTGCCGCAAGTACGGCGACATCCTCAGCGTCACGGTAATATTCCTGAAGAATACGATAAGAATCATCGTGGGAATGGTTGTCCACGACGTAGACTTTATAATCCAGTCTGGCAGTTCTGCGGATGGATTTGATGCAGACCTTGACATCTTCAGCGGTATTAAAGTTTAAAATTACAATTCCAAGCATAATAAATACCTGATCTTTACAGTGGCTGCATTAAGTTATGGAATTCATTGCCAGGTAAAAACCGGTGCCCTTCTTTTCTCATATGGGAGCAGCTTCTTCCGGCTGTTTACACTAATGAATGCATGGCGCTTTGCAGCGCTTCTTCGGCGTATCCGCCTCTGCGCATCTTTTTTCCTATTTTTGCGGCATTTCCGGCCATTTCCAGGTAATCCGCTTCGGAAATCCGGTCCAGTTTTCCTTTTAAGTCCAGGAGAGAATCCACCGTAATGCCTGCCTTATGCTCTTCTATGAAAGCTGCCTCGGCAGCTTCACGCCAGAGGACGACCGGAAGACCGCTTGACAGATAAAGGGAGAGTTTGTGCGGACTGTTGTATCGGAGGTAATTTCCGGCGTCGCCGCCGCAGGTTTTTACCGTATTTCCGTCCCAGACAAGGCCGAACCCTTCTGTCAGGGCATGGGGAATTTTGTCCGGGGGAAGAACACCTTTGTAGTTTATCCTCAGGATTTCATTGTCCTGAATTGTTCCCTCTTTTTTCTCCATTTCTCCTTTGGCAGCAGTTCTGTCATTTACAAATGGTTTGAAATTCGGTCCGTAAAGATTGATGTTCAAACCTGTGAGCCTGTCCAGTTCGCCGATGTAGCCGCATTTGACCGGATCCAGGTTGCCGGCTATGGTGATGCTGCGTGCAAAGTCCGGAAGCGGTACATCGACCCGGTCCCTCTGCAGATAGTCAAAAATCTGCAGGACGATCAGCTTTTCCGACGGAACATCAAACGTACGCATGTAGTCGTACATAGCATGGTTATGGACGATCATCACATCGGCCAGATCCAGCATAGTCCGGAATTCTTTTTTATAATAGCTGCTGTCCCGGAATTTCCTTAAAGCTTCAATGTCATGCACGACCGAGATGAAGCGGACATTTTTCTCCGCTTTCATGCGTCTTAAAATACTTTCGCGGGTCAGCTGCTGATAATGAAAAGGCTCCTGCAGGAGGACAAGGGCGCCGGGCGTCACCGCCTCGAATACTTTTGCCCACTCCTTACGGAAGCCAATCTGTCTTTCAATTTTTGCCAGAGTTCCGGGACGGGTCGTCACCATACGGACCGGGATTTTTTTGAAACCCAGACGCTCTGCGACGTCCGCAAAGTCGGCTGTGGCTTTCGTCCCCGCATGACTGAAGTCCGCGGAAATTTCTGTTATCTGAAACTTATCTGCCATAATCTATGTATATCGAAGCTATAAGATTTATAAGATTCCCATCCTATCTGTATCTATCACGGCAGGCGAGCCTGCTGCGAATTGATCTGATCAGAGGCAGCAAAGCGGTGGCAAAGTGCCTGTCACTTTGGCTCCTTACATATGTTCAAAGCGTTCTTCCAGTTTTTTTGCTTCGGTGTGGATGTCGTAGCCGCAGCGTTTGAAGAGCCTTTTGATTGTTGCCGGTTCTATGCGTTCTCCCTTGTGGAGGCGCATTTCTTCAATCTGTCTTGCCCACGCTGCCGCTCCATCTTCCAATGGTTTAAAGGCAAAGTTAGGAAGAACCTTCAGTTCGTAAGGGATATCTCCTTTGGTGGCAAGAACAGGGAGGCCATTTGCCTGGGCTTCCAGGGCTGCCATGCCAAGTCCTTCAAAAACAGACGGAAAGATGAAGAAGTCCATCGCAGAGAGCCATCCCTGGATATCGAACTGCTTGCCGGTGAAAATGACCTTGTCCTGGATTCCAAGCTCCAGTGCCTTGGCATGAAGTTTTTCCTCGTCCATCCCCTGTCCAACCAGAAGCAGAACGGCATCGGGATTGATCTTCAGATATTCATGCAGGCATTCCATTGCAAATGCCTGGTTCTTCTGAAAATGCAGACGGCCGATATTGCCGATCACGAACTTGTCCTCCACCCCGACCTGCCTGCGGTGATTATCCCGCTTGTCCGGATCGAAGGTCATCTTATCCGCGTCAATTGCGTTGCGGATGATGACGGCTTTTTTTAATAGCGTGTCGTTATAAAACCAATGTGCAGCATCTTCTTCACAAGCCCAGAAATCCGTCGCTATGCCGGCGATCCGGAATTTATTAGCCTGATGAAGAGTTCCGCGGAGAAACGAATCCATGTTCTGGGCGTTGTGGCTGTGGATGATCCGAACCGGAATGCCGTATTTTTTACCCTTGTCCAGATAGTCGATATTGGCCAGGCTGCAGACATTGACCCAGAGGATATCATATTCCGACGCATGCTCCCTGAAAAAAGCATCCAGATGCCGCTCGTAACGAACGACGTTCTTGTGACGCGCCGGGATATGGTAGACCTTGGAACCCATCGCGGTCAGCTCGTCCTCATAGGCGCACTTCTCGAAAAAGTTGCAGAGGAAGTCGCAGTGAATCTTCGTGCGGTCAATATTGCGGTAGTAGTTGACAATGAAGGACTCTACTCCGCCCGGATTATCGGTCATTCCAAAAACCAGGATGTTTTTCATAATCAAAAGCTCCCCTGATATTTCTTGCCGAAGTACTTGGCTTTGAGGAAGGAAGTACCCTTCTTCCACCAGTCGATCGGCTCCATATAGATAAAGGGAAGTTCTTTTATTCTTTCCGGGTCAATCATGCCATCACGGATCTGGCAGTCCAGCCAGACGTTGAACAAAATCTCGCTTACCCTTCCGTAGAATCTGGACTGGAATACGGACAGATTGGCATTCTTCTTTGCCGTACGCTTTTCCAGCTCAAACAGGACGGAAAACAGCCAGGCACAGTACCGCTCCATCAGGTCCCGCCTCATGATGCACATGTTGAACATATGGGCTTTTCTGGCATTCAGGACTTTATCGTATCCTTCCACATATTCCGGATATTTTGAAAGCAGGATCCTGCGGGTCTCGATGAGGTGCTCCTCGTAATGTGTATGGGAATAATGACTATATATGGTTTCGATATAATAGTTCCGTTTTCTGGGCACAAAGACGTCATAGGAATCCAGCATGGGGAAAAATTCTTCCGAAGTAAGGATACAGTCGAAAGGATCTTTGGCAGGTATCTTTTCCAGGTGGACTTTATTTTGGACTGAAGCCAACACGCCGTTCAGAGGCGAAACCTTGATTTTATCGGACCCGAAATAGCGGCGGTAATGAACCATGCCCAGATAATCTGCGTCAAGGTTTTTCCATGCCCAGTAAAGTCCGGTCAGTTCGCAGTACTCCGAATTCTTCTCGGAAATATTGTCCCCCGTATTGTCCTTGACATAGCCGAGGTCAAGCGGATTTCCGTCCGCATCTTTTTTACCCTCTGCCCCTACGTGGAGCGGAAGGTAAAGCGGATCATCCGGCATTCTGTATTTCTTGTGCGTTGCGATTATGATTTTTGCATTAGCCATACCATCAACTTCTCCTGATAAAAACCGCGGACTAATCCTTGCCAAACAATGGATGTCCCCGGAGATGCTGCGATTACCGGCCAAAGTGCTTGTCACTTTGGCCGGCCTTTTAGTTCAGCATTTTCAGTGCTTCAAGGTATCGTGCCAGAGCATCCTTCCAGTCAGGAAGAGGCTTGAAGCCTTCTTTTTCCAGCTTGGATTTATCCAGGCGGCTGTTGAAGGGGCGGGCTGCTTTGGAAAGTCCGTACTCCGCTGTGGTGACAGGCGTGATTTTGGTGTCAAGTCCTGCCTGATGGAAGATCTCACAGGTAAAGTCGTACCAGCTGATGTAGCCGCATTTTGTACCGTCGGCGTCATGATCTGTGTCCCTGCCATCCGGTCCAGGCATAGGCAGTTCGCTGTTGGTCGCGTGATAATAGCCGTATTTTTCGGTCTCGACCATATCAACCAGGAGTCTTGCCAGGTCGTAGGTATAAGTCGGCGTTCCGATCTGGTCGCATACGACACGGACTTCGGGATGGGTCTTCCCGACGTTCAGCATGGTCTTGATGAAGTTTTTACCGTTAAGTCCGAAAACCCAGGCGATGCGGACGATGAAATATTTTTCCAGTGTACCGGAAACCGCCAGTTCTCCGCCCAGCTTTGTCTGACCGTAGTTGTTGAGCGGCTTGTAATCCTTGCAGTCCGGGTCCCAGGGGGTCGTTCCCTGCCCGTCAAAAACATAGTCCGTAGAGAGGTAAAGCATCTTCGCGTCTACATTTTTGCAGGCATCCGCAATGTTCTGAGTTCCGCCTACATTGATGGCCTTTACCTTCTCACGTTTGTCATCGTCCTCTGCAGCGTCTACTGCCGTCCAGGCTGCACAGTGAATGACAGCGTCAGGCCTTATCTCTGCTATGGTCTTTTCAACGGCATCCCGGTTGGTGATATCAAGGGATACATAGGGCATCTTCGTAACGGGTGTGCCGTCCTGGATGCCTGCATATTCCGGAGCCAGATCCGTTCCGACTCCTTCGTGCCCGCGCTTTGCGAGCTCATTCATGAGGTCGTGGCCCAGCTGGCCGGCGACACCCGTTACAAATATTTTCATTTTCGCTTCCTTATATCATTTCTGTGCCAAAGTGCCTGTCACTTCGGCTCTCACTTTGGCTCAGGCGGCAAGGTAACTGTCACTTTAGCGCCACTTTTCCGTCTGCTTTCTGTCTTACAGTACTTCGCGGTGTCCGTACATTTTCTCGTAGTAGTTCTGGTACTCGCCGGAGATAATGGTCTCCCACCACTCTTTATTGTTGAGGTACCAGTCAATGGTCTTGCCGATTCCATCCTTGAACATGGTCTCGGGCAGCCAGCCAAGCTCATTATGGATCTTAGTCGGATCGATGGCATAACGCTGGTCGTGACCCTTGCGGTCTTCGACATGAACGATCAGCTTGTCGGCATCCTTGCCCAGGTGCTCGCAGATGAGGCGGACGATATCGATGTTCTTCATCTCGTTGTGGCCGCCGATATTATAGGTCTCGCCCTCTTTTCCTTTGCGGATGATAAGGTCGATGGCCTTGCAGTGGTCTTCTACATAGAGCCAGTCTCGGACGTTGAGTCCCTCGCCGTATACCGGAAGCGGCTTATCTGCCAGAGCGTTTGCAATCATCAGAGGAATCAGCTTCTCCGGGAACTGGTAAGGACCGTAGTTGTTGGAGCAGCGGCTGATAGTAACGGGCAGTCCATAAGTCCTGTGGTAAGCGCCGACCAGAAGGTCTGCGGATGCTTTGGACGTGGAATAGGGGCTGGACGTATGGATTGGGGTATCTTCATGGAAAAAAAGATCGGGCCGGTCAAGCGGCAGGTCGCCGTATACTTCATCGGTCGATACCTGATGATAGCGTCTGATGCCGTACTTGCGGCAGGCATCCATGAGGACGGAGGTTCCGATGATGTTGGTCTCGAGGAAGATGGTCGGGTTCTCGATGGAACGGTCTACGTGAGACTCCGCAGCAAAGTTGACGATGATGTCCGGTTTCTCTTCTTCAAAAAGCTTGTAAACGCCTTCCCGGTCACGGATGTCCAGCTTGACAAATCGGAAATTCGGTTTATTCAGGACCGGCTCCAGGGTGGAAAGGTTTCCTGCGTAGGTCAGGGAATCCAGGCATACGATCCGGTCTTCCGGGTGCTTGTCCAGTTCATAAAAAACAAAGTTTGATCCGATAAAACCGGCGCCGCCGGTTACGATAATAGTCATTTTTTCTCTTCTCCTGTAGTTTTTATGTAATATAACTATTCCATTGACTGCTATAAGATCTTTTTTCCCTTATTTACGAAATCAGGAATGCAGGATATCTACGTATTTTCCGTTTACAACATCCAGCAGGTACTGACCGTACTGATTCTTCTTCACTTCCTCGTAGACCTTCATGACGTCGTCCTTGGTGATCCAGCCATTGAGGTAGGCAATCTCTTCCAGGCAGGCGATTTTGCGGTGCTGATGCTGTTCTGTGATCTTGACGAAGTTTGTAGCGTCGACAAGGCTCTCGTGCGTTCCGGTATCCAGCCAGGTAAAGCCCTGTCCTAAGAGTTCGACGTTGAGGTCTCCCTGCTCCAGGTAGATGCGGTTGAGGTCGGTGATCTCCAGTTCTCCTCTGGCAGACGGTTTGAGGTTCTTCGCATATTCGACGACGCGGTTATCGTAAAAGTAAAGACCGGTGACGCAATAATTGCTCTTTGGCTTTTCCGGTTTCTCTTCGATGGAGATGGCCTTCCCATCCTTGTCGAATTCCACGATGCCGAAACGCTCGGGATCGTCTACATAGTAGCCGAAAACAGTCGCACCTTTTCCGGTTTCCGCATTAGCGACAGCGGCTTTCAGTCTTTTTTTCAAGCCGTGTCCTGCAAAAATATTATCGCCGAGAATCATGGCTACGGGCTCGTTCCCGATGAACTCTTCGCCGATGATGAAGGCCTGGGCAAGTCCGTCCGGCGAGGGCTGTACTTTATACTGAAGGGTAAGACCCCACTGGCTTCCGTCTCCTAAAAGTTCTTCAAATCTGGGTGTGTCAGCCGGTGTGGAAATGATCAGGATGTCCTTGATGCCGGCCTGCATGAGGACGGACAGAGGATAATAGATCATTGGCTTGTCATAGATGGGAAGAAGCTGTTTGGATGTAACTTTAGTGAGCGGATAGAGACGCGTCCCGGATCCGCCGGCGAGGATAATACCTTTCATTTGTCGATGTTCTCCTTTGTACGCTGTCCATGGGATTGCTCCCCGGAACAGCTTTCTTGTTCGTTTCCTTGCTGTGATTGTTTCTTGCTGCCTGATTTTTCGGAATCATTACGTGCAGATTTTATACATAGACATACATATTTATTGTAGTCTTTATTGGCCATAATTACCAGCATTTTATATACATGCACGGCAGCACAGCTCTGACAAGTGCATCATTTACTGGCGGGACCGTTTTTCTGATCTGCCAAAATACCAGCTTGAGAAGCCGTTCCTCTGGCTTTACAAAAGTGGAAACACCAGCCGAAAGAACCGTCCCCTGGCTGGTGTCTGATGCTTATTCGTTAACCGGTGTGTTGTCCTTGAAATTAATCCGTTCTTCTTCTACGACCAGCGGTCGGTCAAGGATCCTGGAGTTAATAGCCAGGATGTACTCTCCTATGAGGCCGATGAAGAAGAGCTCGACACCCCCCAGGAAGAAGGTGCCGATGACAAGCGGTGCAATTCCTGTGCGGAAGTAGTCCCAATGTGTCAGCTTGTAAATCAGAAACACAATAGCGATAACGATGCTGGCAAAACCAATGATGGCGCCGATAAAGGTAGCCAGCCGCAAGACGACCTTTGAATAAGAGGTGATGCCGACCATAGCCATGTCGTAGAGGCTGTAAAAATTGTTTTTGCTCTTTCCGGCCTTGCGGTTGGGCCTGTCGTATGGAATGGTCGCGTAATCATAGCCCAGCTCGGCGATCATGCCGCGGAAGTAGGGATCGGGATCGTGGACTTCCCGGATCACGTCGACGAAAGCCTTGTCGAAGAGGCCAAAGCCCGTGAAGTTCTCAATATGGCCTACTTCGGTAATCTTACGCAAAAACTTGTAATAGAACTTCCTCATGTGAGCCATGACGAAGCCCTCTTCGGTCTTGTTTTTGATGCCGATGACGATCTTGTTGCCCTCTTCCCATTTTTTCACCAGCACGGGAATGAGTTCGGGCGGATCCTGGAAGTCAGCATTGAGGCGGATGACGCAGTCGCCGTAAGCCTGCTTGAGTCCGTGGACCGGCGACCGGCGCTGGCCGAAATTGCGGGCGTTGAAGATTGCCTTAACGTGCCTGTCGTCCGCGCAGAGCCTGCGGATCAGCCGTCTGGTGTCGTCCTTGGAATGGTTGTCGATGTAAATGATCTCGTAGTCATAGTCCGGCAGCTGCTCTGTAAAAATCTTCGTCAGGGTCTCTGTCATCGGTCCTACATTTTCCTGCTCGTTATAGGTCGGAATCACGACCGAAATTAGTTTGCGTTTTTCTTCCATGTTCAATTCTATGGTCCTTTGTTTTTATTTTTTGAAAAAACATCCAATGGGCAATGAGATGCCATTATCCGATTCCATTTGGATTATACCCATAAATGTTGTGGTCCACGTTTCCGGTATCCATATCCGCTGCTCCGGCTGCCACATAATTGTTATTTTCCAGAAAGCTGACGGATACGCCCCAGAAACCATTGTCCCCGTACTGATAATAGAAATAAGGCTCTCCGATTTCCGCAGTCACATTGGCGTCCGCCGGCACGCCCAGCGATTCCCTCGCCCCCCGCGTGATCACGTTCTTGTCGGGATAAGCGTCATAGCTTCTGGTGTAAGTATCCTGGAAGGAATACTCCGTGGACGTGGCTTCGCCGGCCACGATGGAATCAAAAACAAGAGAGGCGTCACCGTCCACGATCAGCATGCCCGAACTTTCGTCGCGCCTCAGGGTGAAAGGTCCCTGGCTGCCCTGTACCGTCAGAACGCCATCATTCATGATCGCATCGCAGATGACCAGGTTGAGATTTGCAAAAAAATCTACCTTATAGTTCCCGCCGTCCTGAAAAATTCGGATTCCCAAGGGTGGCTGAATGGATTGGCTGGTATAGCAGCCTGTGATCCAGGCAGCTTCGGAATCTGCATCCGTACCTGCATCTGCACCGCCGCCTGTGTCTCCTGTGTAAATCGGGGTGGTTAGCGGCAGCTTGGGATATTCCTCATAAGGCTTCGCACCTGCCACATACTGATTATAAAGCTGATCGTAGGTCGCCTGGTCACCGGGAAGTTCTTCTTCGATGGTAAAACCGTTCTCCCCATATCCCTCATAATACTCGTATTTCGTACTGTGATAGCCCATGTCTTCATGGCCGTCAAAATAATATCTGGTATCATTCTGGCCATCCAGTACATCTACGGTGTACTCATAGATCCCGCTGCCTCCTGCACCGTGCCAGTGTCCGTGTGTAACTACCGCATGCCGTTCTTTGTTAATGCCTTCGATCTGACCCTCATAATGGAAGGTCGAGACCGTTCCGTTCTCATCACAGGTGTAGATATGGGTCAAATCCGTAAGCGTTGAATAAAGGAAAAATTCCGGTATTCCGTTTCCGTCCACGTCGATCAGGCAGTATTGGTCAAAATCATACTCATTTGAAAAAAACATGCCCAGGTAGCTATTGTCATAATACTGTTCATCCAGGCGCCAGTTGTCCAAAAACTGCTGGTAGGCGATCATCCAGGGCTCCGGTTCCTGTTCTGTTTCCGCCGCTGAGGCAGAAGAAACCGCTTCTGTTTCGATGGATTCCGACGATGTACCTGAAAGTGTCTGAGAGCCACTGTTCACAAACAAATCTTCTGTTTCCGAAGAAGCGCTGACGACCGTCTCGACCGCCTCCGGACTGCTCTCGTCCCTGTCCGAAGATGACTTATAAGCGATGCCGCCCGCAGTTCCTGCTGCTGCCACTGCAACTGCAACAGCCACTGCCTTGACCGGAATGGTATGGGCGGTGACAGCTGCGGCGGTTTTGCCGGCAGCGGAAGCCGCTGTTCTTCCTGCGGCGGGAGCTGCTGTTCTGCCCGATGCGGGAGCCGCTGTTCGACCGTCCTGGCCCGCAAAGTTTCCTGCGTTTCTTCCGGCACGGCCCGCAAAGTTTCCTGCGTTTCTTCCTACCTGACTGCCGGCTCCAACCCGACCTCCTGCCCTGTGGCCTTCGATTCCCTCTCCGGGAACGGAGCTCTGATTTACGGGTTTGCCTCTGAAATCACTTATGGACGGTTTCTCCATGCTTCCCTGTTTGGAAAATTGTTTTTCTCCGGAACGGACTGCCTTCCCGGCAGCCGCTCCCGCCGCAGCTGCGCCGCCCACCAGGCCGGCACCGAGGCCCGCCATTCTTGCGTTGTCACGGCTGTTTTTGCCCTGATCCGGGTTCACATTTTGCTCCCGGTCGTAGTTCGAGTTCTGATTATAATATCCATCCGGGTTCACATTTTGCTCCCGGTCGTAGTTCGGGTTCTGATTATAATATCCATCCGGGTTCACATTTTGCTCCCGGTCGTAGTTCGAGTTCTGATTATAATAT
>JAXJVN010000135.1:0-4401 GCA_036308545.1 Eubacterium sp. | reverse complement strand
TCTTCGCCGTCGGCATAGACCGAACAACGTTTCCTGAGGTTCATGTCAAGGACGGCGTCCGTTGAAACTGTTAACCGGGGAGAACACTCATGTGTTCACCCCACACCAAAAATGATTGACCCTTTTATTTTTGCCTGTTTCTTGAAGATACAGGTCGAACTGACGACCGGTTTTTGTGTTTTTTTCTGGAGGCACTTATGCCGGAATATCAATTTACAAAAGAAGAAAAAGAATTTTTCGAAAATCTTCCTTTCGGTATGGCCGTCTATCAGATGGTCGACGGTCACATCGTAACCGTTCTTGCTACAGACCGTCTTTGCAAAACCTTCGGCATGACTCATGACGAGCTCAAGAAAAGTCTGGATACTTCCATGTATGGATACGTTCATCCAGAGGATATTCCAAGGATCAGCCACGCCAGCATGCAGTATGTCAAAAGCGAGGCACCCTATAACGTCCAGTATCGGGTAAAGCTTCCGGGTATGGACTACTATCATGTCTGGCATTGCATCGGCAGGCGGCGCATCATGGCTGACGGGACTTCTCTGTCCTTTTTCCTCTATATGGACGTCAGCAGGCAGGAATATGATGAAGATGCTGCCCGCAAAGCCTATGACAGCTTCCAGAAGGAAATTGCCTTCCACGACAGTCTTACCGGGCTCAGAAATATGCAGTATCTGTCTGCTTTCGGCATGGAGGAGATCAGCCGGCTGCGCCAGGAAGGAAAGCAAGCCTGCATGATCTACAGCAACGTGATCGGCATGAAGGCCTATAACGGCCGCTATGGCTTTGAAGCCGGCGACAGCCTGCTGAAGAACATTGCTGCTCTTTTGAAAAAATATTTTCCGGATGCAATTTCCGTCCGCCTTTACGGGGGCGACCATTTCCTCGTTCTCTGCGACAAAGAGGGCGCTACAGATAAACTGGAGGCGCTTCAGACAGAATATGAACAGTATTCACATAAAGGCAGATTCGCTCTTTCCTTCGGCGTTTATTATGCAAACATCGAGAAGGACGATATTACGACCATGTACGACCGTTCGAACTTTGCCATGATGCAGGCGACACCCGGCAGTTACAGCGTCTATGACGCGGAGCAGGATGCAGCTTACTGGAATGAACAATATGTGCTCAACTGCTTTGACGAAGCTATGGAACGAAATTGGATTAAGGTCTATTATCAGCCCGTCTATAACCTTCATACCGGCAAGCTGGAAAGCATGGAAGCCCTCTCCCGCTGGGTTGACCCCGAAAAAGGGCTGCTGCCGCCGATAGAATTTATCCCGACTCTTGAGAAGAACGATCTGACCTGGAAGCTTGACTCCTACGTGCTGAGGACCGTGCTTTCTGATATTAAAGACCGTCAGGCAAAAGGCCTTAAGGTCTATCCTGTTTCTGTCAACATAGCAAGGAAAGATCTGGAACATGAGAACGCCCTTTCCGATATGGTTTCCGTCTTTGAGGAAACCGGCGTTGACCGCAATCTGGTTGCTTTTGAAGTGACAGAACGGGATCTTGCCCGGGACGACGAGCTCTTCCGGTCCATCGTAGAGGCTCTCCGAAATTACGGGTTTGAAATCTGGGTCGACGACTTCGGCAGCGGCTACTCCAGCCTGAATGTCATGCACTACTATCGCTTCGACCGCATCAAACTGGATCTGACCTTCCTCCGTCATCTGGATGACAACGGAGGCGTCAATCGCTTCCTTATGGCATCCGTCGTCGAAACCGCACGGAAAAAGGGAATTAAAACTCTGGCAGAGGGCGTTGAAACAAAGGACCACCTGGAGTTCCTTCAGGATATCGACTGTGACACTGCCCAGGGATATTTCTATTCCAAACCCCAGCCGCTAGAAAGTCTGGAAGGACTGCTGGAGAAATAAAGCATCATAAGAAAAAGAAAAAGCTGCATCGGAAAATCCGCTGCAGCTTTTCATTTTCTATTTTCTTTTCGATCGGATTCGCATCGAAGGAAAAATTTCTATCAGGGAATACCGTTTGTTACAGTACTTAAATGCGCTTTTCAAGCTCCTCTTCTACAAACCCCATCAAGTACCACATGCATTCATAATGCAGGAAGTCCGTAGAGTTAGCGTCCCACAGCCAGGTGACGCTTGCCGGGAAGTCCTCATCAGCATCGTAGAAGCGGAAGCAGATAGGAAACCAGTCAAACAAGGGCAGAATATAGCATACGTCTCCTGCCCCGCCGGGTTTTCCGCCTAAGTCTTCGCATGCTTTTCTTAATTCGACAGTTCTTCCGGCAAATTTATCATAGGTTCCTTTATTCTGAAGGTTCTGCACATGACCGGTGGCGATGATCCCGCCGATTTTTTCCAGGGAAACCCACTCCCCGGAAAGTGCCGGGCGGGTCTTTGAATAAGCAAGCATGTCGTAAGTTCCCATGGAAGCATTAATAGAAGCAGGCTCTCCGTTTACCGTCAGCTTACCGCTTGCCCGATCCAGTACCGCAGGCATACCCAGCAAATGAAAGCGGATGCTTTCCTTGTCTGCGTCCAGATCAAATTTCCGGATGATGGCTTCCTGATCGTATGTCAGAAAGCGCCTGCGGTTGTCCTCCGCCATGATCTCATAATTGCCGGTCCGTTTCTCTTTTTTTTGCCTCAATCACTTTTCCTATGGGATTTGGGGTTCCGGACCACCTCAGCCCGGCTTAAGTCAAAGAGCTTGAGGAAGAAGTAGTCATCATCCGGGTATCCATATCCCTGACGCCGAAGCGTCTTAATCTTGTTGTTGATGCCCTCGATTTTGCCAGAGGACATGTCGTAAGTTGCATGGGCAATAATGCCTTCGAAGTGTTTGGACAGTAGTCTGTGGAACCACATGAGATGGACATTCCCAGTCTCTTCGCAGAGGTCCATGACTTTTTCAATGTCCTTCATCATCAAAGTTTCGTCCACACGGCTGTAAGCCAGAGTCAGAGTTTCTTTGATGAGATCACAGGTGAACAGGAGCTTGTTCTCTTTGAGCAGGTCATCGTAGCGGGCTTCATACCCCTCCTTGCGCCTGTACTCTTCCTTGCAGAACATCTCGCTGCCCTTGGAGATAACCTTGCCATCACGTGCCTCCTGGTCCTTCTTCCGAAGGGTCTTTCTTGAGGACGTGAGGATATACTTTGACCGTTTCAGCTGGCGTGCGCCTTCGAAGTTGCCCTCATCGTAAAGCCTGCGCTGTTCGTCCTTCCGGATCTCGCTGACCACCTTATCGTTGAAGTTCTTAACGATGTGGAAGTAGTCAAAGACCGGCTGGATATGAGGGCACTTTTCCTCGAAGGCTTCCTGGAAATCGGAGTTCATGTCACAGGCAACCGCCTCGACATTGTCCATCCATTCCAGACCGATATGCTTGATGAAGTCATACACGACCTGCTTTTTCTTGCCGTGCGAGATCCAGAGGATATGCCCGGTAAGCATGTCGATGATGTGAGTGGCATAGCGGTGTCCGTCGTGCAGCTTGAACTCATCAATGCCGAGGAAACGCGTCGTTTGCTCAGGTTTTATCAGTGTTTGGCCATCAATGGTGTATTTATCCTGAAGCCGTTTCAGATCGATCGCCTTTACTGTATTCTTGCCAAGTCCGGTGATCTCAGACACCTGCTTCAGCGTATAAGTCCCTGTAGCGAGAAGGTCCTTCGTGTATTGCAGAAGTTCCTTTGTGATCCGATGATGATCGGCCATGAAAGGAACAGACTGCATCACGGTTGCGCCGCAGTGAGGACATTCCAGCTGATTGCGTCTGAATGAAAGGTAGCCAAAACTTCCTCCGACATTCAGGTGCTGCACAGCAATAGGATGCCCGCCATGAACATGCATCTTTTTGCCGCACTTCGGGCAGATGCGATCAGAATCCTGTATGTCCAGGGTTCCCTCATAACGGTAGGCAGTACGGCCGGACCTGGTAGTCTCAACCGTCGTTTTGGTGTTGTAGAAGCTGGTCATGGAGGAAGGAACCATGAGGAAATTTCCGGTAAAAGCGGAAAAAGACAGTTGCCCGTTTGCGTCAGTCCGAGTACAATTCATGCAGAGGATCTCCCTTCTGTTTGGGTTGTTACATCCGCCAAGATGCAACTCGAATAGTACAGGAAGATCCTTTTTTATGCAATTGTTTTATGGTCCCGGCAGCGCCTCGCCTGTTCCGAGGAGCAGAACCAGAGGCATGATCCCAGCCGCCGAAGGGGATCCTTGACAGGGTTCTCAGGAAACGTTACACTTCCGAGCCCGACGGCGATGGAGTCTGGAGCCTGTCCCTGAGTTCTTCGCCGTCGGCATAGACCGAACAACGTTTCCTGAGGTTCATGTCAAGGACGGCGTCCGTTGAAACTGTTAACCGGGGAGAACACTCATGTGTTCACCCCACACCAAAAATGATTGACCCTTTTATTTT
>JAXJVN010000134.1:0-33335 GCA_036308545.1 Eubacterium sp. | reverse complement strand
GCGGTGCTCCGCACCCTTGACAGTTAAGCCAGGCTGAGATACACAGCAGCCAGAGGTCGAAGGAATACACTGAACAAGAAATCTGTTCCGTGGTTTACACAAAACTATTGACACAATCGACCGGACATACTCATTGATGAATCTTATCTGCTGCATATGCGCTGTCCGAGAGCAGTTTTTTCCCACGATGAGGCGCTGTATTATCATAGACTTGTCGGCAGGGAACCGATGCAGCAGACGATTACGATTTATACCGGGTATAACACAAAGCGCCTGACAGAGTCCGGCGTAAAGGTATTCACGGTAAAAAAAGAACTTCTGGAAATCGGAAAAATTGAAGTGAAAAACTCCTATGGCAATCATATCCCCATATATGATCTGGAGCGAACAATCTGTGATCTGATGCGCAGTCGAAGTCAATTTGAGATACAGGACTTTCAAACGGCTTTGAAAACGTATATCAGGCGAACAGATAAGGATCTCAACAGACTGATGCGATATGCAGAATTGTTTCATGTTAATAATATCCTGAGAAAATATATGGAGGTGCTTCTGTAATGGCTTTGACACCGGAAAAGATCAAAGGAAGGATTCGTAATAAGGCAAAAATTCCCGAAAACTCATCGGAATAACCCAGAAATCGCCCTCCAGGCGATGTGCCACATCCCGGCAGATGTCGGGACGCAGGATCAGCGAAGAACCGAAAGTAGAAGACCGGTCGGTGACGACGATGGTCTTCCCGTCCGTATCACCCATTCCGGGAAAGCCTTTCATGGGGAAGATGACAGGATTTAGCTTAAGCAGATTCCGGCAGGCAGCCTGCTCCAGATCTTTTTTACTCCATCCAAGGTCATTCAACATAGAATCTTTACATCTGTATTGACAAGGAGAACTTTTTTTAATAGGTTATTGATACAGGTGCGAAACTTGAAAAATTTTTAAATTTCGGAAGTAAAAGTATGAACTATATAGAACGACCAGATTATATGCAGCGCCTTCTAGATCTGTGCGGAACGCCGGATATTAAAATTATTACCGGCGTTCGCCGAAGCGGGAAGTCTGAATTGATGAAAGCCTATATCAGAAAAATTACAGAAAGTCAGGCGGATGCGAATATCATCTTCGTGGATTTCTTTGACTTGAAATATGAGAATTTGAAGGAATACCATGAACTATATAATTATATTGAAGGACTTTATGATCCGGCCAAAAGGAATTATGTGTTTGTAGATGAGGTGCAGCTTTGTGATAAGTTTGAACTTGCCATTAACAGCCTTCACACTTCTCGAAAATATGATCTCTACATCACTGGCTCCAATGCGTTTCTTTTAAGTTCTGATCTTACGACGCTGTTCACAGGAAGATTCATCGAGATTCATGTGTTCCCGTTCAGCTTTGCGGAATACTGCAGTTATTATTCGGATGAAAAAGATACGGCGAAGCTTTTTGATGATTATGTGATCAAAGGCGGGTTGGCCGGTTCCTATGCATACCGGTCTGACCGGGACCGAATCAGCTATATCAGCGATGTCTATAATACTATCATCAACCGGGACCTGGTGACCAAATATAAGCTGCCTGATACGACGACGCTGGAACATCTGGCTGAGTTTATGATGGACAATGTTTCCAACCTCACTTCACCTAACAATATCAGCGATATATTGACAGCAAATGTAGTTGTGTCGAACCATAAAACTGTCGGAAATTATATCAAATATTTATGTGATGCCTATGTTTTCTATGTGGTGCGCAGATATGATATTCGCGGAAAAAAGTATCTGAAGACTTCCGCAAAGTATTATCTGAGTGACACGGGATTCCGTTTTGCGAGGCTAGGCAGAAGGAATCTGGACTATGGAAGGATGTACGAGAATATCGTCTGCATCGAGCTGCTGCGAAGAGGTTATGAGGTTTATGTTGGCAAGCTTTATAAGAAAGAAGTGGATTTTGTAGCACTTCGCGGAGATGAAAAACTCTACATTCAAGTCAGTGATGATATTACTCGTCCGGAGACTTTTGAACGGGAATATGACCCACTCCTGAAAATCAAGGATGCTTATCCGAAACTGATATTAGCGAATACAGGGCATGAGACATATGATTATGAGGGAATTAAAATTCATAATCTTTCGGATTGGCTTTTGCAGAAGGAATAAAACCTCCAGAGCCTCTAACCCGAGTCGCCAGGGTCGCTGAACTGCTGATTGTTGTTGCAATCATCGGCGTGCTGGCAGCAATCTCGATTCCGATCTTAACGGCTCAGTTAAAGAAGGCAAGACTTGCTGCCAACCAGGCGAATACCCGTGCAGCTTATGCAGCGGCAGTAGCTGAAAGACTTGTATTGCTTTTCAGAATGTTTATAATTAAAGAAGGGCATTCCTTAACGTGTTGTAAAAAAGTAATCCGGATACGCTGGTCTTATTTTTCTGTTTTACGATCGGCTGCTTTATTCGGATGGATTTGAGGGCATCGTGTTTTTCATTGGAGATTCGCTGTCACATTTTCTTGTATACGAGGAACTTGATCTTGTCAGTATGGTTGTTTTGCTTATTCTGCTGATCCATGTACTGGCTAACCGGGCGCACAGCAGTGTAAACCGGATTTATGCAAGGTCCTGTGCACTGGCTTTTGCGGCAATCGCTTCCGATACGGTTCGCGAAATATTCATCTATAAAGTGATGATGCCTTGGGCAATCATCCTGTTCTCCGTACTGAAAGCCATCATGACGCTTCTTGTCCTGCAGTACTGGCTTAGATTTTCTCTGACTTTCCTCAATGTGAAACTATCTGCTGCTCAGCAGTTTCTGCTGCTCCTTCCGGGTATTCTTGCCGGAACGGCATATCTCTTATCGTTTTTCGGCATCGGTACATTCTGGGCAGTTGCTCCCGGTATTTACAGCAGGGGTCCGCTTTTCTTCATGGAACCGGTTGGCTTTTGCATTTATCCCTTTATTCAGATGCTGTTCTATGTGCACTGTTCGAAAAAAGCAGTAACGAAAAGCATGAAGGCGGATTATTTCCGCATGGCTACGTTTGGCATCTTTCCTGCTGCGGGAGCACTTCTTCAGTATGTTTTCGGTCAGGCGATTCCGTGGATCGCTCCATCCATTATGCTTGCTGTCCTGCAGGGATATCTTGTCGCGGAGAACCGTGAGATTAATATCGATGTTCTTACCGGTATTCCAAGAAGACCGGCTCTGGAACACTATATCCAGGATCTTCTGTCATCGGGAGAACTTGAATCACTATCTCCTGACAGCAGCAAATGCTGGCATTTCATGATGATGGATATTGACCACTTCAAGTACGTCAATGATACCTATGGACATCTGGAAGGGGATCACGCGCTGCAGATTGCAGCAAGAACGCTGCAGGAATGCTTTAAATCGTCGAGAGGGACACTTGCCCGTTATGGAGGTGACGAATTTGCAGCCGTCATGCAAGGCACAGAGCTGGAGCTAAAACAGCTGGAAGAAAATAATACATAAAAAACTCAGTAAAGCAGTTCGGGACTATGGCCTTCAATACCAGCTTACGATCAGTATCGGAACAGAAAAGCTCATCGTACATGACACCCAGGACATCCTGAAAACCGTTCAAAGTGCAGATGACCGCATGTATCAGAAGAAACAGTTGAAAACGTTTCGTATGAAACAGGGCTGATGTAAATTAGCTGCAAATTTTTTGCAAATCTATCCGGGCTCTGAGCACATACCGGTTTTTTGTTCATCCCGAAAAATACAGTTCTATGTTATAATTTTTTTGATTGTATTTTCTGAGTTGACTTTTCAGTCGTGAAAAGATTGAATGAAAGTCCGAACTCAGTTACACCCTGACAAGGAGGTAAGCCCAATGAAGGAACTGTTTTTTGCCATTAATCTGCCATTTGGCCTTCATGCCCGTCCGGCGGCGAAACTGGCACAGATTGCCAGCAAATCTGCAAGCCAGATTACCCTCTGGAAGGGAGAGAAAAGCGTTAACGCCAAAAACGTTCTGCAGATTCTTCTCCTGGATGTGAAAAAGGGAGAGAAGATCCGGTTGACCATAGAGGGACCGGATGAAGAGGATGCTGCAAAAGAAGTGGAAAATCTGCTGGATCAGCATCCGGTTGATAAGCTGGATCAGCAGAAGGTCTTTCGCATTGCCTTTTTCGGCTCTAAGGATTACGACCATCTGTTCTTCGCGAAGCTTTCTCACGAGAAGGGAAATGATACCTATAATTCTCATATTCATTTCTTTGAACCCAGGCTGACAGAGGAAACTGCCGGACTGGCTCAGGGTTATGATGCAGTATGCATTTTTGTAAACGATGACTGCAACGCGAGGGTAATCGAGATTCTTCACGATTTGGGAATCGGTCTGATCCTTCTCAGGTGTGCAGGCTTTAATAATGTGGACCTGACCGCTGCAAAACAATACGGAATGACGGTACTCCGTGTGCCGGCTTACTCGCCCTACGCCGTGGCGGAGCATGCCATGGCAATTCTGCAGGCAGCCAATCGCCGTCTGAACAGGGCATACGCAAGAATAAGGGATAACGACTTCGCCCTCAGCGGACTTGTCGGTGTAGATCTTCATAATAAGGTAGCCGGCATTATCGGTACCGGCAAGATCGGTCAGTGTTTTGCACGGATCTGCAAAGGATATGGCATGACCGTGATTGGCTGGGATGCCTATCCCAATCAGAAGCTGGTTGAAGAAGGCCTTCTTACCTATGTCAGCCGGGACGAGCTATTTGAAAAGGCAGACCTGATCTCACTTCATGCTCCTCTGGTTATGGGCGAACAGGGCACCTATCACATCATAAACGCAGACAGCATCGCGAAAATGAAGGACGATGTCATGCTGGTCAATTCCGCCAGAGGCGGACTGATTGATACAAACGCTCTTCTGGATGCGCTCCGTCACGGAAAGTTCCAGGCAGTAGCCCTGGATGTGTACGAGGGAGAAGAGCAGAACGTTTATTCTGACCATTCCGGAGACGTGATCACAAATGATATTACGGCCCGCCTGACGTTCTTCCCGCAGGTATTTATCACTTCACATCAGGCTTTCTTTACCCGGGAAGCCCTGCAGGCTATTGCGACCGTTACCATGGAAAACGCGCTGAATTACAGCACCGGAAAGCCCTACGGCGACGCATTGGTGAAACTGCCGGACTAAAAAAGTACTGCACGCAGATTTTATAAACTGAAAATTGCCAGCGTGAAACAGCCTTATCCATAACATAAAAGATAAGGCTGTTTTTTTTTGGCTTCTTGACAAAGGCAAAGCTAAAAGCATAACATATTAAAATTGTCTCCGGTTGGGTTCATCAGCATGGGAATGATCATCGCCGGATGCATCATGCTGAATCTGTGGGGGTAAAGACAAGCATCGACAAAGGGTTACTTTCATGCACAGCCCCATACTGAAAATTTGAGGAATATATAGCAGCCAAAGTGGATGTCATTTTGTGCTGGCTGTCAAGAGATAGAGAACATATGAAGAATAACAGAAAGCGGCATCCAATCCTTCTTGCCGTTCTTATTATTATAATTGCATTGATCGTTGGCTTCGGCATCTGGTCCCAGGATTATTATCACGCGGACTCCACTGCCTTAGCAGCTCTTCAGGGGAGTGATACGGTAAAAGTTACAGAAGAAAACGGCGATTACCTCTTTGACGGACCAGGTACAGATTCCGCTCTGATTTTCTATCCCGGCGCCAAGGTAGAGACTTCCGCCTATGCGCCCCTCATGCTGAAGATCGCAGAGTCCGGTATGGACTGTATTCTGGTAGACATGCCCCTTCATTTTGCTCTCCTGGACTTTAACGCAGCGGATTCTGTCATGCAGGAATATCATTATAAGAACTGGTATCTGGGAGGACATTCTCTGGGCGGCGCCTCAGCTTCCATGAATCTTGCGGCTTATATCAAAAAAGGCGATATGCCCTACAGCGGCATGATTTACTTTGCTTCTTATCCGTCTAAGGACGTAACGGACGCTGCCATTCCGGTTCTTTTAATTTATGGCACAAATGATATGGATCCGGAGGCAATCGAAGAACATAAGAGTTATCTTCCCAAAGATACGGAATATGCAGTGATTCAGGGCGGCAACCATGCCCAGTTCGGCAATTACGGGCTGCAGAAAGGGGACGGAACTGCATCAATCACGGCAGAAGAACAGCAGGAAAAGACGGTGGAAGCAATCTCTGCATGGGATGGACTGGCTTCCTGATAACCGGCAGGAAATCGAATGACTTTCTTTGGAATAAACAAAGCTTAAATTTAGTGAAATAATCAGTCAATGGTGCTACAATGGCACTGCATGAAATTGATGAAAAGATTCTGTTTTTATGTCAGTGCCTATGGGAGAGAGGGAAGAGTAAGTGACAATCTGGCTGACTTATATTCTGCTGATTGGCGGTATCGCGCTTCAGGTATGGAATATCACTGTCTATTGGTCTTTCCTGAAGGATTCTTCGGAAGATGTGCTGTCTTCCGGTGACAGCAAAGACAGTATACTGTCCAGGATTGCACTTTTTCTGCTGCAGTTCTTCCTGGCAGGCTATATCTTCGTAACCTTCAGCAGAAAAGCAGCTCTGCTGATCGGATTTTTTTCTTTTTCGGCGCTCTGTTCTGTACGATCATGATCAGGCTGGTCATTCGACTGACATCTACTGTCAAACGCCGCAGCATCAACGTCGTTAAAGCCCTGATCAAGGTCGTAGAGGAAAGGGATTCCAATCTGAACGGACACAGCCTTTATGTCCAGAACGTATCCATGGCAATCTGGCGCTATCTGCCGGACGAGCTGCAGTCAGGGATTAATGAAGTTGACCTGAATTACGCGGCACTGCTTCACGATATCGGCAAGATGGGCATACCTGAAAGCGTGCTTAATAAACCGGGCAAGCTGGATGATGAGGAATGGGAGCTCATGAGACAACATCCCAGAAAGGGCGTGGAAATCCTGAGAGAGCTTCATTCCTTTGAAAAAATCATTCCATGGATTGAGTACCATCATGAGCGGATCGACGGACACGGCTATTACGGGCTGAAGGCAGACCAGATTCCGCTTGCATCCAAAATCATTGCGATTGCGGATACCTATTCTGCTATAACTATGCGGCGTTCCTACAAGCCGCCGAAATCTTATGAAGAAGCTTCAGCTATCATAAAAGAAGTCGCGGGCACCCAGCTGGATGAAGGCCTGGTAAAGGTGTTCCTGACCATTCCAAAAGAAGAGCTGGCGAAGTGTGTGCCCGGAAACATTGAAGTATTGAAACAAGCATAAAATGTAAAAATATGGCTTTAAAATATAGCACCTGATTCATTTGACTCGAGCAGTCCATGGACAGGTGCTGTTTGATATGCCGGTTAATTCGGAGTGCGTTTCGTTTACAAAATTACGACGGCAGAGTATCATAAAGATTGCTTTTGGGATTAGGGGAAAGGACTTGTGTAAAAATGACAGCGTCAATCATCTTAGGTCTGTTCATACCGTTTGCCGGCACTTCATTAGGAGCTGCACTGGTTTTCTTTTTGCATCAGCAGATTTCAGAGAATCTGCAGCGTTTCCTGACCGGCTTTGCTGCCGGCGTCATGGTGGCTGCTTCCTTCTGGAGCCTTCTGCAGCCTGCCCTGAATGAAAGTGAAGGTCTTGGGAGGCTGTCTTTTCTTCCTGCTGCAATTGGATTTACAGGAGGCATTCTTTTCCTGCTCCTTTTAGACCATGTGACTCCCCACATGCATATGGACTGTCAGGAAGAAGGTCCTGCCTGCGGTCTGAAGCGTACAACCAAGCTGATTCTTGCCGTTACCCTTCATAACATTCCGGAAGGCATGGCGGTCGGTGTCGTATACGCAGGATGGATGAATGGAGGAGGCGTGTCCCGTGCTATGGCGCTTGCCCTGGCTTTGGGCATTGCGATTCAGAACTTTCCGGAAGGCGCGATCGTCGCCATGCCGCTGCGTGCGCAGGGCATGTCCCGGTCAAAAACATTCTTCTATGGCGTCCTGTCAGGAGCAGTAGAACCTGCGGCAGGTTTTTTAACGATCCTGGCGTCCGCGGTTATCGTTCCGGTGCTTCCATACTTCCTTGCCTTTGCCGCCGGTGCCATGATGTACGTCGTCGTAGAAGAACTGATCCCTGAAATGTCAGAAGGTCAGCATTCCAATATTGGGACAGTCGCCTTTTGCCTTGGCTTCGTACTCATGATGATTCTGGACGTTGCCCTGGGATAAAAATGTATGATCTTGTATTTTTTGAGAAATACCTGCAGAAGGCGAAATGGAGATTATTATGTCATTAGAACGTGCAGAGAAGCATCTGGAAAAGTATGGTCTTGCAGAGCGTATCCATCTGACGGACCAATCGTCCGCGACGGTAGAACTTGCTGCTAAGGCAGTGGGCGTGGAACCCGGCAGGATTGCCAAAACCCTATCCTTTCTTGTAGACGGGAAGGCTGTCCTGATCCTGACGGAAGGCACTGCCCGCATCGATAACCATAAATTCAAGGAAACTTTCCATACCAAGGCAAAAATGATTCCGGCAGACCAGGTAGAAGCTCTGGTAGGACATGCACCCGGCGGAGTCTGTCCTTTTGGAATCAATGAAGGCATTCCGGTTTATCTTGACCTCTCTTTGAAAAAATATGACACCGTATATCCGGCTGCCGGGACATCTAACAGCGATATCGAACTGACTATTGCGGAACTGGAGAAGTGCTCGGAAGCGGAAGGATGGGTAGACGTATGCAAGACAGTGGATTAATTTTGATTGATCTTTCAGACCTCTTATATGCTTTATCCTTTGCCATTGATGCGGTAGAGGAGCAGATTTTAGGCGTCGAGCGGGAGCACGGCAAGCGCGTTGCGTATCTCTGCATGCGAATGATGAAGACTCAGGGCCTTTCAAATGCGGAGCTGCTGGACCAGGTCGCTGCCTTCCTCCTGCATGACAATGCATTAGGTGGAGACTACCGGGAAGAAATCGGCCAGTACTTTTCCTTTGCACAAAGCTGCAATCTGACTCTGCCTGAGGATGCTGCTGCAGATTTTCACTGGACGGTAGGAGAACACAACTTCCGCACGCTGCCTCTTCGAACAAAACCATGGAATATTGTTCTTTATCATCATGAGAATGCAGACGGGACAGGCCCTTTAGGCAAAACGGAAGGGGAAACGAATCTGGCATCGGAAGCGCTCCATCTGGTGGATTTCCTGGATGCGGGGCTGAAGCTGAACACTTACAGCCCAGATAAATATGAGAAGATACAGGAATTTATCCGGCGCTTCCGTGGAAAACTTTTTTCTAAAAGAGCCTGCGACTTATTTTTGTCGGTCGTGACGCCGGATCTGCTGGAACATATGGCGGTGATCGGACCCGAAAAATGCCTGCGGCAGGAACTGCCGTCCGTAACGGATACTTACACGGAAGAGGAGGTTCGCAGTATATCCCGGTTCTTCTCCTTTATCGTCGACCACCGGTCTTCCTTTACCAGACGCCATTCCCAGTCGGTCGCGGACATTGCTGAAATCATGGCGCGTTCCTATGGATGGGACCATGACAAGGTGATCCGTTATTATTTTGCGGGGTCCCTGCATGACATCGGCAAGCTGATCATTTCCAATGACATCCTCGAAAAGCCGGGAAAGCTTACGACAGGCGAATTCGCAGAGATGAAGCATCACGCTGAGGCAAGCCTCTTCGTGCTGAAGAGGATCAAAGGCCTGGAGGACAACGTAGCAGAGTGGGCGGCAAACCACCACGAAAAGCTGGATGGGACCGGCTACTCCCGGGGATTAAATGCAGATCAGCTGACCTTCGAAGACCGCCTCATGGCAGTTGTAGACATCTACGTAGCGCTGAGAGAGAGGCGTCCTTATAAAGAAGGCATGACGCACGAAGAAACCATGCAGATCATCCGCCGCCAGGCCGAACTCGGCAAGCTGGATGCAGGCATAACCGAAGACTTCGACAAAATCGAAGCAGTAAGAAGCTATTTCGAATAACCAGAAAAGGGACAGGTAGCATAAAGCATTTGTGCCCGCGGTGCGCGCGCGACACAAATGCTTTATGTTGCCTGTCCCTTTTTGATGGTTTTTCATTAGCTATTAACGATCAGTTTCATAAATTGGTCACAAATGAATAACAAAATTGAAATTTGAGGTGATTTTTAATACCTGAATTTAAATATCTATACTTTCATACATCAATTTCGGTTATAATAGACTCTGTATAAGTAGGTATTGAAGTCGATTGCCTAAATTACTTTTTATTAAATTATCAGCAGATTTCAGATTGAAAATTTGAATTAGATATAAAAATTCGTGAGAAGCTATGAGATTCCGGATTCGTGAAAAACTTAAAGACCAAAGCGGAGCGACCCTGCTGCTGGCTATTCTCTTTTTTACTATCTGTGCCGTAGTCGGATCGGTCGTCCTTACCGGTGCGACCGGCGTTGCAGGAAGAATGGCTTCGGCAGATCAGGGGATGACTTCTGCCGATCAGAAAACCTATTCTCTGAAATCTGCGGAGAAGTTTATTAACGATATGATTTCCGGAGAGTCCGTTTGTTCTGTTTCGGTGTGGAAAGACGGCATATGCGAGAAAGCAAGTTACAGTACGTTAAATGAAGACGGTTCGGAAAACTTTATAGATCCTGAAGCTGCAAACGAAAAGGAACAGGTACCGGATACCGTTCTGAAAAAGCTGGTGGGGACAGTGAACCATACCCTTTCATATGGTACAGGCAATTGCTGGGAAGAGAATACAAGTGAGGGGGGACTTTACTGCACAAAGTGCTTTGCACTTCAGTTAGATGAAGATACCGAAGGAAAAAACGTTGTATACTGTCAGTTCTTTTCGGATGATACGTATAATATTACTGCAAGGTTTTACTACTCACAGTCTGATACCGAACCGGCTGCAATTCTTTCTTTTCCTGCAGAAAAACACGTTTATCCTGACCGGATCGTTGACGACAAACAGCTGAGGAAAGTCCGTGTAAGCTGGGGAGACGGCGAAATACAGTGAGTAAATATTCTGAAAAAAGCAGTCTTGTAAAAAAAATATGATGAAACGGTTAAAGAAAAAATTAAAGAGCATGGCCGGAGCTTCCCTGGCTGAAACTCTGCTGGTTGTCCTTCTCCTTGCCATTATGGGCTCAGCAATTACCGGCGGTATTTCTGCAGCTGTTAACGCTCACAAAAAAGCCCTTCGAAAGGAAAATGCGGAGATTCTGTCTGACACGGTCCTTTCTACATTGAGATTTGAACTGGATGGTGCGGAATATCTGGGGGAATCGACCGTTACAGAAGGAGATGCCTCAAAGGCTGTTTCCTGCTTTCTAATCCACAGTAAAGACAAGCTGAATGATATGCAGGTCGGATTCTGGATCAATAAAGAAGGGAAACTCATGGTCAGTTATTTTACAGGAAATAACGGAACTTACCGGGAAATTACAGAAAAAAGCAAAGAAGATGGTGCTCCTGATTTTACGCCAAAGGCTATGCTGACCGATAAATCTTATACGGACAGTCTGATTATTAACAGCGATATTATAGAAAAACCATCTTCCGGAGAAGGTAAGCAGATGCTGACGATTACAGCAAGGATTTTTTACAAGGATAAGGACGGTAATTCGATAGAAGTCACAGACCATGAGAATCCTCCTGCTGCCGGAGTTTCCATCACAGCCTGAATGATATGTTATTCACTTGAAAAGTATTTCATATTGCTGATCGTTTTTATACAGGGATTGTTTTTCACGATTTTAAAAAGGAATTTACTGATGAAATCAAAGAGATCCGTTCATTTCATACGAAAGCTCAGATCCAGTTCCGGCGAGTCCTTCGCTGAGGTTATGATTGCGATTCTGGTAACGGCCTTTGGCAGTCTTGTGCTTGCAGCTATGATTTCGACGTCGCAGAAGATTGTTGGCAAAGCCGGAAAAAAAGAGGATGCGAGGAGCAAGGCTCTTGCTGTGATGGAAGAGGCTCTTGCAGCTGATGATCCCTCGAACCCCATTGAAGGAACAAATGTTACAGATGATACAATAAAAATCCTGAATCTGGACGATTTAATCAGCAGTAAAAAGAAAAATTCTTTGGGAACCGGCTATTCTGTCAAGATATATTATTATTCGTCAGAGGAAAATTCTGCATACAAGGACCTGAAAGTTTACCGCTACTGTGAATAATCTGCTGTGAAGAAACAGAAGTATAAAATAAACAGAAGAATAAAAAATAGACGTAAAGATTATCATTGACTTAGTAAAATCATTTTTGCAAATGGCAGTTTATTCTTCAGAAATAACGTCCCACAAAAGAGGTGCGGATTTTGAATAGAACTAAGGATACATGGAAAAACAGAATAAAAAGCAGAAAAGCAGCGTCCGAATCTGATCAAAGGGGCTTTACCCTTGCGGAACTGATGCTGGTCGTTGCAATTACAGTAATTCTTGCCGGAATAGCCTTCATCGGAATTTTTGCCTATCGCCGTCAGCTGAAGCGACTGGAGATGGACGAGACCGCACAGGAAATCTATGTCATCGCTCAGAATCATCTGGCAAAGGAGAAAGAGAGCGGGAGCCTGGATCCGGACAAATTACCCGCGGATCCTGACTTCTGGGGCTATGCCGGTAAGCGAAGCAGTGATGGAAAAGATCTGTATTATATTCAGCACGCTTCTTCTGAAAATTTCCATTCGACAAAGAATGATACGATTCTGGATTATATGCTTCCGACCGGTGCGATCGACGAAACGGTCAGTGTCGGCGGACAGTACATTATTGCATACGACCGGGAAAATCTGCAGGTTCTGGAAGTTTTTTATACAGATACTCCTATTAAAGAGTTTGACTGGAAGGCAGCTAACGACGACAAATACAGAAAGTGCAAAAAGGAACGCGAGAACTTCGGCAAACTTAGAAATATCATCGGCTATTACGGAGGAGGAAGTCTGTCCTTCGACCAGCTGAGCCTGGATAAAGTTTCTCTGCATGTAAGCAATGGAAACCGACTGTCTGCCGTCATCTATTATCCGGTAAATACAGACAAAGCATCGGAACGCAAAGATAAGGGAACCGAGAAATCCATTAATCTGGTCGTTCGCGGCTTATCGAGCAGTGCGGTCTATACCCGTAAGGTCGGAACGGTAACCGTAAGTAAAAGCGGAACTGTTTCGGTAAAACATGATTCTTCCCTTCCTTCCGGATTCCAGGTCAAAGACATTGATCCATTCCGGCCAATTTCGACAAAAAAAACAGAACTTTATGGAATTGGCCTGATCTTGGACGATATTACGCATAAAGGAAGTCATTTCTCCGAGCTCTTCTATGATTCGAATGAAAGCGGCAATAACAATACGTTCATTCCAGGTGAAGACATCGAACTCTATGCCTATATTTCTCAGGACAATGCGCCGGTCAGTGACCAGGAGAGTAACCATGTCGTTACAAACTCCCTGTTCGCTCAGGTAAGTCCGGATCAGGAAGAGGATGGAGCTGTGATTGCGGACGTGGCAGTTGCCGGTATCAGCAATATCCGACACCTGGAAAACCTGGATCCCTCTATTTCCAATCTGGATACGACAAACGCACACAATATCATTTACAGCTGGAAGGATGGTCAGGTTACAGGCAGGACCATCGGCGGTAAAAAAGATACAAAATTTAAAGCTGAGACTGCAGCCGACAGGACTTCCTATCAAAACTTTTACCATATTTCGAAAGCAGAACAGCAGGGTGACCTTTACTGGAGCGTAGAAAAAGAAGCTTCTGACGACGATGCCGACACTTCTGATCAGGCCAGGAAGCCAGTTCCTTTCTATGATACAGAAAAGGGCACGCTTTCCATCAATAAGGATCATGTATTTACGGATTATACAGCCGGCACTATCTATCTGAATGAGAATGCACAGCTGAAGCAGGCTTCAGCCGCAGTTCCAGCCGGCTATATCGGTATCGATAATCCGGCGATTACTTCCTACGATGGAAAAAATCTTAAGATTTACAATCTGAACGGAATAGCGCCGGTGCTCGAGGGTACCGGTACGAAACAAGGCAGTTATAATGCGGGATTATTCCGCTATGCGGAGAAGCCGCTTGCCTTGAAGAATGTATTTCTTATTAAGTCGTCCTTCATTGCAGAAAGTGAAAGTGCGACCGGTCTGTCCGGAAATGCGGGATCTCTCTGTGCGGAGTCCGGTGCTGCGCTTACTATAACCCATTGTTTTGTAACAGGAACAGTCAGTACAAACCTTGGGCACTATGCCGGCGGCCTGGTCGGTATGTCCAAAAACGAACTTCATATTGCAGACAGCGGCGTCTACGCAGCGGAACCGGAGACCGGAAAGGACTACCGGTCTACCTACTATGCTTCCTACAGCCAGACCGATCGTCCGCGGATTGGAAATACATTTACGCCTGCCATCTATTCCGAAGGCTCCAATGCAAAAGCCGGCGGTCTGGTCGGCTATGTTCGCACGAAGGACGAAAATTTCGTTGATGGCGGAAACCGGGAAATTTCGATTCAAAATTCCTTTGCAGCGGTCAGTGTCGGAACTCAGTATTCCAGCTTCATCAATGAGGATGGGGAAGATGAAAATGAGTGCGCAGGCGGTCTGATCGGAGCGGTTAAGAATGACGGTTCGGGTATTAAGCTGACGATTACAGACTCCTATGCAGGCGGTATGACATCACCTGCCGATCCGTCCGTATACAGTGAATCGGTGCCGAACGTTTCCGCACCTTTTGCCGGAGGTGCAGTCGGATATTTCTATGAAGGGAACGTCCTCTGTGATATCGCCCGGACTTATTCGACTGCTGCGGTTTCCAACGTCAGCGGAATGGATGCCGGAAGCAAGTCTGCTATCGGTGGCTTCATTGGTTATATCGCCATGAAGCCTTCGACAAGAGTTTCCCTGGATCAGGTTTATTCTGCAGGAGCGGTATACAATACGGCTTCTATTGACGGCGCCGCTGCAGGAACCTTTATCGGATATTTTTCCGATGCAAATGCGCTATCCGTGGCAGACGGACAGGGCAGCTTTGCAGGCGGCCTGGAGGGTGTCAGCGAAGATTTTTCGGCGATTGGGGATCCGGAAAATCTCAGTGAAGATTTTTCACTGGAAAAATCGGATATAACCTACCGTGCAGGATCTCTTTATGTGGCAGCGATTCCCTACAGCCGTTCGGAAGCCGGTTATCCTTATTTCAACTGGACCACTGCGGATACGGATTCTGAGCAGGCACAGACAGAGACGCATCTTCATTACGGCGACTGGCCGGCTGCAGATCTTGAACCTGAGGAAGCATACCTGGCATACCGGGATCAGCATGACTCAGATACTTCCTATGGCTATTACGCTATGGATCCCGACGGCAAGGTTTATGATGGAACAGCTGGACACACGCTGAAGGGAATCAGCAGACTGGATTACAACTCGGAAGAGCCCATCAAGAACGAAAATGCGGAATACGGCATTCTCACGACGGAAAGCGATCCAGCAAAGCTGAAGCTGGCTTCGGGCAGTGACCTCCTGAATATTGTGACCGGAAAGAACTACAAGGTTCCGGGGTCCGATTACTATTTCTATCCGCTGGAGAAGAGCGGAAAGATAAGCATTGACCGAAAGAATACTTCCCCGATTGCTAATATCAGTGTGAAATTTGACGAGGACAGTAAAGCAGCAATCAAGAAACTCACAGCTGATTCAAAAATAGTGATTCCGCTTCAGAACGACCTTGATATCGATACAAAAGTCAGAAAGGTATCGCTGAACATTCCGGGTGACAATACTTATTACCTGCATGCAGGTGAAAAGAACCTTGAGTTTGATCTGGGAGATGTGAACGACAGCGATTTAAAAAACTATGTCGATTTAAGTGTTAAAAGAGGAAAAAAGGATAGTACTTACCATTGGGAGATTAGCAATAACGGAGATAGCAGCCAGGATTATTTGGATATACCTGTTAATTCCACAAACGAAATGGTCCTGACCTTCACTGTAAGCAATGACTATGTCTGCATTTACGATGGCACGAACAGCATCCGGATCAATCTTCCTGCAAGTGCTTATACTTCAGTTGAAAAAACGGTTCCCTATTATGGTATAAAGTCTATTACCTTTAAGGATACCAAGGAAAAAACGCTGTATTATAATGATGCTTTTGCAAAGGCTATTTCAAGTAAACGGGATGGCTTAAATTCGACTGCCTATCTGGTACGTACTGCCCGTCAGTTCTACAATATGAATCACTATCCGGACAGTGCCTTTGTACAGGCAGCTAATTTGGATTTGAGCAGACTGCCGGCTGAAGAAGCATCGGAAGCATCCGGAAATCGCGGCGTTAACGGGGATGCTGCTGTATTTGGCCCGGATATTTTTTACGAAGAAGTTTTACAAAATGGCGGCAGTACTTCGGATCTTCTGAATAAGTACATTCTTCCCGGGTATAAAGGGGCTTCCGTTATCGCAGGTATTTTCAGCGGAAGCTACACCGGAAGTTATGATGCGAAGTATGACAGTTATGCAAGACTTACGGAGGAACATCAGTATCGGATTGAAAATCTGAAGATCAGCCATTATACGACCTATGCTGGCAACGATTACGCCGGACTTTTTGAATGGAACAAGGGAACTCTTGACCATATCAATCTTTCCGGGAAAATGGAGCTGGAAGAGAAGGAAATTGATGGAAAGGGCAAGAGCAGTTATATCGGGAGCATCGCCGCTTTTAATCAGGGAAGTCTTGTAAGCGCTGCATCTTCCGTTCCCGTAACGGCTGACCTGGATGCGACTTCTTATAAGAATGGGAATGATTATTATGTCGGCGGCCTAATTGGATATACGGACAGCAGCGCCGGTGTTGCTTCGATAGAAAAATCAAAATATCATGTCTCTGAGAGTGATTTGAGCTACAGCATGAATATCAATCTGGATGCGGATGCTGTAAAAAATGCGGCTTCTTCTCTCTATTGCGGAGGTCTGGCCGGTTATGCCTATGGGTCCGGAAAGATTGATTCCAGCTATGTTCACGCTGCCATTAATAACAGCGCCTTAAGTGGAAATTACTACTATGGCGGTATGCTCGGCGGAGCTGAGAATGCAGGCAATCAGGCAATTGTGGAAAATTCTTATGCTTCCATTGCTTTTAAAAATGATGGCATCTTTTCGGTAGAGAAGCCGGGAAGCAATTCCACTTCCGGAGAGCAGTACCATACAGGACTTTGGATTGGAAATGTTCAGCTGCAAAATGGAGCAAATGCCTTCGGTAATAATTATGCTGTGGAGAGAAGAATAGGTCCGTCCAACCGCGTCATACCTGCATCTCACAGATTAGAGTCCGATGTACAGGTAACTTACACGGCGGCTTCTGCGGGCGGCATGGAATCTTATAAAGCGACAGGAAATGCCGGCGGAGTCTACAGTTATGTTAGCAGCAATATAACAGATACATCCGCAAGCGGCGGAGCAATTATCCTGGGTGACTCCGATGAGGCTCCGACAGACCAATACTATAAGGCAGGCGTTTATGATTCGGAAACGGATGCTGATTCGCAGGAAGGCAGAAAAACTGTATACGGAATGCGGGCTGTATTCTATTCGGATGATACGTTAGTCAGCCGCCTCAGCAGCTTAATGACCGGTCACGCCAATCTGAATGGCAATGATTACCTGCCTACCTTTATCTGGGATGGAGTTAACGCGCCGCTGGATCTTTTGACCAGTGTTGGAATCCCGCCGGAATTGATTCTTCAAGGAGAATACTGGCCGAATAATGATCAGCTGACGGAGGCATTCGAAAAGCTATACGGCAGAAAGCCAAATGACCAGAATGAGATTAATAACAATTTGAGAGTTATTCTCAAACATTCCGGAGTATTCATGTCCGAGGGTCAATATTACCTGATTCCAACCAGGGGGATCGGCCACAATATGGGAGCAGGGGAAGCTCTGAACGGACCGAAAAACTGGATTGGAAATGGTACCGTAGTGATTAAACTTGACACGTCAAAGATACTGACTGTACCAAAGCAAAGACTGCCCGGACAGACATTCTCTGTTCATGCAGGGGAGGTATACCGTTTTAACAATAAACTGTATGTATGTGTGCAGGCGTTTACGACCCATTTTAACAGAGATGAGAATCCGCCCCAAAATACTGAAAACTGGAATCTTCTGGAACAAAACTGGCCAGGTTTTGAGATTCAGGGTAATGGAACTTCCATTGTGATAAACGACAGTATGGAACCTGTACTGAGATATGACGCAAACGATGGTTCAAACAGAGTAAAGATCGTATCTGGCAAGATAAATGAAAATGCCATTATTAGTGATCATGTCTTCGAACGTGAAGGATATGTTCTGCAGAGCTGGAATACGAAACCGGATGGTACAGGCAAAAAATATCTTCCAAATAATGACACCATTGAATTTGTATCAATTGGTACGTTCACGCTTTATGCTCAATGGCAGGGACTTCCGGCAACGATTCTTTTAGGTCCGGGCGATGGAGAATACCTTGACAAGAATGGCGGCAAACTTGATTCTCTTACGATTGAAAGTAAAGTTGGTGAAACAATTGAGCTTCCTGCCGCAGAGAACCGGTCAGCAGAAGACGCTTTCAGAAAGGACGGTTCTTATATTTATCGCTGGACAGACGAAAGCGGTAAGCAGTTCAAGCCGGGTGAGAAGTTTAAAATAGAAAAAGAATCAACCCATTTGACTGCATGCTGGTATGAAATTGTACCGGATGTAACGATTACAGATAAATCCTATTCATTTGTATATAATGGCAATCGCTATACAGCAGGAATAATAAACCTGGAAAAAAGGGGATGGCTCAATAGGAATACATTGTATAGAGAAAATAGCAGGATTTACTTTGTAGGACCATATGGTACTAATACTTCGGATAGAGATCTTCAAAGCCAGAGCGATCCTTCAAATGGGGTAAACAATGTAGCTGAAATAGCCAATACAGTTCTGACCGATCAATATTTTGAAGAAAATACTTCCGTTTCCATCGCAAGAGGTACCCTTTATATCGACGAATTCGGTAATATTTATGTATATCATGGAAGCAGCAGTACATCGTCGAAGCCTACTTTAAATAATCTAGGTAACTGGATGACAGTTACAGCTGCTTTTAACAGTGAATCGATTGTAAGCGGTGAATTTACAGGCTAAGAATATTTTTTCAACTTTTGAGAGGATGTGACCTGAAATCATGAAACATATGAAATTGCGGTATATGCTGATATTCAGTGCAGTTTCTGTTTTTATATCGGCCACTTCAGTTTATGCGGATACAGGTTCTGTAGATTCTGAAAGAAAGCCTTCGTTTAAAACAAAAGTAGAAGGAATGGATGTTACAAGTGACGGCACCAGTATGACAGGCGACCTGATCCAAAATCAGACCATTATTCTTCCGGAGATTGAGAAGGATGGGTATATTTTGGAAGGCTGGTATGATGCACCGGATGGTGGAAATCTGATTGGCCAGCCCGGTGACGAATATAAGGTTACGGATGATTTTCATTTCTATGCGCATTGGAAACCGGCAGAAGGTTCGGAAAATGCTGAGGATGCAGATGAGGCAGACGATGCTGAAAAAAAATCAGCTGAAGAAGCTGAGGCAGAAGAAAAGCTGAATGAGATCACCTCTTCCGATCTGTATTTCAAAAGTGCAGATGGACAAGTATCCTTTGCCAAAATTTCAGATGTCCTGACAAGAAATGATCTCGTTTACCGCAAGGAGAAAGGCAGCTTTGAATTTCAGAACAGGATATCGGAAAATGCTTTGTATCTGAATGATGACGGCACTCTGTTTCAGTGGACAGGACAAGATCAGGCAGACTGCAGGATTCTGCCTTTCTATCATGTAAATTCTGGCTGGGTCAAGGTTCAGCTTCTGTCTCAGAAAGATGCGGTTATGGACTATATCGATTCTGAACTTGCTGATGTTTCCATTGAGCAAGGGCTAGAAGAAAAATTAGAAGACCAAACCGGTATATGGACAAATGGCAGAGACTTGATCTATACAGACCGTAACGATGCCCTTTCCGGAGAACCCTATTATGCCGTAATCAGCGGAAGAAGAGTTTTTCCAACAGTGACCTGGAAGAATCTGGAAGACTTCATAGAAGTACATAAAGAGGAAAAGAACGTTCCGATGGCTGGAGTGCTGCCGGAAGACAGTATCGTTCTTTACCGTTCGGGGAACAGCGCTTACGCGTTTCGGGTGATTGACACGACGGACCTGACGACAGGTGATTATGACCTTTCTGCAGCTGCGCCTGCCGGACTGATCAATTATCTGCTTGAGACAAGAGCCGGAAGCTTCCGGCAGATTACTGCCATATTGGAACCGGAGAGTCTGGAAGCTGTATCAGACGGAGATTATTATTATGACTTTAAACCGGTCTATACCATAGAAAATGGAATCATTGTAAAATCTCCGAGAAGAATCACTGCTGCGGATCTGTTCATCGATTGCAGTGGAAACGTTTTTCTGCCGAAAATCTATAAGGATGGAGAACTGGACGGCCTGTCTGATACGGAACGCAAGGAACTGCAGGAAGATACACTTCCATGGGGACGCAGATGGATTTACTGCAGAATTCCTTACCGGATGAAGAGTCTGGAGAATGGATGGCTGAGCTCACTCGACGAGCATCTTGATCAGAAGAAAGCTGATATTCAAAAATGGCTCACGAACTATAATGACCAATTTGCAGGCGGCGAAGTTCAAATTGCCAAGCCTGTTGAAGAGACAGATGAGCCGGAAACAAAAGAAAATCCGGAAACTGAAAGTGAATCTGTATCTTCTGAAAGTACGACGGATTCTGAGGGCACAGTAAAAGACGGCAGCGGACAGGAAACAGGAAAGAGTGATTCTGATGAAAACTCTGTCAGTTCTGCGGCAGGTTCCTCCTCATCCACGTCTAAGTCAGATAGCGTGAAAGCCGAAAGTTCGACCTCTGCAAGCTCACCGTCGAAAGATGCTAATGCAGCAGGAACTATATCAGCAGGCGGTTCATTGGCAAATTCGACATCAACGGAAAGTTCATTCGCAGGTTCTGCATCGACGAGCAGTTCATCCGCAGGTTCCGCATCGACGAGCAGTTCATCCGCAGGTTCTGCATCGACGAGCAGTTCATCCGCAGGTTCCGCATCGACGAGCAGTTCATCCGCAGCTTCTGCATCGGTGAATAGTTCATCGGAAGGTTCTTCCGGAAGTAGAAGAGGCGGAGAAACCATTGCCGGTGGAGCACAGGCGAAAAAAAACAATCTGGAGAAGGACAGTACAGATCGTTCTTCCGAAAAGGAATCTGCAGAAACTGAGTCTGCTCAGTAAAAGAGCGCAGAAAAAGCACAAAAAAGTACCGGGTATCAGCGAGAATTGGACCTGTCCATAGTTCACTCATACCCGGTATTTTGTTTTTTTTCTGCCAAAGTGCCTGTCACTTTGCCACCTAAAGGAGCCAAAGTGCCTGTCACTTTGCCACCTTCAAATAGAAAGTGTGAATCTGTCATGTTTGAAAAAAAGCTGATCATGACTCCCATGCTCCGCAAGTATATTGCTAAGTTCTGCCTGCGGATTCTTGTATTTATTCTTGCCTTTGTGTTCTATGTCCGTCACCGGGAGTGGACGACGAATTTCCTGCAGTCCAGCTTCTGGCAGGTGGATTTCGCGCGTTTCCACATTGGGATTACACCGATCCATATTTTATGGGCTATTTTCATGGTTATCATGATCTTCCATATCTTTCCCAGACTGGGAGGGAAGAGAACCATGGCGATCCGCAAGCAGATTGAGCGGGATTATATCCCGGTAGAGAATTATGACGAAAATAAGCTGCTGAAGTTTGTGCAGGCATCTAATATTCATGCCTGGCAGGTCCTGCTTGCCTGGCTGTTCTTTAACGCAATTTTTGCAGCTTTCTATCTGGTTGGAATTTTGGAGGAAGCGGACCTCCTCATGCTGACCGTTTTTTATTTTCTGTCTGATTATATATGCATCCTGCTTTTCTGCCCATTCCAGACCTTTATCATGCACAACAAGTGCTGCGTCAACTGCAGGATTTATGACTGGGGTCATTTCATGATGTTTACGCCCATGCTTTTTATCAAAAACTTTTTCAGCTGGAGTCTGTTCTTCACTTCGGTTGTTGTTCTGATTCACTGGGAACTGGTCTATGCCCGCTATCCTGAACGTTTCTGGCAGGGTTCAAACAAGAGACTGCAGTGCGCCAGCTGCAAGGACAAGACCTGCCAGCTTAAGAAGAAAGCTGCGGGAAAGCCGTAAAATAATTATGCGCTCCCGCAGCTTCTTAAAATTTTTTCTTATGCTTTTTCTTCTTGTTCCTGTGGACCAGATGGACGGCGAAGGAGTAGATGGCAATGACAATAGCTGCGAAGAAGCCGGCGAAACCCAAAGCGGGAATGTTGTAGACCTTTGGCGTCATATCTGTCGTGCAAATGATGGCAGAAGATACCAGCAGCCCCAGCACCCACAACCCAAGGATGATATTGCGGACGTTGTGGGAAATCATCTGGTCCAGGTCTTCGGTCGTGTGGAGGTCAAGCCTTATAGAAGTATCATTTCTGGTATAGTCGTCCAGGATTTTTCTGAGATCGCTGGGAAGCTTTGCCAGATCCGCGCTTCCCTGAATCAGATCCTTGAGGTACTTCTTAATACCCGATTTAATAGAATCCGCGCTCATGGCGTCCGCCCTGACCCGGGTCGCTGCAATCTGCATGATATTGATATCCGGGGTCAGGTCGGCACCGACGCCTTCCATATGCATAAGACCGCGTGCCAGCATAGTCATTCCGTGGGGCATGCGGGCTTTATGTTCTGCCATGAGTCCCAGAAGTTCTTCCATAAATGCCGCTACATCTAGGCTTCCGATATCGATAGAGCTGTACTTGCGGATCAACTCTTCCAGATCCTTCCTCAGCCTGCTGCGATTCGGCGGTTCCAGAAAATCACCCAGGACCAGGACGGAACTTTGAACAGCGCCTACGTCCTGATTGGCAATGCCGGTGATGATGTTTTTGATCTCCTTGCGGTCCCGTTCGGAAAGCCGTCCCATCATTCCCATGTCCAGCCAGCAGATTTTGCCGCCCCGGATCAGAATGTTGCCGGGATGAGGGTCTCCGTGAAAGAATCCGTCATCCATGACCTGCTTGATATAGTTGTCGACCATTTTGGTACAGACTTCATTCAGGTCATAGCCGTAATCAATCAGCTTCTCCTTGTCATTGACGTGGATGCCGTCCACATATTCCATGACGAGAACTCTGGTCGTAGTCAGCTCCCGGTAAAGGGCAGGGCATTCGATATATTTTATCCCCTTGTTGAGCTCGGCAAACTGCGCCATGTTGGAAGCTTCGGTTTCGAAATTCATTTCCTGTTCCGTAACTTCCCACAGCTCGTCGATGATCATTTCAGGATCCCAGCCGGTACGGAAAATTGCGGAAGGCAAGAGGGAGAAAATATGCTTGAGGAGTGACATGTCCTCCTTCATGATCGAGTAGATATTTTCTCTCTGGACTTTAACGACGACCTTGCTTTCATCTTTAAGAACTGCGCGGTGGACCTGAGCTATGGAGGCGGAACCGATAGGCTCGCGGTTGAAGCCTGAAAAAACATCGTCCATCGGTCTTCCATAGGAGTCTTCTATGATTTTTTTTACCTGCTCAAAAGGCATGGGCGGAACACTGTTCTGTAAAAGAGAGAGTTCCGTGCAGTAATCTTTCGGCAGAATATCCGGGCGTGTGGAAAGAATCTGTCCAATTTTGACATAGGTAGGGCCAAGATCTTCCAGAATCAGGCGGAATTTTTCCGGCGTTATGCCGGCAAGAACATTATGAGACTTGATGACCCGGGCAATTTCTTTAAGCCTGGATGCATTTGATCCCATTTATGAATCCTGAAGAGCTTTCAGAAGCTCTGCTTTTTCTTCGTCAGTAAGTCCCTTTACAAAGCCTGCCGGATCCTTCTTTGCGGCTTCCGCATCGGCTGCAGTTTCCCTGGACTCTTTTACCTTATGCTTAAGCTCCTCGTTCAGCATTTTGCCCTGTTTAACGGTAAGTTCACCTTTTTCCACCAGTTCATTGACCATGCTGTCAGCCTTCTCAGCCGTAGCAGCTGCAGCGCCGATTCCAATCAGCAGAAGGTTTTTCAGGCCATCTCCAAGTTTATCCATACAGTTCCGTCCTTTCCGCACCCGTTTGCAGGGTACTTTGAAAAAATCTATTATTATGCTTATTTTAATTCTCTGAGCCGTAATTTTCAATTCCTACATGACCATGCACGTATGCCGGCAATGAAACGATCATGAATCTTCATCCGTTCCATTGATTGACCTTCTTCTTTCTGTTTTTAAGCGCTCTGCCATATAAAAAAATCTTTGTTTCAGAGAAGAAGTACTCTTGTAAAAATCTTATATTCAGAGAATGGCTGTGTTAGCTGATTTTATTGCAAAACTAAAACACTAACATTTGACTGATCTGCAATCGGTCCGGGTGAGCCATCACCCACTATCTGATTTTACTCAGATTACGTTCTTTACCAGAACGGAACGGGTAAGGTAAGAAAGATCATCCTGCAGTGCATTCTCAGAGTACTTACGGAGGATGTTTGCTGCACCGTTCACATCGGCATTGATCCTTGTCCCATTGCTGCTGACATACATACCGCGCCGGACCCTCTGCCCACTGAAGGAGATCACCTTTTTGTCTTCTTTATGGTACGCCGGCAGTATGTCCCGGTCCAGGGCACTTGCACGGCTGGTATAACTCTCCTCCTGGAAGACGACCCGGATCCCTTCTCTTTCTGCCCGGTCTTTCAGGATACGGAAGAACCTCGTGTAAGGGATCTGGACGAACTGCTGGTTGCCTTTTTTTCCCATGTTCACTCTCTGCTTCCATCCGTCATTCTTTCCGACTACGATCGTGCCTGCTCCTTCCAGAAGAGCGTAGTCCACGATCTTAACAGCCGTCTGATGGAAGTAGTTATAAAGGAAATCTTCCCTTTTCGCCGAGATACGGTCTAATTCATGGCATGTAAATATCCCGTATTCCTGTTTTATCCGGCTCTGTATCTCTGCGCGTTTCTTATTGAAGTATTGATTAACAGACTTCAGTGCACCGCCGCGGATGAGGAAGGGCGCCTTTCCGAATCCGGGGCAGACTGCCAGAAAGTTATCAATGCCCGGATCTATGCCGATCACCTTCCCGGGGGCTGTCAACTTCTTTGGCTCTTCTTCATATTTTCGACATACGCTTGCCGTGATCCGTCCATTCCGCCAGGAAAGGCGAAGGCTCACGATCTCTTCGTACGCAGCCTTTCCGGTCGGCAGGTCAGCCAGTATGCCGGCGAGCCTGATCCAATGATGTCTGCCTTCGCCTCCTGTCTTGACCATCTGGCAGTCATAATCCAGGGTAAAAGTATCGTTCTTCAGATAGCCCGGTATCTGCGGTGCTGCGTGATATTTTCCGGAATGGAGCCTGTAATCCCCAAGCGCCTGCTGAAAGGACTTCATATTCCTGCATACGGCCATGACCACCTGCTGTTCCAGCTTGGAATAGAAACAGGCCGGCCTGGGACAGGACTCCTTCAGGACCCGGTTCATGACCCCGGTCCATGCATAACGGGGAAGATAAGGAGACTCCGGAGACGGAATCGGATAAGGTGCTCTGCCTTTTGTCACGCGCTTCTCATTCATCTCAGAAAGGCATCTGCTGATATCCTGTATGACCATGCGCTCATTTTCTGTACGGATATCCTCCGTTTTTTTCAGACCCGTAAACAGGTTCCGCATGTAGAAAAGGGTCGTATTATAGACTGCTTTCGCGTGGCGCATGTTCTCACGGACAATACCGAAGAAGGGGGCATACTTGCGGCTTCCCGGCCGCATGATGATCCTGCTTGTCCGATAAGCCATTTCTGCCTCCTTTCTTTTACGATCCGTCCACTTCCTCCTGAACGGAAGCTATTCTACCGCACACAGCGGTACCGGCGGACGTTCCCGCATGTTCCTCTGTGTCGTGTCGTTCCGGGCCAGCAGTACCTCACGCAAAAGAGGAGCTTCCTCTTCCTGCCCCCTGAGGCTCAGCATGTCCCTGACGGTATTCCACGCAAGATAATTGTTCAGATACTTTGTAGATACACCTTTGAACCGGGAGAGGAAGGACTTCAGCCGGCTGTGATAGGCATTGATCCGCTCGATCTGAAAGCCTTCACGGACCTCATGGCTTTCCAGCCGGATATGGCGCATGCCGACTTTATGTGCGTATGCCCGGTAGACCGGTTCATGGTCCGTGCAGAGGACCGTACCTCCTTCCAGCTTTCCGCTGAAGAAAGCTTCCATTTCCGTTTCCGATGCCCTTCCCAGGGTGATGGCGGAAGCCGCAGACCTGCCGTCATGACTGATGGCACAGGAAACACAGATCAGTTCCTTTGATATGCCGCTCTGATGGAGCTGATGTCCCCTTGCCCGGGATTCCCTGGGCATGGAGAAGGACGTGCTCCTGGAATGGTTGCCCTTATAGGAGATGTCCAGATAAGTCTCGTCCGCCTCAACGACACCGCCAAGCCGGACGGCTTTCAGGCAGGATGAGAGCGCATCAAGGATCTTGTGGCGCCAGGAAAAGGCCGCAGTCAGGCTGATCCCGCATTCCTTTGCGGATCTTCGGAGGGAGTAGCCTTCAAACATACATTCGAGATAGCGTTCCCAGACATAGATCTCCTTATGGGTGCCGGCAAGGACGGTACGGCAACGGCTGCCAAAGGTGCGTCCGCATGAAATACAGAGAAACCTCTGACGGCCATCCGATGTATGTCCGTTCCTCCGGATATGGTCACCACCGCAATGGGGACAGACACATCCATCCTTTCCAAAACGTTCATCGGCAAGGAAAGTATCAAAGTTTCCTTCATGTCGCGGGAAGCGGCTCAGAAGTTCCGCCTTTACGACATTCTTTTGTTCTTCATCTAATCCTCTGATCCCCTGCAGGATCTCATCCAGTGATAACATCTTATATCCTCCGAACATTATTATGTCACGTCCTAGAATAAAATACAATATAAAAAAAGTACACAGCTCAGAGAATAAAACATCTTATAATCAGGAAAAATAAGAAAATAGGTATTTCTTCGCAGCGTAAGAGTGTAAAATAAAAAAAGTAATAAGGTTTTACCACGAATTTGATCCTCAGCATTTTGGGTGTTATGAGGCAAGATGGAGATTATCATGAGAAGAAAAAATGGAACCAGTTTATTTTCCGTTCAGCTTCTGCTGGGCATTATTTTTTCCGCGATAGGAATTCCCTTCCTGATTATTGGAATTTATTTTGCTCTTCATATGTCCTGGCTTCTTGAGACAGCCACGGGCAGCGGAGATCCCAGAATCTTACCGGTTCTTTTCAGCCTGATAGGCGGAATTTTTTCCGCATTAGGCATTGCATTCCTGATCTGGGCTTTTCGAAAGAACAGCGTAGTAAAAAAGGTCATTAAAGGCGGATATTCTGTCACTGCAGTTATTTCTGAAGTTACTATCACATACAATGTGGAAATAAATGGTTCGAATCCTTATGTCATCGTCTGCCAGTATCAGGACCCGCGGACCGGAATCCTCCATATCTTCCGCAGCAAATATATTATGTTCTACCCGGGTGATCTGACCGGAAGATCGGTACGGGTCTTTGTAGATCCGCAGAACTTAAACCATTACTATGTAGATTTGGATAGCGTACTGCCACAGGTGGAGATGCATTAAATGTGAGTTCAGGAGAATAATAGCTATGAAAAAAATTCTTGTTACTATTGATTTTGAACAGAAGTATCGTGATACTTTGAATCACTGTGTTCAGCAATTTCCGGACCTGCGGCTCTCTTATAAATCGGACGGTCTTTCTCCGGAAGATTTGAAGGGCGTAAACGCAATCATTGGCTGCCCGGGCACGAAGCTGCTGCAGGAAGCAGATAGTCTGGAGTGGCTGCAGCTGACCTCGGCAGGGGCGGACAAATACTGTGCGCCCGGAATCCTGCCGCAAGGCTGTGTGCTTACCAACGCCTCAGGTGCTTACGGGCTCTCGGTATCGGATCATATGCTTGCCATGACCTTCAGCCTGATGAGGAATTTCCCGTTCTACAGCCGTCAGCAGGGTGAACATGACTGGAAGCGTGGAAGAAAAGTACAGACGACAGAAGGTGCTGTCGTCGTCCTTCTGGGAGTCGGTGATATCGGTTCTATATATGGACGTAAAATGAAAGCATTGGGCGCTTATACGATCGGTGTTAGGAGGACGATACATGAGAAGCCGGAGTGGCTGGATGAACAGATTACTATGGAAGAACTGGACAAGGTTCTGCCACGGGCTGATTTTGTCGCCATGTCTCTGCCCGGCGGAAAAGCCACGGAACATATTATCGATGAAAGAAGGCTGGGGCTGATGAAGGATACGGCTTATATCATTAACGTAGGCCGAGGAAATGCCATCGATCCTGCTGCTTTAAAAAAAGCTCTCAGAGAGGGAACGATAGGAGGCGCAGGGCTGGATGTTACGGAACCGGAACCCCTTCCTGCGGATGATGAATTGTGGAGTCTGCCGAACTGTCTGATAACCCCGCATGTTGCCGGCTGGTTCTTCCTGGATAAAACTGTGGAAAGAATTATTGAAATTGTCTGTCAGAATCTGGATCATTACATGAACGGCAAAGAACTGAACCACAAGGTTAATATAAAGTACGGCTATTAAAGGACTGCCATAAAATACGGCTAGTAAAAGTTTGGCTTAGAGCACGGCCATAAAAGTATAGCTATTAAAGTACAGACAGTATGTTTGATAGGAGACAATAACCATGGTAACTTACCGTTTCGAGATGGAACAAAACAGGGCTGCAGCCTATGATGGAAATACTCTGGCAGGAGAGACCAGCTTCCATACTTCCGGAAATTACTGGATCATTGATCATACCGGAGTCGAAGAAGCTTACGGCGGCCAGGGAATTGCCGGGAAGCTGGTGGCAATGACTGCAGACGAAGCCCGCAAGGCAGGCAAAAAAATACTTCCCATCTGTTCCTATGCAAAGCATTTCTTTGAAAAGCATAAGGAGTATGCCGATATTCTTGCTATGTAAGAAGTATAATGACTTTTTGCTTGACAGGGGGTATACAGATTTTTTATCCGATTAGGCGTATATCAATTTTTTCTGAAAATTTTGAATAGAAAGCTTTATTTAAAAAGCTAAAAGATACAAATAGACAGTTTTTTTTAATCAGAAGAGAACAGGCTGCACTTTTTATGATTAACCGTGAAGACATGCTTGAACTGACGCGTCGCATGACGCCGGACCGCAATTTTATGATCCGGGAAGCAGGTGCATATTATGATGAAGAAGGCTTTCTGGTTAATACATTCAACATCCGATTTCGCAATCTGAAGATCTCAGATATGAAGAAAAACCTTGAAATCTGCAAGACGATTCCTTTTGCGGCTTCGAATGACCGTCTGGTTGAGCACAGGATAATGGATGAAAACATGGGACACGGAAGCATGTGGCAGGTCCTGGAAGGACTTCTTTCCTGCGGTCTGGAAAATGATCTTCTCCTGGAACCCTACTATGAAGAATTGGCTAAGGCATATTGCAGGGAGGGACGTGCGAAAGGAGATTTTGCCGTTCTTCTGTTCCATGGAACTTATGATATTCCCGGCAAAGCATCGGATAAGAGCTACCTTTACGATGGCGAAAATGTTTATGATTTTCTCATCGGTGCAATCAGTCCTGTAGACGGCGATTATGAAATCGGGAAGCCGGAATTTGGCTTTCTTTATCCGGCATTCTCGGACCGGGCAGCGGCAATCAATCTGATCGATATTTATAATAGGAATCCGGCCAAAGCTGGAGGATCATTGGAAGGCGTTCTGCTGGGAAGTTAGTCTCAATCTGATCGGAATCGGATAACAATTCGTTCCACATTGCATTCCATTCAATCGGAATTAGATTGAAACGATGCGGAATCAAATTTTAATCTGATTAGACATGCATTTTCTGATTTTTCGGCTATTTTCATAAGTTAGCGTTGACTTAATCTTTCTAAAAGCGATATAAATAGGATTAAATAGACAGATAATTTAAGCTAGTTAGCCTGAATTAACAAATTATTTAAGGCTAACTAACTGCATTTGAAATTTAATCTTTTAAAGTATATCGCCCAAGAAAGAAGGAAGTCATTATGCTGCAGTTAAATCATACAAAAAGCGGAGATAAGGGTCAGGTTTCCTGGATTGCTTATATGATACGCAATCTTACAGATGCTTTTCAGCTTTCAATCGGTACAGACCTCTCGGTTCTGGAAGCCGATCGTTCCGGTGTAATTATAGCCTATGATGGTCACCGCGTATGTATGGACGGAAGATCTGCCAGTATGATCGGACTGATCAATTAATTCTCAGATATCTTTTTTTTAAGATTCTATAGAAGTACCTGGCTTCCATCACGCCATTAGACTTTTTTTCATGCCATTCACACCGGTATACTTTTTTGCATACCGTTCACGTCAGTATACTTTTGGCATATGCGGCATTTATATGATATGGTATAGGACAGTGAAAAAATGATATTTACTTTATGGGATGGTATGATATGGCTAAATTGTATTTTCGTTACGGAGCAATGGATTCATCAAAAACCGCGAACGCGCTGATGGTCCGCTACAATTATCTGGAAAAAAAGCAGAATCCGGTTCTGCTGAAACCGAAACTGGAAAATCGCGACGGCGAAACTAAAATCAAATCACGTATCGGCCTGGAGGCTGACTGCGGATTTGTAGAAGATTTCCTGAAAAAAGCAGAAAAGAAGTGGCTGTCCGGAAAATCAGACGATTACAAAAAAATCGACTGTATCATTGTTGACGAAGCACAGTTTCTTACAGAACGTCAGGTGGATCTTTTTGCCAGGCTGGTTGATGAATTAAATGTTCCCGTCATCTGTTACGGGCTGCGGACCGACTTCACCGGTCATCTCTTTGAAGGCTCCAAGCGCTTGTTTGAGCTTGCCAATCGCCTGGAAGAAATTTCGACCGTTTGCTGGTGCGGCAAAAAAGCCGAATTCAACGCCCGCGTTAAGGATGGAAAAATCATCCGTACCGGCGATACCATTATGATGGGCGGGAATGAATCCTATGTATCCGTGTGCCGCAAGCATTTCTTCTCAGGTCAGCTTTACAGACCCGAACTATAATCACTCTGAAAAAAGAATGCCGTCATTTTTTGGACTGGAGTCATGTTGATTTTCTAAAGGACAAAATCGAAAAACTGTGAGAATAAGAGGTATTTCTATAAATTTTTTATTGACGGAGATCCGATCATCCCATTATTATAGGAAGGGTTAAAAATAAGAGGGAGTAGCCGGCGGAGGCATTTATGCTGCCGCTTCTGAACTCGTCAGGACGATGCTTCAGGCATCCGGGTTCAGAGCAGATTTTTGGTATCTATGGCGAGACTTTTATTGTGTATTTCGTATGCGCAATAAAAGTCTCGCTTTTTTTGTGTATAAATCCTCACGCAAGCGACAGAGGCTTGGAGCAAAGCCGAAGGCCTTGCGGAAAGCATCGGTCATTTACATAAGATTTATACACTGTAACGGGACTGCATATTGTGAGATAAGAAGGAGGAAGTGAGATGCAGGAAATTTTAAATTTGTTCAGCAATGCCGGGAATATTACCTGGCAGATGGTCGTCATGTGGGTGATTGGCGGGACCATGATCTATCTGGGAATTAAGAAGCAGATGGAACCGACTCTGCTTGTACCCATGGGCTTTGGCGCTATCTTTGTAAACCTGCCTATGTCCGGCGCAGTTGACCAGCTGATTGATGGCGTCGTAGAAGCAGGACCCCTGGACACTCTTTTTAACGCCGGCATTGCCAATGAGCTTTTTCTGCTGCTTTTGTTCATCGGAATTGGGGCGATGATTGATTTTACCCCCTTATTGTCCAACCCGCTGATGATGCTGTTCGGTGCTGCCGCTCAGTTCGGCATCTTCTTTACCTTAAGCTTAGCTACCCTGTTCGGGTTCAGTCTGCAGGATGCCGCTTCTGTCGGAATCATCGGCGCAGCAGATGGTCCTACCTCTATTTTTGTAGCAAACTACTTTAATTCCAAATACCTGGGCGCCATCATTGTCGCCGCATATTCCTATATGGCTCTTGTTCCGATTATCCAGCCGCCGGTTATCCGATTGGTAACAACGAAAAAAGAACGCCGGATCCACATGGAATATAAACCGGAGAATGTATCAAAGCTTACAAAGATTCTGTTCCCCATTGCGATTACGATCGTAGCCGGAATCGTAGCACCGCGTTCCGTTGCGCTGGTCGGCTTTCTCATGTTCGGAAACCTGATCCGTGAATGCGGCGTTCTGAATTCTCTTTCGGATACCGCTCAGCATTCTCTGGCCAATATCATTACCCTGCTGCTGGGAATTACAGTTGCCTCACAGATGCGGGCTGAAAGCTTCCTGACGGTCCAGACTATTTTTATCCTGGTTCTGGGGCTGGTGGCATTCATATTCGATACCATCGGCGGCGTCCTTTTTGCAAAAATCCTGAATTTGTTTTTAAAGAAGAAGATTAACCCCATGATCGGTGCATGCGGAATTTCCGCTTTCCCCATGTCAGCGCGTGTCATTACCCAGATGGGAATGAAGGAAGATCCGACGAATATCCTGATCATGCCGGCAACCGGAGTCAACGTATCCGGCCAGGTTGCTTCCGTCATTGCGGGCGGACTGCTGCTTGGGCTTATCCCGAAAATTTAACTATCTTACCGGTCGATAGCAGCGCCCTGATCCATCTGCTTTTTCGATAGACAATAGGAAATCCATCGGAATTTCAGATAATGCAAGGCCTTACTATCTGTTTTATAGATAGTTTCCAAAAGACTATATAGAATACCCTCTGGGAATGCAGGAAGAGAAAGGATTAAAAAATGATTGCAAATTTTCTCGCATCGCTTAAAGTAATGGGATTGGGAATGATTGGAATTTTTTCCGTAACCATCGTTCTTATGGTTATTATGTTTGCCCTGAATAAGGCTTTCCCGCCAAAAAAAGCAGAAAATACGGACGAAGACGACGATTGATGACATAGGCCCTTAACAAATCGACCTGTCCGTTCGTTTCATTGTACGCAACGAGATGAAACGCGCTTCGCGGGTTTCATTCGTTATCGCGGCGGTCTCGCTTCGCTCGGTCGCTTCTAAACGGTCTCCACCGGAGACCAGAAGCGCCGAGTGGGTATGCGAGCATACCCGTTCGGCT
>JAXJVN010000133.1:0-27845 GCA_036308545.1 Eubacterium sp. | reverse complement strand
GGTACTTAGGGCGCAGTGCCTGCTTGCAGGTGCTGCACCCTTATGTACCGTTGCGAAGGCGAAAAAGCGAGAGCGCCCCCATTAGGGCAATGTTCTAAATCCTGCTCATTATCGCTTCGATAAACTCACATTTAGTGCAGCGAATTGTTAATAGCGGTCACGAGCGCATTGATGGACGCCCGGATGATATCGGAGTCAAGTCCTGCTCCCCAGTAGTACTGGGCGTCGGATTCGTTCTGCACTCCTACGTATGCAATTGCCCGGGAGCTGGAGCTCTTCTGAAGGGCATGCTCTTCATAGGTTACAAGGGTATATTTAAGGCTGTATGCTGCCTTGATGGCATTAGAGACTGCATCCAGTCGTCCGTTTCCAACTGCTGTAACTTTCTGGAAATCTCCGCTTCCATAAGCCGTGGTGATCTCCGCTCCGATCTGGCCATCCTGGAGCTGCTTGAAATGAGCTTCCGAAACCTTGACCGGACTGGTGACATCTTCGTACTGTCTGACGAAGAGGCTGAAGATTTCGTCCGGACGGAGTTCCTTGTGCAGATGATCGGACAGGTCCTTGGCTGCATAGCTGACGGATTCTCGCATCTTCTTGGGCAGGTTGAGCCCGTAGTTTGTCTCCAGGATATAACCTACGCCGCCTTTTCCGGACTGGCTGTTGATGCGGATGACATCCGCATCGTAAGTACGTCCGACGTCGGTCGGGTCGATGGGCAGATAGGGAACAGTCCAGTGGTCCGGATCCTTCTCCTCATTCCATTTCATGCCCTTGGCAATGGCATCCTGGTGGGAACCGGAGAATGCAGCAAAAACAAGTGCTCCTGCATAAGGCGTTCTGGGATCGACGCTCATGCCGGTGTATTTTTCATACTTATTGCGGATTTCGGGCATGTTGCTGAAGTCCAGTTCCGGATTGACACCCTGCATGTAAAGGTTCATGGCAAGCGTGATGATATCTACATTTCCGGTACGCTCTCCATTGCCGAAAAGGGTACCTTCAACCCTGTCTGCTCCTGCAAGAACGCCAAGTTCGGAATCCGCAACGCCGGAGCCCCGGTCATTATGGGGATGCAGAGAAAGTACGACGCTGTCGCGGTATTTGAGATGCTTGTTCATGTACTCTACCTGGCTGGCATAAACGCTGGGAAGAGAAAGCTCCACCGTACTGGGCAGATTGATGATTGCCTTGCGGTCCGGAGTCGGCTGCCATACATCCAGTACTGCGTTGCAGACTTCAAGAGCATATTCCGGCTCGGTTCCGGTAAAGGATTCCGGACTGTACTCGAAGCGGTAATTCTCTCCTGCTTCTTCAGTCAGCTCTTTTAACAGCTTAGCTCCATCAATCGCAATCTGCTTGATTTCTTCCTTGTTTTTCTTGAAAACCTGCTGCCTCTGAGCAAATGAGGTGGAATTGTAAACGTGAACAATGGCGTTTTTGCATCCCTTTAAAGCTTCGAAGGTCTTCTTGATGATATGCTCTCTTGCCTGGGTCAGAACCTGAACCGTAACGTCATCCGGGATCAGATTTTCCTCGATTAGACGGCGCAGGAATTCATATTCTGTTTCAGAAGCAGCCGGAAAGCCGACTTCGATTTCCTTAAAGCCGACCTTGACCAGAAGCTTGAAAAACTCGATCTTGGTATCCAGATCCATGGGAATGACCAGCGCCTGATTGCCGTCGCGCAGGTCAACGCTGCACCAGATCGGTGCCTTATCGATATGATCTTTTTTCGCCCAGTCAGTACACTCTTCCGGCGGCATAAAATAAAGTCTCTGATATTTCCTGTAGTTCATCATTTTTCCAGCCCTCCTTGACTAAGAATTTTTACTGCATTGAAAAAACATTTTGTACCATGCAGGCATGCCGGGCAGATTCGTGGCTCGATCATCCTTAAGTCTTTTAAGACTCGCGATGATGAACGATCACCTTCAAAAAAAGCCCTCCGTCTCCTGCTTTTTTCAAGAGACGAAGGGCATATCATTCATATGTGCACTCCGCGGTACCACTCTTATTCACGAAAAAAATCCGTGCGCTCATCGGATACATTCATATCCATACCCTGATAACGGCGGGCTTCCGTATGCGCCTACTCTCTCATGCTGATTTCAGGCATCTGCTCGAAGGGCAGTTCAGAATAATTCCTTTTGCTGCCTTGCACCGTCCGGCAGTTCTCTGTAAAATTCCTTATCCCTACTATTCCTTGTCACCGCATTTAACTGTTTCATACCTTAACACCTGAAATTTCAGGTGTCAAGCCATATTTGAGGTGGCAATGTGCCTGTCACTTTGCCACATTATCGAAGGTATCGGTTACGGTTGTGTCGGGAGCAGGTGTTGCCAGGCTGACGATGATGTTCAGCACAATGGATACGATGAAGGCCGGAAGCAGCTCGTAGATGTTCCAGGCGCCTCCCAGAGGGCGTACCAGGAATTTCCATACGAAGATCATGACGCCTCCGCTGATCATACCTGCCAGAGCACCGTATTTATTGGACCTTCTCCAGAAAAGAGCCAGCAGCATGGTCGGACCGAAGGCTCCGCCGAATCCTGCCCAGGCAAAGGATACGATAACGAAGATCGAGCTGTTCTGATTCCATGCAAGTGCAATTCCAATCAGGGCAATGACCAGAAGGCTCATGCGCGCGATCAGCATCAGGTTTTTTTCCTTGATCTTCACATGGAAAAACCCGTTGATGATATCCTCAGATATGGATGAGGAGGCAGCCAGGAGCTGTGAATCGGACGTGGACATGGTAGAAGCCAGAATGCCGGACAGGACAAGTCCTGCGACCAGAGCAAGTCCAAATCCATGACTCGCCAGAAGGGATGAGATCTGAACGATGATCGTCTCAGAAGCCGATCCTTCCAGGACCGGAAGGGTTCCCTGAGAAGACATGCACAGACCGACCATACCAATGAGTACGGCGACAACCATGGACAGGAAAGCCCAGATTGAGGCTACTCTTCTGGATACTTTCAGCTTGCTGTCGTCTTCAATCGCCATAAAGCGCAAAAGGATATGCGGCATGCCGAAATAGCCGAGTCCCCACGCCAGCGTGGATACAATATTGATAAAGCCATAAGGCGCTGCCTGTCCTGTAACTGCATCGTGGGACTGCACCATGCTGAAGTAGCCGGCAAGGCCTTTCGCATTGTTGATCACATTGTCCATGCCGCCGGCTTTTGTAATGCCGAAGCCAAGTACGATCAGGAGAGCGACCGTCATGACGATACTCTGGACCAGATCGGTCATAGACGCGGCAAGGAAGCCTCCGGTCATGGTATAGCCGATGATGACAAAAGCACTGACGATCATAGCTGCATGGTAGTCAATGCCGAAAAGGCTGTTGAAAAGCTTTCCGCAGGAAGCAAAGCCGGAAGCGGTATAGGGGACAAAGAAAACCACGATGATAATCGCCGCAATAAACATCAGGATGCCCCTGTCATCTCCGTATCGCTTTGAGAAAAAGGACGGGACTGTGATCGATCCGTTTGCGGCTGTATAACGGCGCAGTTTTTTTGCCACGATCAGCCAGTTCAGATAAGTACCTACGGACAGGCCGATCGCCGTCCAGCCTACATCTGCCATGCCGGACAGATATGCCAGACCCGGCAGACCCATAAGCAGATAACTGGACATATCCGATGCTTCCGCACTCATAGCCGTCACGATCGGACCAAGTTTTCTGCCTCCCAGATAAAAATCTGAAACGTTCTTGTTTCTTCCGGAAACCCAGAAACCAATCAGAAGCATTCCACCCAGATAAACTGCCATGGAAATGATAATGCCAATCTGTCCTGACGTCATAAAAAATATCTCCCTCTCATTTATCAAAATAGTATTTAAAATATATGCATTTTAGCACTTTACTATGGAAAAGTAAAGTAATTAGCATAAAAAGCATCATCGGATATTATTCAAAAATACCAAAAGGCAGGTGATGTAGATCACCGGATACGATTAAAAAGTAACCGTATACGATAGAAATCCGGAAATTCCTATTAGAACAGGCAGCTGTCGATCAGCTTCTTCGCCCGTAAGGTTTCCACCCATTCTGCCGGGATTCCGTCCTCGCCTTCGAATCCGTAAATTAATCCGGCTAGCCCGCCTGCCACTGCAGCAACCGTATCCGTATCCGAACCCAGATTTACTGCTTTCAGGATACAGTCCCTATAGTTTCGCGTAGTAAGCAGAGCCCAAATGGCTGCTTCAAAGGTGTCGACGACATAGCCTGAACTTTTAATCTCCATGCGGTCCCGTCCTGCTATCAGCGGTACCCTTGCAAAAACAGATTCCGCAGGAATATCCGCATACAGGCAGTTGACCAGCTCCTGCATTTTTTCAGCCGGTTTCCGGCTGCTTCCTGCCAGTTCAAGCAGCTTATTTGCAGCATGGACATAATAGACGCAGGCATCCTTTGAAATCGGATGCGCATGCGTTATCGCGGAAACATTCCGGATCTGTTCATCCGTAATATCCTCCACAAAAGCCAGCGGCAGGATCCGCATCAGGGAGCCGTTTCCGTTGGAGTGCTCTCCTGTTGCACCCTTGCGGTTGGGGATCGTGCACATAGTCGTATTGCCCACGTCAAAAACCTCATGATCTGCTGTAAATTTTGCATGCCTAAGGAAGTGATAAAATTTGTCCCAGAGGTCATCCAAATCTACCTTCTCCTTTTCCTGCAGACTCTTGCAGGTTGCCAGAGTCATGCTTGTATCATCCGACCAGGTACCCGGAGCCTGCCCGTGCGTCCCATATCCGGTCATCCCTTCACAGGTAAAGCTGTCCCGCGCCTTAAATTCAAACGGGACGCCAACCGCGTCTCCGATAGCAAGTCCGTAAACAGCTTCTTTCAAATATTTTTTCATATCAAGCCCTTGCTTTGCTTAAACAGTTTCTGCAAGCGATACTTATCCTGCCGCATCTGCAATTGATTCTTATCTTTCGGCATCTGCAATCGATTAACGTAAAAGAGGCAGGTCCTTCGACCTGCCTCTTTCGACTGACTGCGGAAAGTGGGACTTGAACCCACACGCCATTGCTGGCACAAGATCCTTAGTCTTGCTCGTCTGCCAATTCCGACATTTCCGCATTTGCTGTGATTTCTCACCTGCAACGAAAATGATAATAACACGAATAAAAGTTGACGTCAACAGCAAAAATTAAAAAATATTTTGATGCCAGTGTCCAAAGTCATTGCACGCGGCAAGCTTGCCTGCCTGTGGGTAAATGATTTATTCATACCCCCACATGCCGATCAGCCTTCCTTCGTATCATCTTCCGTCGTATCATCTCCCCGCTCCGCGTCCTTGGGTACATCAACCGGCACCTGGCTGGCGCCGTACTTAATATCATTGTAGACTGCTTTTACTTTTTTTACGCCAAAATTGATCAGATCTCCTGTCACGACAGCGGTTCCTGCAATGACAGCCAGTGCTATTTTTGTCTTGCTTTTCATAAACATATGTTTCCCTCTTTTCTATAATACCAGTGTTGCTATCAGTCCCAATAGTTATTGCACAGGTCAAACTTCCTTGACTGCGGGTAATCATAAATCTATAGGATGTCAGTGCTAAAAATCATCAGTCACAGCAAGCCTTCCTGTCGATGTGTGATTCTTACTATTAAGATATCCATGCCAAAAGCAATCGGTCACTGCAAGCTTTCCGGCCGTCGTATAAACATCCGCTTAGAAGCAATAAAATAATATCAGAACAGTTTCCAGATATCGTGTATGGTGATATAGACCATAAAGCCAAGCAGAATCATGAGTCCGGCAAAATGAACTCTGCCTTCCAATTCACGGTTGACCGGTTTTCTCCGTACGACTTCGATGACCATAAAGAGCAGACGGCCTCCGTCCAGTGCCGGCAGGGGAAGCAGATTCATAACGCCTAAGTTGGCCGTGATCAGCACCAGCATGTTCATCATGGTCAGGAAGGTGACAAGTGCGCCTTCCGGTGCGGCTTCCTTGTAGGCATCCCCGATCGTTGAAACCACGCCGACAGGACCGGACATGTCATTGATGCTGAACTTTCCGGTAACTAAGCTGAGAAGAGATTTCCAGGTTACGTGGATCCAGTAGCCGATGTCGCTGAAGCTGTCTTTGATCGTCCCGAAAAAGCCGGTTTTCTCTCTGGCAAGATTGAAAGAAAAGCCAAGAGAAGCTTCCGTTACATAGTCCGGCGTCACCTGGGACGCTGTCCTCTCCTTTCCATTATGGGTATAGCTGATATCCACCGGCGAACCGTCCAGCGGATTCTCCTGCAGATAGCTGATCAGGCTCTCGGCGGTCGTTACCTCATGGTTATTGATGCCGGTAATAATATCCCCTATCTGTACGCCGGCTTTTGAAATCGGTGAACCGGGTGTCAGAGATGTGATCTCCACTTCCTGTCCGTCTGCAGAATAGGAAAAGCCCAGAAGATAGCGCTGACTGGTCACCGGCACATAAGTTACGGTTTTTTTCTTTCCTTCGTGTTCATAAGTTAATGTGATCTCGTCATCCGGGACCCCGTCTATGGAAATATCCGCATAGAGCTCGCGGCCGCTGGATATTCCATTCCCCTCATAGCGGACAATGCGGTCGCCCGTTTGCAGCCCTGCCTGAGCGGCAGGTGAACCGCTCTCTACTTCCGTCACCCTGGCAGGGTCGAATCCTGCAATGCCAATAACGATCATGCCGCAGAAAAAAGCCAGAATAAAATTGAAAACCGGGCCGGCGGCTACGACGCTGATCCGCTGCCAGACATTTTTTGAAAGGAAACTGCCCGGCTGGGTATCGTCTTCATCTTCGCCGAGCATAGAGCAGGACCCGCCGAAAGGCAGAAGCTTGAATGCATAGACCGTACCGCTCTTTTTGCTTTTATGCTTGAAAAGAACCGGTCCCATGCCCATGGCAAATTCCAGGACCGTAATGCCGTTTAGCCGTGCCAGAAGAAAGTGTCCGAATTCATGAAAGAGAATGCAGACGCCCAGGATCAGTAAAGCGATAAGATATTGCAAAAAATACAACCTCCCAATTTCCAATGGAATGAAAAAGTCCGGACACTCTGCCTGTCCCGAACAGGACAAGTATACCGCATCCGGATTTTTTCGTCTTCTGTTTCACAGAATGTTCATTCTTTTATATGTGCTTCTACAAAGTTCCTTGCTTCCTGCTCCGTATCCAGGATCTGATCCAGATCAGGGCTCTCAATCACTTTATGTGCCTCCATAGCGCCGATGATCAGATCATAGATATCCAGGAAGCCAATTTTATGAGCCAGGAACTTCGTTACGGCTGCTTCATTTGCCGCATTGAATGCAGTAGGCATAGAGCCTCCCGTCTTTGCTGCTTTGATTGCAAGCGGAAGTCCAAGGAACGTTTCCATGTCCGGGCGTGCAATCTCAATGGACGTCAGTTTGGTGAAATCCAGCCGTTCTCCCGGCATAGGCCGGCGTTCCGGATAATAAAGGGCGTACTGGATGGGCAGCCTCATGTCCGGGCTTCCCAGCTGGGCGAGAATCGCCCCGTCCTTAAATTCCACCATGCTGTGGATAATGCTCTGAGGCTGGACTACAACCTGGATATGATCAAGATCTACCCCGAAGAGCCATCTGGCCTCCATGACTTCCAGTCCCTTATTGACCAGTGTCGCAGAATCAATGGTAATCTTGGCCCCCATAGACCAGGTCGGATGCTTGAGCGCATCTTCCGGTTTCATAGCTTTAAGCTGATCCCGTTTCATGCCGCGGAAAGGACCTCCGGAGGCTGTGATCAGAAGTTTTTCGATCTGCCCACGGTTTTCCCCGTGCAGGCACTGGAAAATTGCGGAATGTTCGCTGTCTACCGGCAGAATCCGGACCTTGCGCTCATGAGCCGCAGGAATGATCAGGTGTCCTGCTGTGACCAGGGTTTCCTTATTGGCAAGAGCAATATCTTTGCCTGTCTCAATCGCGGCCAGGGTCGGGCGTATACCGATCATGCCCACGATAGCCGTTACCAGAATATCCGATTCCTCCATTCGGGCCATCTGAATGAGCCCATCCATACCGGACAGGACCCTGATATCTGTATCGGCAAGTCTTGTCCTTAATTCCTCCGCTGCCTTTTCCTCCCCCATGACAGCTAGCAGTGGCTTGAATTCACGGGCCTGTTTCTCAATCAGGTCTACGTTTCGGTTGGCCGCCAGGGCGACAGCCTGAAAATCCTCAGGATGAAAGCGAACGACGTCCAGGGTTTGGGTACCGATCGATCCGGTAGAACCTAGGATTGCCAGTTTTTTCATAATATGTTCCATTCCGCCGCAGCAAATTCTGCAGCATTATTTATAAATAGCAATGAGGCGAAACATGCTTCGCGAGTGTCTCCTTCACTCGTTCGCTGTTAAGCATTCTTCACCGGAGGCAAGAAGCGCCACGTCGGGATGCAGCAAAATGCAGTTTACTCACTGCTCATACAAATGAAATCGCTTTAAATCAGCGAATCAGCATAACGGCCAGGAAGTAGATCATGGGAGCGGTAAAAATGACGCTGTCAAAACGGTCCAGAATTCCGCCATGACCCGGAATCAGTTTCCCGTAGTCTTTTATTCCCTTGTTCCGTTTTATCGCAGAAGCAGCCAGGTCGCCGATCATGGAGATCAGAGCGCCGATTGCGCAGATGATCGCATATTCTACAACCGGTCCTTTTGTAAAAACAGCATACAGGATTCCCAGGATCAGGGCACCGAGAACGCCGCCGAGAGCTCCCTCAATTGTCTTCTTCGGGCTTAATACGGGAGCCATCTTGTGCTTCCCGAGCAGGCGTCCTGCACAGTAGGCGCAGGTATCGCACCCCCATGAACAAAGAAAGATCAGCCAGACAATATACTCACCGTCTTGCAGCATCCTGGTCTGATAAACGAAAGAAAGCATGACGCCGACATAGATAACGGCAAAGTAGGAAGCGATGACTTGGTCCGCATGATACCTGGGAAACGTAAAGACATAAACTGCCATAACAACCACAATAGCTGTGATAAGCGCCATTAGCTGCATGCTTCCCCACTGGACGACAAGGCTGATATAATAGAGGGCAATACCCAGATAGCCTGCCAGTTCCAGCGCATTGAATTTTTTGCCCTCTTCCCTGACGCCCGTAGCACGGAAAAACTCAAAAGCACCAATCAGGGAAAGAGCCAGGGTAACGGCAAATAAAAGCCAGCCGCCTGTGATAATAACAAGTAAAGCGGCAGCCACCAGGACTATCCCGCTTATTAAACGCGTTTTAAACATAAAAAATCCTCGATTTACACTAACTTTTGCCTGAGCAGCCGTCATGATACTGCCGGCGTCTGATTCGCCGGACAGCGCCCAGGCTTTAAACCCTCCGTATCAGCAGCCAGGCTTTGCTCCTTCATGAACTGCTGTGATAATCCGGCCGGCAACATCTGACTGCCGGGCAGCAGTCAGGATTTGACTCCTCCGAACCGGCGGTCACGGCCATTATATTTGTCAATAGCGAGCTCCAGTTCTTTCCTGTCAAACTCCGGCCAGGAAACAGGCGTAAAATAAAATTCCGTATATGCAAGCTGCCACAGCAGGAAGTTGGACAGGCGCTCTTCTCCGCTGGTACGAATGAGCAGGTCCGGATCCGGTACGCCCGCCGTATCCAGATAAGATGCAAAAACCTCTTCACTGACCTTGCCCGCCGGCAGCTTCCCGGACCTTGCGTCATCCGCCAGCTTGGTCACGGCGCGGACAATCTCGTCCCGGCTTCCGTAGTTCAGGGCAATCTGCAGGTACATGCGGTCATAATCCTTTGACATATCCTCCAGTTCATGGATCGTATCCTGAATATCCGGAGCAAGTCCCGCAGGATCTCCGATGATCTTTACATGCATCTGACGCTTCCTGGCATTGCGTTCACAGCGCTTCAGGTAACGCCGGAAAATATTCATGAGAACGCCGATCTCTTCGGTCGAGCGTTTCCAGTTCTCGGTAGAAAAAGCGTAAACAGTCAGGTACTTAATGCCCATATCGCAGATAATATTGCACATCTTCTCAAGATTATCCGCACCGACTTTATGGCCATAAGTGCGCGGCATATTCCTGGATTTTGCCCATCTTCCGTTTCCGTCCAGTATGATTGCGACATGCTGCGGTAATTTTCTCTCTGTATCACTCATTCTTTATATTTTCCCCGGAAAGATAACCATTTAGAAAGCAACAACAGGCTGCTGCATTTTACTGCAGCGGCCTGTGCGTCTTTTTCTGATCAGACAGTCGTGATTTCCTTTGTCTTTACTTCAACAGCCTTATCAATCTTCTTGATGTATTCATCCGTCTGCTTCTGGATCTGATCCTGAAGATCCGCGATCAGGTCCTCCGAAAGTCCTTCGGACTTTTCGGCTTTCTTGAACGCGTCAACGCCGTCACGGCGAATATTGCGGATTGCTACCTTCGCTGCTTCGCCTTTCTTCTTGACGTCCTTAGCGAGTTCTTTTCTGCGCTCTCCGGTCAGTTCCGGGAATACCAGACGGATATTTTTGCCATCGGTAGAAGGATTGATGCCGACGTCGGACATCTGGATTGCTTTAATGATCTCCTTGACCATTTTTGTTTCCCAGGGAGTAATCTGAATAATGCGCGCTTCCGGTACCTGGATATTCGCTACCTGCTGAAGCGGCGTCGGAGATCCATAATAATCTACTGTGATGCGGTCAAGGACATGCGGGTTGGCACGTCCTGCGCGGATTGCTGCCAGATCCTCTTCCAGACTTGCAAGGCTCTTTCCCATTTTTTCTACGTATACTTTTACTCTCTCATCCATTTTTCTATTCTCCTGTATGCTTATTTTATTTCTATATGCAGCCGACACGTCCGTACATCGTGGACTGCAGATTTTTTTGAATCACCTATGATATGGTCAGGCCGTTACGATCGTACCGATTTTTTCTCCGTGAGCGGCGCGTACGATGCTGTTCTCTTCAGTCAGGGCAAAAACAGCCATAGGCATCTTATTATCGCGGGCGAGAATGGACGCCGTCATGTCCACGACCTGAAGGTTCTTCTCAATCACCTCGTCAATGGATACCTGTTCATAACGCTTTGCGTCCGGATTCTTATGCGGATCAGAATCATAGACCGCGTCAATTGCCTTGGCCAGAAGGATGCGGTCCGCATCGATCTCGATGGCACGAAGGACTGTCGCCGTATCCGTTGAGAAATAAGGATGTCCGGTCCCGCCCGCAAAGAAAACGACCATGCCGTGATTGAAATATTTGGAAACACGGTCATGGGAATAAAGCTTTGTGATTCCGCCTACCTCAAAGGGAGTAAGAACGGAAGTCATCATCCCCTGGGAGCGGAAAATCTCAGAAACATAAATGCAGTTCATAACCGTAGCCAGCATACCGATCTGGTCTGCTTTCTCCCGGTTGATATTCTTACTGGAGCGTCCCCTCCAGAAGTTTCCTCCGCCGATGACGATACCGACTTCTGTTCCTTCGTCCACCAGGGTCTTGACCTGTTTTGCAACTTTCGTAACAACTTCCTCGTCAAACCCGGTGTGCTTCTCTCCGGCAAGCGCTTCACCGCTGAGTTTCAATAATACTCGCTTCATAAGACCTCCTGTCAGTATCCCATACAGATTTGCAATTTATCAAGTTCAATTTTTTACACTTACTTTAAATTCTACTTTGCTATTATACCATATTCACATCTGCATAAGGAGAGCCAATTTCATCCTGCCGTCGGAAAATAAGAAGACCGGCTTTCCTGATGCATGAAGCATTGTGAAAGCCGGCCTTTTTGCAAAGCATATTTCGCCTTCGTTTACAGCTGTGTATTGACAAAAATATCATAGATTGCCTGGATGGCAGCCTCGAAGTCTCTGTTTTCGACACCGATGATGATATTCAGCTCAGAAGATCCCTGATCGATCATCTTGACGTTGACATGAGCATGGGCCAGGGCTGCGAAGATTCTGGCAGCAGTTCCTCTCATTCTCTTCATGCCGCGTCCTACGACAGCAATCAGAGCCAGATCGGATTCCAGCTCAATCGTATCCGGATGGACGCTGCGGTGGATAGCAGCAATGATCTCCTGCTCATGCGGCGCAAAGTCCTTCTGATTGACGAAAACCGAGAAGGTATCAATGCCGGAAGGCGTATGCTCGAACGTCATGCCTGCCTCCTCAAAAACCTGCAGGAGCTTGCGTCCGAATCCGATTTCCGCGTTCATCATGGCTTTTTCAATCGTAATCGACGCGAAGCCCTTTTTACCTCCGATTCCGGTAATCGTGTATTTTGGCTTATCACAGGTCGTCTCGACGATCATGGTTCCCGGATCATCCGGATGATTTGTATTAAGTACGTGAATCGGAATGCCTTCCTTACGGAGCGGGAATACGGCATCCTCGTGAAGAACGGTAGCACCCATATAGGAAAGCTCGCGCATCTCACGATAGGTAATGGTCGAAATATTGACCGGATCCTTTACAATATGAGGATCGGTCATCAGGAAGCCGGATACATCCGTCCAGTTCTCATAAACATCGGCGTGAATGGCTTTTGCGACAAGGGAACCCGTGATATCCGATCCGCCTCTGGAGAAGGTATGGACCGTACCGTCAGGAAGAGCCCCGTAAAAGCCGGGAATGACTGCCGCCTGAACGCCATCCAGTCGCTTCGAAAGCTTTCTGTTTGTTTCATCATCATTGAAGCTTCCGTCTTCGTTAAAACAGATAACTTCAGCGGAATCAACAAATTCATATCCCAGATAATTCGCCATGACGATACCATTCAGATACTCGCCGCGGGAAGCCGCATAATGGGACTTGGGATCTTTTTTCAGATTCTCTTTAATCTTGTCAAATTCACCGTCCAGGGAAAGTTCCAGTCCCAGACCGTCAATAATCTCCTGATATCTTGCCTTTATATTATTTAAAGCAGCGTCGAAATTCTGTCCCTGCTCTGCAATATGAAAGCAGTCGTAGAGCATATCTGTAACTTTCGTATCACCCGAAAATCTTCGGCCGGGAGCGGAAGGCACGACATATCTCCTGCTTTTATCGCTTCTAATAATATCGCCGACCTTTTTAAACTGCTCGGCATTGGCAAGGGAACTGCCCCCGAACTTCACTACTTTCTTAACTGCTTTCACTTTCTTAGATCCTCCGCAATTGCATATCTTACAAGCTGTGCAATATTTTCTCTCAAAACGTCTATAACCCGTAATTATACAAATTTCCGGGAGAATGTCCACTATTTTTTATTTACCCCTCAATTTCTCCTCCCCCGGAAGCGGATACCCCTTCAAAAACCTGTACCGAATATAGGAAATGGTATAATCTTCTCCTTTTTCAGCCAGCATTTTGAGCAGGACGTGGATCTGGTGCCTGGTCCGCGGGTGAACGAACCACATTTTTGGTTCTCCTTTGGCGTAATAACGAAATGGTGCATCGTCTGTGTACTTTTCGCCCAGGTATACACGGGAAGCGCTGATACGGTCTGCTATCATCTCCGCCACGTATCTTCTGGGAATGGGAACGCCTCGTATAATCTTCGGAGTGTTGATGCCATAATCAATCCAGTATTCGAAATGGTGCTTGTTATGCCCCTTATGGTGAAGCCAGGCAAGAGAAACGCCAGTCGCTTCGCGTTCCGCATTGTTAGGACTGCGGTTTCCCTGCCAGTAACGGGCTCCTTCACGAAACTCGGTCGGCGTGTATTTGGAAAGGTCGTGCAGCAGTCCCTGTTTATAAAGGCCCATTCGAAAACAATATTTCATGACCAGCATTTTATGGGCTGTAATCGTTTTGAAATGCTCCAGGGCATAATTGTTTTTTTGTGAATCCATTTTCTCTCGCGTCATGCTGTTCTTCCTGCTCATTTCCCGTTCCTTTTTCCTGCCATTCCATTTTTACCTACATCTGCCTGTCATCACGCTGTCTTTTGAATTGACCGTTTCGGATTTTTCCCGCAATAGATATCAACGCTGTATCAGCAGGTTTTTTTCCTGGAAACATTTCTTTTATATCACAGATTATTTTTCCTGCAATACGGCAGCGGCTTTCGCAGATTTGCCCCGCCTGCGCTTTTTAGGAACCGGCACTTTCTCTCCGGTAAGGATCAGTATGGACCTCGGCGAAGCGGAAATTTTCTTCTCGGAAAGGATTTCCGGATCCAGTATTCTTGCCTTATCCTGAACGACCTTATCCTGGTGGCTGTCCGCTTTCAGTGCCCAGGCATATCCTTCCGGCAGATCCGGCAGAGCGAATTCCTGCGTTTCCCAGTACATGTTGCAAACCAGGTAGATAAAGCGTTCCTTTTCTTCCGATGGATCAGCATAGCTGCCGTCCATGAGAAGGGCGAATCCAATCCTGGTCCGGTCATCATAATCCGCCCAGGCAAAAGAGGTATGAACGGACAGATCCGGATAGCCAGTTGCCTTATAATCCTGCATGCGGAGCGGTGCTTTCATATGAAGAATACGGTTTTCTCTGCGGAAGCGGATGATGTCCTTCACCATCTGCAGACGGTCTTCCGCATCCTTGGTACGGCTCCAGTTGACCCAGCCCGCCGCGTTATCCTGGCACCATACATTATTATTGCCGCTCTGGCTGTTCAGGAACTCATCTCCGGCATAGATCATGGGCACGCCCTGGCCGGTAAAAAGCATCAGAAAGGCATTATTAAGCTGATGCCTCCTGAGCGTCACAACCTCCAGGCGGTCACTGGGGCCTTCGTCGCCGCAGTTCCAGGAATAATTCGTCCGGCTGCCGTCTTTATTATTCTCTCCATTGTCTTCATTGTGGCGGTGTTCATAGCTGACCATATCCGCCATAGTAAAGCCATCCTGGTCCGCAAAATAGTTTATATAGGCCGCATGAACAGAATTTCTTCTCAGATTCCACTGAATGCCGGCAAGGTCCAGATCCTCGTCGCCCTTGAGGAAACGGCGCATATCCTGTTCATAACCCTGGTTGGAGCTTGCAAGCGTTCTCCTGCCGCCCTTCTTCTGTCCCTCCTGGTCAATGAGGAAGGGATCCGAATAGATCAGTTTCGTTTTTTTCAGCATGGGATCCCTGCAGATTGCGGCAGCGCAAGTCTCATTGCCGGTGATATGGAATCCGTCCACATGATAAACAGTAAGCCAGAAATGGAGAACATCCTTAATAAAACACTCGGAAGCATCCGGCTTAAAATAAAATTCAAGCAGAACCTCCATTCCTTCTTTGTGCATAGCATCGACCAGGTCCGCAAACTCACGGTCCGGGCAAAGAGACGCACTGTAGGAACGCTTGGGAGCAAAATAAAAGCCCGGCGCGTAGCCCCAGAAGTTTTTTCTTTCTTTTTTTGCATTTCCATCCAGAACCTGGATGTCCTTGCTCAGGTTGAAGGTCTGCTGGACCTTTACCCGGTCATTAAAATCGTACACAGGCATGAGAAGCAAAGCGTTGACGCCCAGTTCTTTCAGATAGGGAATCTTGTCAGCAAGTCCTTTGAAGGTGCCCGGATAAGCAGATTCCGCAGAAGGATCCATGGTATAGCCGCGGACGTTTAATTTATAAAGGATCATATCTTCATAAGGGATATGGAGCTGGCAGGTTTCTGCATGCGCAGGCCGGCATACCACTCCCCGGCGGTCTTCTGTCAGACGCACAGCTCTGGGATCTGTTTTTATTTTCCCGTCGATCAGAAAGGTATATTCCAGGTTTCCATCTGCAGCCTCTTCCTCCGGAATGTCCAGCTCAACGGCAGCCACTTCACCAACTCTTTTCTCTTCCGGCAGGTCGACCTCCTGAAAGGGCTCGTCTGCTCCCTTATGGTAAAGGAGCAGCTTAGCCTCTTTGTTTTCCTCAGCGATTGCGGTAAAGATAAAGCCGTGCCTGGCCGCAGTAATGCCGGGTCTTTCCGGAACGACATAATTGCTGTGAAATTTTGCTTCGGATTTTAAACAAGTCATTGACCTCTTTTACTCCTTTTATCATTCTTTAACGGTCAGAATTGTTTCCAGGCTCTCATCAGCCGGTCCATGGATTTCGACGCCCATTTCCTTTAAATTTCTGATACGCTCCAGGAGTTCCTCTGTCAGGATTTCACCCGGACAGATCAGGGGAATCCCGGGTGGATAAGGAATCAGACTTTCTGCAGCTGTTTTTCCGGCTGCATTTATCCATGGCGTCCGCTCCCGGTCGGCGTAAAAAGCCTGCCTGGGCGTAAGGCGCATAGCAGGGACATGATATGCGCCGGACAATCCCGGGCACGCCTGCTCTGCCTTGTTTTCTCCTCCCCGCATAAACTTCTGCGAAAGTTCTGCGACGGCATTTGCCAGCCGGTCTATATCCTCTTTTGTATTGCCCCAGGTGATTACCGCGACAACAGAGTCCGGATCAGCCAGTTCCATACTGACGCGGCCGGTCCGGTATAACTCCTCCTGCATCCGGTAACCGGATATGCCAAGTTCTTTTACAGAAAAAACAACCCGAAGCGGATCCTGTCCTTCCTGCCGGAATACATGAATGCCCGGAATCCGGTTCAGCCTCACTCCGGCATAATCGGCAAGCTCCAGGGCCTGTTCCGCAAGCCTCTTTCCTGATGTCGCCATCAGGTGTCTGGCTCCGTCCAGAGACGCCATAAGCAGATAATTCGGACTGGTACTCATGACCAGCTTCAGGCATTCATCCACACGTGCAGGATCGATCAGATTTCCTTTAAGATGCAGCATGGAACTCTGGGTGAAGCTTCCCACGGTCTTGTGTGTACTCTGGCATACCAGATCAGCGCCGCAGGCGAGGGCTCCTTGGGGAAGCTTGTCACTGAAATAAAGGTGTGCTCCATGGGCTTCATCCACACAGAGAGGAATCTTTTTCTCGTGCGTTATGGCAGCAATGCGCCTGATATCGCTTATTACGCCATAATAAGTAGGTGAAGTCAGAAGGACACCCCTGGCGTCAGGATGTTCCTTCAGCTTCTCTTCCACTTCTTCCGGTCTGACCTCTCCATAGAAGCCAAAGTCCGGATAATAAACCGGTTCCATCCACACCGGAACGGCGCCGGACAGGATCAGGCCGCATAGACATGATTTATGGGCACTGCGCGGCAGGAGAATCTTGTCACCCGGTCTTGCCATGGCAAGAATCATCGCTTCATTTCCACAGGTTGTGCCATTCACAAGAAACCAGCAGCGATCCGATCCATAAAGGTCCGCCGCAAGCTTTTCCGCCTGCAGAATAGCGCCTGTCGGCTGATGAAGATCGTCGAGTCCCTCCGCTTCTGTCAAATCCGCACGATAGGCCAAATCTCCCAGAAGCTTCACAGCCTGTCGGTCAGCCCCTCTTTCGAAACGGTGTCCAGGGATGCGGAAAAACGCCGGTTCTTCGTCCTGGTATGCCTTTATCGCGTCAATAAGCGGCGTCAGGGTCTGTTCCGGCTTGAAATCCGCAAATTCCTGCATGCCTTGCTGTACTCCTTCAACAGTTTATGGTAAATCTGGAATCGTTTACACATCATTTTTATTCTAGCATCATTCAAGCCAAAGTGACAGTCACTTTGGCCGGTACTCGAAAAAAAACTCCGGCGGTCGGACTCTTTATTGAATCCACCCCCGGAGGTTTTCTCATCTCATGTCTGTGAAAGAATAAATTTTATAATATTCACTGTAAAGCTGATCTTCTCTCAGATTCTTTTTTTCAGGAGGAAAACAGCCTGCAGTCAGTCCAATTTCATCAATCGACCTTGATCTCATGGATCCAGCCTTCCGGCGGATCAAGGCGTCCCATCTGGATACCGGTCAGGGTATCATAAAGTTTCTTAATGACCGGTCCCATCTCATCCATTCCGGACGGGAATGCAATGATATTGCCGTGGTCATTGATCTTTCCTACCGGAGAGATAACAGCTGCAGTTCCGCAAAGTCCGCACTCAGCAAAGTTCGGAACTTCATCGAAATAAACCTCACGATGCTCAACCTTCATGCCCAGGATATTCTCGGCTACATAGCAGAGAGATCTTCTGGTTACGGAAGGAAGAATAGAATCAGACTTGGGCGTTACCAGAGTCTTGCCGTCCTTAGTGATAAAGATGATGTTGGCACCGCCGGTCTCCTCTACCTTTGTTCTGGTAGCAGGATCCAGGTACATGTTTTCTGCAAAGCCTTCTCTGTGAGCAACCATGATCGGATGAAGGCTCATAGCATAGTTCAGGCCTGCCTTGATATTTCCTGTACCATGCGGCGCGGCACGGTCAAAGTCGGAAATCTTAATCTCTACCGGTTTTGCTCCTCCCTTGAAATAAGGTCCAACAGGCGTAACCAGAATACGGAACTGATATTCGTCAGCAGGCTTTACACCGATAACCGGATTAGATCCAAACATATAAGGACGGATATAAAGTGTTGCGCCGGAGCCATAAGGCGGTACCCAGGACTCGTTTGCCTGAACAACCTTATTCACCGCGTCAATAAATCTTTCCTTGGGGAAGACCGGCATTTCCAGTCTCTTCTCAGAATCGATCATACGGTCTGCATTGAGATCCGGACGGAAGGTAACGATTCTGCCATCCTCTGTACGATAAGCTTTCAGTCCTTCAAAGCAGGACTGGGAATACTGGAATACGCACGCACACTCATTCAGGACCACGCTGTGATCTTTTGTAAGCTGACCATCGTCCCATTTCCCGTCTTTATAATTTGAAACGTAGCTGTAGTCTGTTTCAAGATAGCTGAAACCAAGACTTCCCCAATCAACATCCGTTCTGGCTGCCATGATAATCTTCCTCCTTCGTTGCATGAAAAAGACAAAGTCCTGTTCGTCTGAAAAAATTTTTTATAAAAAATAATCTCGTGCAGGAACATCGGATAAGTTGCTCCGCGCCAGGACTTATTCGTTAAACTATTTCTATATTATACACGCTTTAGAGAATTTGTAAGCAACTTATTTAGATATTTTTTCGGCTCTTTTCGACTTTTTCTTGTGAAAAATACCATAAATAACAGTTTTTCCAGTAATTTTTAAGTTGCTTATGAAGGAAATCTAAAGTACCGAGGATCGTGAAGAGAAGATTCAAGGAGCCAAATTCAACCAAAGTCAGACCAAAGGGACATTCACTTTGTCTTAAAAAAAACGGAACAGCGGATAAGAATCCGCGGTTCCGGTTTTTTTATCATTTTGCGACGATATTGACAATCTTCTTGGGAACGTAAATTTCCTTGATGATACTGCCGCTGATCTTGCCTTCGATCGCAGCTTTTGCCTGGGCAAGAATGTCTTCTCTGCCGGCTTCTGCATCTACTTCAATCACCGCTTTTGTCTTGCCGTTTACCTGTACCGGAATCTTCATCAGGTCTTCCTTCATAAGATTCTCGTCCCAGGTCGGCCATTCGGTATGGAATACACTGTCGCCGTGGCCAAGGCGCTCCCATACTTCTTCTGCGACATGCGGCGTGAACGGAGCGAGCAGCTGCGTGAAGACGCCGATAGTCTCCTTATCAATGCCGCCTGTCTTCTTGGCCAAGTCAATGAGCTTGTTATTATACTCCATGAAGGCGGACACTGCCGTATTCAGGCTGAAGGATTCAATTCGATTGGTAACCGTGCATGCCAGCTGGTTTCTCAGACGAATCATCTCGGGCGTAGCCTTTACATCTGCTTCGATGGAATCCAGTGCAAGCTTCCAGAACCTGCGGATGAAGCGGTTGACGCCGTCGATTCCCCGGTCGTCCCACTCTGCGTCGAGTTCCGGCGGTCCGACAAACATTTCGTACATTCTCAGAGAATCACAGCCATAATTCTCAACCATATCATCCGGAGACACAACGTTTCCTTTCGATTTGGACATCTTGATTCCGTTCTTGCCGGTGATCATGCCCTGGTTGAAAAGCTTATGGAAGGGCTCGTCAAAGTCAATTACGCCGATATCATACAGGAACTTTGTCCAGAATCTGGAATAAAGCAGGTGGAGTACCGCATGCTCTACACCGCCGATATACATATCGACCGGCAGATATTTATCTGCTTTTTCTCTGGAAACAAGTTCCTTGTCGTTATTTACGTCTACATAGCGCAGAAAATACCAGGAAGAACCTGCCCACTGGGGCATGGTATTAGTCTCGCGCTTTGCATCTGCTCCGCAGACCGGGCACTTGCAGTTGACCCACTCATCGATAGCGGCAAGCGGTGACTCTCCTGTTCCGGTCGGCTCGTATTTCTCGACCTTGGGAAGCTCCAGCGGAAGCTGGTCTTCCGGAACCGGTACGTTGCCGCAGTGCGGGCAGTGGATGATCGGGATGGGTTCGCCCCAGTATCTCTGTCTGGAGAAGACCCAGTCACGCAGCTTGTAGTTGACGGTCTTTTTGCCGAAGCCCTTCTTCTCGATGATGTCGGGTGCTTCTTTCTTGAGGACAGCAGATTCCTGTCCATCCCACTCGCCGGAGTTGATCATCTTGCCGGCAGCTTCAACATAAGGCTCTGTCATATCGGCTTCGGTCATCGGACTGCCATCCTTGGAGATGACCGGAATGATCGGAAGGCCGAATTTTTTTGCAAAGTCCCAGTCACGCTGATCGTGGGCAGGTACGCACATGATGGCGCCGGTACCGTAATCAGCCAGGACATAATCAGACAGCCAGATTGGAATCTTCCTGCCGTTCAGCGGATTGACTGCATAGGAACCGGTGAAGACGCCGGTCTTCTCTTTTGCCTGCATACGGTCGATATTAGATTTCATGGAAGCGGCAAAAATATAGTCGTCGACATCCTTCTGTGTTTCCGGCACTGCAAGCCCCTTCGCAAGCGGATGTTCCGGAGACAGGACCATGAAGGTCGCGCCATAGAGCGTATCCGGACGGGTCGTGTAAACCGTAATCTTGTCGTCGCGGCCGTCAACCTTGAAGTTTACCTCTGCGCCGTAAGACTTGCCGATCCAGTCTGTCTGCATCTTTTTGACCTTTTCAGGCCAGTCCAGCTTATCCAGGTCGTTGAGCAGTCTTTCCGCATAATCGGTAATCTTCAGCATCCACTGGCGGAGATTTTTCTTGGTTACCGGAGTGCCGCAGCGCTCACAGCAGCCGTTAACAACTTCCTCATTAGCAAGGCCGGTCTTGCAGGACGGACACCAGTTAATGGGAAATTCCTTCTCATAAGCCAGCCCCTTCTTGAACATCTGGACAAAAATCCACTGGGTCCACTTGTAGAACTTTGGATCTGTAGTATTCAGCTCCATATCCCAGTCGTACAGAGCTCCGATATCCTGGATCTGGCGCTTGATGTTTTTGACATTGGCAGCGGTAGAAACAGCCGGATGCACGCCGTTCTTGATGGCGTAATTCTCAGCCGGAAGTCCGAACGCGTCCCAGCCCATGGGATGAATGATGTAATAGCCGTGCATCATCTTGTAACGGCTCCAGACATCAGAAATGACGTAGCCTCTCCAATGTCCGACGTGAAGTCCGTTTCCGGACGGATACGGGAACATATCCAGGCAGTAATACTTGGGATGCTTGCCATCGTTCACATTAACCGGTTTTTCCTCCCAGTTTTTGCGCCACTTGGCCTCAATTTTCTTGTGATTAAATGGAACAGCCAATTGCTTTTCCTCCTTTGAAACAGCTTGGAAAAAATACTTTTTTCATTATATTTTTATGAATTCCCATTGTCAAGGCAGGTGCTAAAGTACCGGCCAACGCGGCAGTCACTTTGGCTAGTGCACTGGCTCCCATACGCTCTAGGGCGGCATGACGCTTTTCCCGCCCACATAAAGAGGAGGTCCTTTAATAAAAAGGGCCTCCTCTCTGGAATGCGCATATCCCTAAGCACAGCAGAAGCTGCTACATCAGCTTTCTTTGCTGCGTTCCGCGACTTCCTTATCCTGAACATCGGACGGGCACTGCTCGTAGCGTACGAAGTCATACTCGAATACGCCCTCACCTCCGGTCATGGAACGAAGCTTACTGGAATAACCGTAAAGCTCGCTTTCCGGAACCTCCGCCTCAATGACGGTGTCACCGCTCTTGGCAGGCGTCATACCCAGCACGCGGCCGCGGCGCTTATTCAGATCGCCCATAACATCGCCGGTGAAGGAATCGGCAACGGTAACCTTCAGATCTACGATCGGCTCAAGCAGAACGGGCTGTGCTTTCATAAAGCCGTCTTTAAATGCCATGCTTGCTGCGGTCTTGAAGGCCATTTCGGAAGAATCAACCGGATGATAAGATCCATCGTAGAGAACAGCCTTGACGCCGACAACCGGATAGCCTGCCAGCGGCCCTGCCAGAACAGATTCTGCAATGCCCTTCTCGACAGCCGGGAAGTAGTTCTTGGGAACGGATCCGCCGACGACCTCTTCTTCAAATACATAAGGCGTATCGGTATCGCCGGACGGCTCGAAACGCATCTTAACGTGTCCGTACTGGCCATGTCCGCCGGACTGCTTCTTATATTTGGAATCCACGTCAGAGTTCTTCTTGATGGTTTCCTTGAAAGCAACCTTGGGCTTTACCAGCTCGACAGCTACTTTATAGCGTTCTGCCAGCTTGCTGGTGATAACATCCAGATGCATATCGCCGATACCATAGAGAAGGGTCTGATGGTTAGCGGAATCGTTGACTGTCTTCATAGTCAGGTCTTCCATGCCCAGACGGGAAAGGCCCTGGGCAACCTTGTCGACGTCGCCCTTGTTCGCTACGACATATGCCTTTGCTGTATAAGGCTTGGATACTGCAACCGGTCCGAAATCGATCGGGTGGTCCTTGGAAGCGAAGGAATCGCCGGTATGGGCATCGCCCAGCTTGGGAATAGCGCCGATATCGCCTGCATGAAGCTCCGGTACCTCAGCGGGCTTATTGCCGCAGAGGACATAAAGCTTGCTCAGCTTCTCTTCAGAATCTCTCGTTACATTGTAAAGGATATCGCCGGCCTTAATAACGCCGGATGTTACCTTGACCAGAGAATATTTTCCGATGAAAGGATCCATGATGGTCTTCCATACGGTGGCGGTCTTCATCTTGCGGAAGTCATAATTGGCTTCAAATGCGTCGTTGCTCAGGCGGTCCAGTCCGGTTCTGGTTCTCTTGTCCGGGCTCGGGAAGAAGTTTACAACGTCATCGAGCAGAATCTTGATTCCCTGCAGGTTAATAGGCGCACCCATGCAGACCGGAACCAGGCTTCCTTCTGCTACGTCAGTTGAAAGGACAGCGCCAATCTCAGCCGGAGAGAACTCATCGCCGTTAAAGTAGCGATCCATGAACTCTTCCGAACTCTCAGCAACAGCCTCAAGCAGATAATCGCGGTACTGGGAGAGATGATCCTGGACATAGTCCGGAATCGGGCAATCTTCTTTGCGGTTCTTATCGATATAACGGCGTCCTTTGTTTTTCACGATATTGACATAGCCGACAAACTTTCCGTTCTCACGGATCGGCATATGAAGCGGAGCAATCTTCTTGCCGTAAAGCTCCTGAAGCTTCTCAACGACTTCCCTGTAGCTTACGTCATCGATATCCATATCTGTAACAAAGATCATACGTGGAAGATTATAGCGTTCGCACAGGTCCCATGCTTTTCTGGTGCCGACTTCGACGCCGGACTTGCCGGAAACAACAATAATCGCTGCATCCGCTGCCGCTGCTGCTTCTTCTGCTTCACCTACAAAATCAAAAATACCGGGGGTATCCAGGATATTAACTTTCGCGCCATTCCACTCAACCGGGATAACGGATGTGGTAATTGAAAACTTTCTCTTAATTTCTTCTTTATCAAAATCGCTGACTGTGCTGCCGTCCGTAACGCTTCCCAGTCTGCTGGTAATTCCTGAAAGATATGCCATGCCTTCTGCCAGTGTGGTCTTTCCTGCTCCGCTGTGTCCGAGCAAAACGACATTTCTGACTTGATCTGTCCTGTAAACCTCCATAGTAAAAACCTCCTAATAATTTCTACCGGTTATGATCCGGCGCCATGTTCATATTTTACTAATTATTCAGTTTATTTTCAATACTTTTATGAATTATCTACAACTTCATCACCAATTGTCCCGACAGCATTTTGTCTGATTCTGCAATTTCCGCGGCTTTTTTGCCGTTTTTTTTATTTCTTTCATCTATCTCTGATTGAAAAAACGGCTTTCCTTTCTATAAACCTTTCTTGTAAATACCATTTTCTTTCGGAAAAACTATTCTCTGATCAAGCAGTTCATCCAATCCGGCAAAACATTCCGCATTTGATTTTATAATTTAATGCATGAAACTTCTGTCGTTTAAACAAATAAAGGTTGACTTTTCATTTCTCCCTCTCTAAAATGGAGCCTGGTAAATAAAAAAGCAGGCTGAACTGTTTTTTCATGATTGCTATGTAAAAGAGGTACAAATCAATGATCATCGTAATGAAACCCGGCGCGCCGGAATCATCTGTAGCAAAAGTCCGCTCCATCATTCATTCTCACGGTCTGGAGACCCATCTCTCCCGCGGCAAAGAAGTTACGATCATCGGCGTGGTCGGCGACAAGACCAAACTGAAAGATGAGAATCTCGTCGTACTTCCTGACGTAGACAAGATTGTTCCCATCACGGAAAGCTATAAACTGGCCAATATCAAATTTCATCCTGCTCCTACGACCGTCCATGTCGGGAACGTCGATATCGGTCCCGGCAATTTCACCGTTATGGCAGGACCCTGCGCAGTCGAATCTGAGAAACAGCTTATGACGATCGCGGAAGAAGTTTCAAAGCACGGAGCCAAAGTTCTCCGCGGAGGTGCTTATAAGCCCAGGACTTCTCCCTACTCCTTCCAGGGACTGGAGGAAGACGGACTCAAGCTGTTAAAAGAAGCCCATGACACCTATGGAATTGAGACGGTAACGGAAGTCATCGATATCCGCTCGCTTCTGACCTCCCTCAACTATGTGTCCATGGTGCAGATCGGTGCCCGCAACATGCAGAACTTCCAGCTTCTTCGTGAAGTCGGCCGTTCGGGCAAGCCTGTCCTTCTGAAGCGCGGAATGGCTGCCACCATCAATGAATGGCTCAATGCCGCGGAATATATCATTTCCGAAGGCAATCCCAATGTCATTCTCTGCGAGCGCGGCATCCGTACCTATGAGACAGCGACCCGCAATACCCTGGACCTGTCCGCAGTACCGGTCATCCGTTCCAAGACCCACCTTCCTATCATCGTGGATCCAAGCCACGCAACCGGCGTCATGGCATACGTTCCGCCCATGTGCAAAGCAGCCTGCGCTGCCGGAGCAGACGGTCTGGAGATTGAAGTCCACTGCGATCCGGAGCATGCGCTTTCGGATGGTCAGCAGTCCCTGCGGTTCGGGACCTATGAAAAGCTCATGCAGGAGCTGGCGCCTTACGCAAAGCTAGAAGGAAGAATCTTATGATTGTCGGCTTTATTGGGCTGGGGCTGATCGGCGGATCCCTGGCCCGTTCCATCCGCCGCGCCTATCCGGAATATACCATCTATGCCTACTCTCCCGTTCCGGATGAACTGAAGAAAGCAAGAGAAGAAGGTGTCCTCAGCCACGCTCTGGATGCGAATGATCCGGCTTTTTCCGAATGTGACCTCATCTTCCTCTGCGCGCCGGTCAAAGCAAATATTTCATATTTGCCTTTTTTGAAAAAAACAATGAAGCCCACCTGTATCCTGTCGGACGTGGGCAGCGTCAAAAAAATCATGATAGAGGCAGCAGAAAAGGAAGGGCTGGGAGCATGCTTTATAGGCGGCCACCCCATGGCCGGCTCTGAAAAAACAGGCTATGAAAATTCCAGAGACTATCTTCTGGAAAATGCTTATTATCTTCTGACGCCAACGAAGGAAAACAGGCCGGAAGACGTCGCTTTTCTCAAAGAGCTGATCACTTCCATTCACGCTATTCCCCTGGTCATGACTCCAAAGACCCACGATTACGTCGTTGCGGGTGTAAGCCACCTGCCCCATATCGTAGCTTCCTCGCTGGTCAACGTCGTTCATAAGCTGGACGCTTCGAATGAAAGCGAATACATGAAACAGGTCGCTGCAGGAGGATTCCGGGATATTACCAGAATTGCTTCCTCGTCACCTGAAATGTGGGAACATATCTGCCTGACCAACAAGGACGATATTCTCAAGGTCCTGGACGCCTACATTTCCTATCTCAATGATGCACGCAAACTGGTCGCTTCATCCGATGGGCAGAAGATCAACCGCATGTTTGCCTCTTCCCGGGATTATCGTGATTCCCTTAACGACTCCGTTCAGGGATCTGTACCGCGCGAATATACCCTTTATGCAGATATTTACGATGAGGCCGGCGGCATCGCCACCATCACGACCCTTCTGGCCATGAACCAGCTGAATATCAAGAATATCGGCGTCATCCATAACCGGGAATTTGAAGAAGGCGTCCTCAGAATAGAGTTCTACGATTCCAGGTCACGCGACAAAGCCGAAGAGGTTCTGAAGAAACGGAATTACGTGATACGCAAGAAAAAATAAGTTAAAAAGGAATAAATAAAGTTATGATTTTTTATCCTGTAAAAGGCCCGCTCAAAGGGGAACTCACCGTCCCCGGTGACAAATCTATTTCCCACCGAACGGTCATTCTGGGTTCCATATCGGAAGGAACGACGCAGGCATCCAACTTCCTGACCGGAGCGGACTGCCTGTCTACTATCTCTGCCTTCCGTACTATGGGGATTCAGATTCAGCTCAACAGCACGACTCATGACATCACCATACATGGTGCGGGACTTCACGGTCTCGTGCCCTCTGTCAAAGCACTCTACTGCGGAAACAGCGGTACGACCGTAAGGCTCATGAGCGGCCTATTGTCCGGTCAGAACTTTGAAACGGTGCTGACAGGGGATGATTCTATTTTAAAGCGGCCCATGAAGCGGGTCATGGATCCACTGACTTTGATGGGCGCTGATATCACGAGCGAAGAAGGCAGCGGCTGTGCGCCCCTTTTGATCCGTCCGGTGGAAAAACTGCATGGAATCTCTTATTCGACTCCGGTCGCTTCTGCCCAGGTCAAGTCCGCTATCCTTCTGGCAGGACTATATGCAGAAGGCGATACTTCTGTCACAGAGCCTGCAAAATCACGCAATCATTCCGAACTGATGCTGAAAGGCTTCGGTGCTGATTTGGAATCCAAAGGGCTTACAACGACAATCCATCCAGGAAAAGCACTGCAGGGACAGACCATCACCATCCCTGGAGACATCTCTTCTGCCGCTTACTTTATTGCTGCCGCTCTCCTTGTTCCGGGATCTGAAGTAATCCTTAAAAACGTAGGCACCAATACGACACGGGACGGCATTCTTCGCATCGCGGAAGCCATGGGTGCAAAAATCGAGCGTCTGAACGAAACAGTCTCCGGCGGAGAACCCTCTGCAGACCTTTTAGTCCGCTCTGCCTCCCTTCATGGAACGACCATTGAAGGTCCCATTATCCCGACTTTGATCGATGAGCTTCCGGTCATCGTCATCATGGCAGCCGCAGCCGAAGGGCAGACCATCATCCGGGACGCTGCTGAACTGAAGGTAAAAGAATCCGACCGGATCAAGGTCATGACTGAGAACCTGAAGAAAATGGGCGCAGATATCACAGCCACAGACGACGGCTTCATCATCAGCGGGGGTAAGCCATTGCACGGTGCCTTCATCGATCCTGCATTTGATCACCGCGTGGCAATGTCTTTCGCTGTCGCTGCTTTGATTGCAGAAGGTCCCACTGAGATAGACAACGCAGACTGCGTCAAAATCTCCTATCCCACCTTTTTCCGCGACCTCAACTCCCTCCGCCCCGCCATCGTCAAAGACGAGTGAGCCATGGGGACAGGTATTCCGGCGAGTGCCATGAGCAGACCAGCCAAAGTGACAGTCACTTTGGCTGGTC
>JAXJVN010000132.1:0-2018 GCA_036308545.1 Eubacterium sp. | reverse complement strand
GTGGTAAACATCCCGCTGGTGTATAATAGAAGTATCAAATCAGCGAGGTTTCAGGCATGTCTTTCCGAAAGAATGAATCCCACCAGATGACTTTAAATGACAGCTATTTTGGGCTTACCGAAAGGGAGAAAAAAGCCCTGGAAAGGTCATGGGCAAAGGTGTTTGCCGATGATGTATTCCCTATGATCGATGAAGACAGGTTTGAATGCCTGTATTCATCGGATAAGGCATCGAGGCCCAATACGCCGGTCAACGTCATCATTGGCGCCCTTATCATCAAGGAGCTCTTTAATCTTTCTGATGATGAGGTCGTTGAAGACCTCCTGCTTGACCCGCGTTTCCAGTATGCGCTCCATACGACCAGTTTTGAAGAACAGCCGATCAGCGATAAGACCCTTACCAGGTTCCGTCAGAGATGCTATGACTATGAGCGCCTTAACAACGTTGACCTGTACCATGACTGTATTACGGACCTTGCTGCGAAAACGGCAAAGCTGATGAAGATCGACGGCCGGATCCGGAGGATGGACTCCATGATGGTAGAGTCCAACATCCGCAGGCTCTCCAGGATGGAACTGCTGTACCGCTGCATTTCCAAGCTCGTAAAGTACCTGCATGACAAGGGGCACGACGACCTGGTCAGGACACTTGAGCGCTATTATGATCCAAATGATTTTAACAGGACCATCTATCACAGCAGGAGCACAGATGCAGAGAGCCGCATAAAAGAGCTTCTTGATGACGCCGAAAAGCTGATCGACAGATGCGGCGGCGGCTTCGACGAGGTCACGGAATACCAGCTGCTGGTCCGCTGCCTGTCAGAGCAGACCATCGTAGAAGACGGGGAGCGCAGGCTCAGGACGAAGGAAGACGGCGGGATGTCCTCTGACATGCTCCAGAGTCCGGCAGACCCTGATGCCACTTTCCGCGAAAAGGCCGGGGAGCAGCATCGCGGCTACGTTGGGAACATAGAAGAATCCGTCGGTGAGAACGGATCTGTCGTCACAGGGTACGGTTATGAAACGAACAATACCGGTGACAGTGCCATGCTCAGGGACCACCTTGAAAAAATAGGGGTACAGGAAAAGGAGACCCTTATGGCGGCCGACGGTGCATACGCAGGTGAAAACAACGTAAAGCTTGCAGCCGAAAAGAATGTAAAGCTCGTGACGACCGACCTTCCGGGAAGCGATGTACCGGATATCGTTGGGGAGTTTGAGCTGAACGAGACAGAGACCAGGGTCGTGAAATGCCCCATGGGAAATGCCCCCAGGTCCAGCAGTTATATCAAAGCCACCGGTGTCTGCACAGCTTCCTTCGACCGTTCGTGCTGCGAGAACTGTCCCCACAAAGAACAGTGCAGGGCAAAGATCTTCAAGAGAGTCGCCAAGATCACAGTAACAGGGAAAAAGATCAGGCGGGCGAAGCTGCAGGCGGAGATGAAGAAGGAATCCTTCAAGGACTACGCCAGGCTCCGCAACGGGGCAGAGACCATCCCGTCTATGCTGAGGAACCTGTTCAATGTGGACTCCATGCCCGTGCGTGGAAAGATAAAGACAAAGTTCTTCTTCGGCTCCAAAATAGCCGCAGTGAATTTCCGCAAGCTCTTTGGTTATAGAAAGGGCCTGGGAAACTATGCCCAAAATCCGCTGATCTCTGCGATATAAAGAAAAAACAGGGCAGATCTGTACCGGGCGGGGACGGAGCACTTCATTAACAGGCACTTCTATCCGACAAATCGACTATATGAATTTCAAAATGTACTTAATTCTGGCACAAAAGTGCGCCGGCTATTTTAGAAAACTGGGGTTTTGACCTCAACATCATGGTAATATTGTATTTGAGATTTAATCTATTCCATCTGTCTGTGAAAGGTTTATTGGTCAATTGGTCAAATTAGCCGGACTCCAAAAGTAGAAGGAATTTCGAGGATCAGAAGGAGGCCATCAAATGAACAGCATTTATTCACGCGTCAGCATCAGAAAATATCAGGACAAGCCCGTGGAGAAAGAAAAGAT
>JAXJVN010000131.1:0-7481 GCA_036308545.1 Eubacterium sp. | reverse complement strand
TCCGGCTGTCTAATCTATGCTTCATACTGCATCCGGCTGTCTAATCTATGCTTCATACTGCATCCGGCTGTCTAATCTATGCTTCATACTGCATCCGGCTGTCCGATTCAGGGAAAAAAGACCCCGGGGAATTCCCCGGGGTCTTTTAAGTTTATTTGAATTTCTGTCGTATTACTCGATGATGGAAGCAACACGGCCTGATCCTACGGTATGGCCGCCTTCACGAATAGCGAAGGTAAGTCCCTGCTCCATAGCGATCGGGTGAATCAGTTCGATCGTCATCTCGACGTTATCGCCGGGCATGCACATGTCAGTGCCTTCCGGAAGGGAGATAACTCCGGTAACGTCAGTTGTACGGAAATAGAACTGCGGACGATAGTTGTTGAAGAACGGGGTATGACGACCACCCTCGTCCTTGGTCAGGACGTAAACCTGTGCGGTGAACTTGGTGTGGCAGGTTACAGTGCCGGGTTTAGCAACAACCTGTCCTTTTTCGATATCGGTACGGCCGACACCACGAAGAAGGATACCAACGTTATCACCGGCCATAGCCTCATCCAGCTGTTTGTGGAACATCTCAAGTCCGGTAGCAACAGAAGACAGCTTGTCTTCGGAAATACCAAGAATCTCAACAGGCTCGTTGATCTTCAGAACGCCACGCTCTACACGGCCGGTAGCAACAGTACCACGACCGGAGATGGTGAAGACGTCCTCAACAGGCATCAGGAACGGCTTCTCGGTATCACGGGTCGGGGTCGGGATATGCTCATCAACAACGGAAAGGAGCTCCATGATCTTGTCGCCCCACTCGCCGTTCGGATCCTCAAGTGCCTTAAGAGCAGAGCCCTTAACAATCGGGGTATCTTCAAATCCGTACTCATCAAGCAGCTCGGTAACTTCCATCTCAACCAGCTCGATCAGCTCGGGATCGTCAACCATATCGCACTTGTTAAGGAATACAACCATAGCCGGAACACCTACCTGACGTGCAAGCAGAACGTGCTCACGGGTCTGAGCCATAACACCGTCAGTAGCAGCTACAACCAGGATAGCACCATCCATCTGTGCAGCTCCGGTGATCATGTTCTTTACATAGTCAGCATGTCCTGGGCAGTCAACATGTGCATAGTGACGAGCCTCAGTCTCATACTCTACGTGAGCGGTATTGATCGTGATACCACGCTCTCTCTCTTCCGGTGCCTTGTCGATGTTAGCGAAGTCTACGATTACGTTCTCATCGGTAGGCATTCTGGTTGCAAGTACCTTGGTGATTGCAGCGGTCAGGGTTGTTTTACCATGATCGACGTGACCGATGGTACCGATGTTGCAATGCGGTTTGGTTCTCTCAAATTTCTGTTTAGCCATTGTAGTAAATCCTCCTTAAAGATCAATCACTTGGCTTCTGGAACTTTTTACAGGTCCCAAAAAGCCTGTAATTCATTCCTCTACTCAATAAGTCGATTATATTTCAACCAGTGTTTTTTTGCAAGTCTGTTTCCTGCTTTATATACTCAACAGTCAGGCACATAGAGCAGGAAAAGACTTATGCTGCGTAAGACATTACTCTTTGTTGGACAGGACCTTATCCTGAACGTTCTTCGGTACCTTTTCATAATGATCGAAGAACATAGAGTAGTTTCCACGTCCCTGTGTCTCGGAACGAAGGTCGGTAGAATATCCGAACATCTCAGCAAGCGGTACAAATCCTTTGACCATCTTGCCGCCGCCGATATCATCCATTCCTTCGATACGTCCGCGGCGGGAGTTGATATCGCCGATGATATCACCCATGTACTCTTCCGGAGTAGAAACCTCAACCTTCATGATCGGCTCAAGAAGAACTTCCTGGCCTTTCTCCATAGCCTGTTTCAGTGCCATGGAACCTGCGATATGGAATGCCATTTCAGAAGAGTCGACTTCATGATAAGATCCATCGTAAACTTCCGCCTGAACGCCGACTACCGGGAATCCGCCCAGAAGTCCTGCCTTCATAGCATCCTGAATACCCTCGTTGACAGGCTCGATGAATTCCTTGGGAATAGAGCCGCCGACGGTAGAGTTGATGAACTTGTAGGTTTCTTCTCCGTTTGCATCCATAGGAGTGAAACGGACTTTACAATGACCATACTGTCCACGGCCGCCGGACTGACGGGCATATTTGCTGTCAATATCAGATGCCTTGGTGATGGTCTCTTTGTATGCAACCTGCGGAGCGCCGACGTTTGCTTCTACGTTGAACTCACGGAGCAGACGGTCAACGATGATCTCCAGATGCAGCTCGCCCATTCCGGCAATGATAGTCTGACCGGTCTCAGCATTGGTATGAGCGCGGAAGGTCGGATCCTCTTCAGCCAGCTTGGCGAGAGCATCAGCAAGCTTGGTCTGGCCGGCTTTGGTCTTGGGCTCAATAGCAAGCTCAATAACCGGATCCGGGAATTCCATAGACTCCAGGATAACCGGATGCTGGTCATCACAGATGGTATCGCCTGTGGTGGAGAACTTGAAGCCGATTGCTGCAGCGATATCGCCGGAGTAAACCTTGGAAAGCTCCATCCTCTTATTTGCATGCATCTGAAGGATACGTCCAACACGTTCCTTCTTGTCCTTTGTCGCATTCAGTACGTAAGAACCTGCGTTCAGAGTTCCGGAATAAACGCGGAAATATGCAAGCTTGCCTACGAACGGATCGCTGACGATCTTGAATACCAGTGCAGAGAAGGGCTCATCATCAGAAGAATGACGAACAACTTCATTTCCTTCCAGGTCGGTTCCGTCGATATCCGGTACGTCGGTGGGAGCCGGCATGTACTCTACGATACCATCCAGGACTTTCTGGATACCCTTGTTCTGGTGAGCAGATCCGCAGAATACCGGAACTGCCTTATTCTCAATGGTACCTTTACGGAGAGCGGCTTTCATCTCTTCGATGGTCGGTTCCTCGCCGTCCAGATACTTCATCATGAGGTCTTCATCAAGGTCACAGATTTTCTCAACCAGTTCGGTGTGATAAAGTTCTGCATCTTCCTTCATGTCGTCCGGAATGTCAGTTACGGAAATATCCTCTCCGTTATGGTCGTTGTAAATATAGGCCTTCATCTCCATCAGGTCGATGACGCCCTTGAAATAATCTTCCTTGCCGATCGGGAGCTGTACGACAACAGCGTTCTTACCCAGCTTGGTTCCGATTTCATCAACCGTGTTGAAGAAATCCGCACCAAGGATGTCCATCTTGTTTACGAAAGCAAGACGGGGAACGTTGTAGGTATCAGCCTGGCGCCAGACGTTTTCAGACTGGGGCTCAACACCACCCTTTGCATCGAAGACGCCGACAGCGCCGTCGAGTACACGCAGGGAACGCTCAACCTCTACTGTGAAGTCAACATGTCCCGGGGTATCAATGATGTTGATCCTGTATTCTTTCGCATCCGGCTTATTGGCATTGTAAGCCTGCGGAGTCCAGTGGCAGGTGGTAGCTGCGGAAGTGATCGTAATGCCACGTTCCTGCTCCTGTGCCATCCAGTCCATGGTAGCTGTACCTTCGTAAGTCTCGCCGATTTTGTAGTTTACGCCTGTGTAATACAGAATACGCTCTGTAAGAGTGGTCTTGCCGGCATCAATGTGAGCCATGATACCGATATTTCTGGTTCTCTCGAGTGGATACTGTCTTCCAGTGTCAGCCAAAACCATTTCCTCCTTTTAGAATCTGTAATGCGCGAATGCTTTGTTTGCTTCTGCCATCTTGTGCATGTCTTCTTTACGTTTTACAGAAGCACCGGTGTTGTTCATAGCGTCCAGGAGCTCATTTGCGAGTCTGTCAACCATGGTCTTCTCACTTCTCTTGCGTGAGAACATTGTAAGCCAGCGAAGAGCCAGAGCCTGACGTCTGTCAGCCTTGACCTCGATCGGTACCTGATAAGTAGCACCGCCGACACGTCTTGCCTTTACTTCAAGTACCGGCATGATGTTGTTCATAGCTGCTTCAAAAACTTCCAGAGCGGGTTTTCCACTCTTCTCTTCAACTTTTGCGAACGCTCCGTATACGATCTTCTGAGCAGTTCCCTTTTTTCCATCGAGCATGATGTTGTTGATCAGCTTTGTAACAACCTTATCGTTGTACATAGGATCAGCTAAAACATCTCTCTTCTGAGTATGTCCTTTACGTGGCACTTTACTTCCCTCCTTAATCAATGAATGATTAGATCCTGGGTACTCACATTGCTCTTTCAAATGTGTCTGCACCGGTAAATTCCCTCTATGACCCGCAGTCGCACATAGGTCCTCGGTAAATTTCCGCCTGCATTATTTATTGAAAAAACGTTTCTTCTTCTTATGAATACCGGATATGCAATCGAACAATCCCATTCGAATGCTGTTACTTATCGAACGTCTATTCGATTACTTTTTCGGCTTCTTCGCGCCGTATTTGGAACGGGCCTGTTTTCTGTCGGCAACGCCGGCGGTATCCAGCGTTCCGCGGATGATATGATATCTGGTACCCGGAAGGTCCTTGACACGTCCGCCTCTGATCAGAACAACGCTGTGCTCCTGAAGGTTGTGTCCCTCACCCGGGATATAGCTTGTAACTTCAACGCCGTTGGACAGACGAACACGGGCAATCTTACGAAGAGCGGAGTTCGGCTTTTTCGGTGTTGCGGTCTTGACTGCTGTGCAGACGCCTCTCTTCTGCGGGGAAGCCTGATGAACAGGTTTCTTCTTCAGAGAGTTGAAGCTGCGCAGAAGTGCCGGTGCCTGAGACTTCTTAACGGAAGTCTGGCGGCCTTTTCTGACTAACTGGTTAAATGTAGGCATTCTTTTCACCTCCTGATAGAATGTGCGACTGACTTTTTTTATCTTATCTTACATATTCCGAAGTCCTGAGTTTTTCGCCTGACATGAAGTCTAAAATAATCCTTTCGTCAAGGCGCAAAAAGCCCCTGGCTCTCCGAACATGCCTTCCCATTATAGGAGCGGCACTTTCAAAAGTCAAGGGCTTCCTGTTACTTTATTGCTGCTTCCGCCCGTCTTTTATCGGGGTTTTTCAGCGTTTTTTCAGGATCTTTTCACTGCTTTACAATGGCTTTCCTTCTGCTTTCGTTCCTTCTCCGGCCTTGTCTTTTTTCTTCGCTTCTTCCTTCTGCTTTTCTTCCCGGAACCTCAGCTCCCTCAGATGTTCTGCTTCCATCTCAGATCCTTTAAAGGACCTGCTGGAATAATGATAGCGGTCGCGTCCTTCATTCTTGGATTTATAAAGCAGCTTGTCAGCGCTGGCCATAATCGTCCTGAAGTCCGGATACCATCCGTCGTTTATGATGCAGCCAACACTGATCGTGCAGAATTCCGTCTCTTCCTGATTCTGAGGTATCAATCGTGCAGAAGCAAGAAGCTCCTTCAGTTTCTGTTCCACAAAATCCGCATCGACCATATCCGGTGAATAGACCGCAAATTCATCCCCGCCGAACCGCATGACAATATCCGTCGCGCGGAAGGACTCCTGAAGCATTTTCGCAAAGGCTTTCAGAACCTCATCTCCTTGTTCATGACCGAAGGCATCATTTATATGCTTGAAGTGGTCAATGTCCATGAAGAAAAAGGTTCCGCCCCTTAAGTTTGTCATGCAGCGTTCAATGCGATTGATGCCGCCGTTTCTGTTGTAAACCCTGGTAAGAGCATCATGCTCCGACTGTCTCTCCATATCGGTGCCATGGCGGACATTTTCTATCATGTTTGTCAGGCAGAAAAAATTGATGCCGATTGCCAGAGGTATTACGACGACCAGGTGTGTCATATCCGTTATAAAAATATCCGCCGGCTTGTAATAGTATGCAGCAGCGGCAAATCCGATGCCCAGAACGGCGATCATCGCGGATACTCTGGTCGGCTTGTCCAGAATAAACTGGGGCAGCGCCAGCATAAGAACCATAAAAGTAAAGGCATGGGTGTCCAGATCCAGAAAGGTACCCAGGGAGCCGGCGCCCACCAGAGCAAGGATAACAAAGGCATAAAGGGCAACCGTCGCATTCTTGAGCGTCTTCTTCTCCTGATAATAAAAGTAAATCATAACCAGGGAAAAAAGCAGGAAACATATTGCTTCACCCGGCACCTCGTTCGGTTTGATCAGAAGCTCGAGAAGCGCAGATGCGATGGCGATCAGGACACCTGTCGCTCCCATCTTGCCCAGGGTATCCATATTCCTCTGGTTGATATCTTCCTGAAAAAGATCATAATCTTTGAATTTAAGGGTTTCTAAGAATTTCCTGATCATGTCCATCCACGCTTTTTCTTACTGCTGCTGCCTTCTGCATTCTCTCTGAAAAGTTCTTCCTTCACACATAAAAAATAATTTTCACGAAAGCCGAAGCAGCTGCAAATTTCCCCGTTGCAGCCCTTAAAGGTGCAGGCTTCAGTAATCCACGCAAATCAGCGTAAGACCGGCTGCCGGTGCGGTCGGTCCCGCAGCTTTACGGTCCAGAGCGTCCAGAATCTCTGTCATATCTTCCGGTTTTCTCTTTCCCTGTCCAACTTCCAGAAGGGTACCGGTCATAATTCGGACCATATTCTGCAAAAAACCGCTTCCATGAAAGGTGAGATAAAGGTAGCTGCCTTTGTGGCTGATTTCAATCTTGTCGACCAGCCGCACCGTTGATTTCTTCATATGAGAATTGCCGCAGAAGCTTTTAAAGTCGTGCATGCCCTGCAGCAGTTCCGCCGCCTTCCTCATAGAAGCAACGTCCGGCATACGTTCCAGACAGGCGACATATTTCCGGTCAAAAACAGGTTTATCCTTTCCTATATAAAAAGTATAGCGGTAAGTCTTTCCCTTGGCTTTAAATCTGCTGTGAAAACGGTCGGCGCAAATCTTCAGGTCACGCACAGAAATATCATCAGGCAGATAACGGTTCATATAGTCCCGGATCTGATCCTCCGAAAAGTCTGTATCCAGGATAAAATTGGCCGTCATTGCCAGCGCGTGAACGCCCGCGTCCGTCCTGCCTGCTCCGATCACGGTGACCTTCTGGGTATCATCGGTCATCCGTTCAAGAACCCGTTCCAGCTTGCCCTGGATAGTCATATCCGTCCCGGGCTGATGCTCCCAGCCATAATATCTGCTTCCGTCATAGCTGACGGTCATTTTAAAATTTTGCTTCAAAATTCTCTCCCGATTACAAAACCGTTTTTAATTATATTACATTTTTTTACTTATTCTTTAAAGTCTGTTTTACATTTTACTTCCGTTTTTGTATAATACCGTTTTCTTCGAACCATTTTGGTGAAACGTTTTCCTTCATCGGCTTTTCTCTTTTCCGACGCAAAGTCTGCATACCTGTTCTTCCCACACTCCGCATAGCGAGACGCAACCCGCTTCGCGTAAACGAGTCGAAACACGCTTCGCGAGTTTCGCTCGTTATCGCGGCGCTCGCCGAGTGGACATGCAAGCATGTCCGTTCGGCTCACAGCTCGCGTAAAAAGAGCTGTAAAAAGAC
>JAXJVN010000130.1:0-4710 GCA_036308545.1 Eubacterium sp. | reverse complement strand
CCAAAGATGTGGCAAGGTGCCTGTCACTTTGCCACCTGGCGCCTAAAAAATGAGCTGCATCATCAGCATATACAATATGGTTCCTGCTGCCATGGACAGGACCATGCTCCTCTTCCATAGGAAGGTTCCAATGACGACTGCTGCCGCGATCAGTTCCGGGATGCCGTGGCCTCCTCCACGGGAGAAAGGCGTAAGCAGGTCCGTATTGCGGAAGCAGTATACAATCAGCAGGCCGAAAACGGCAGGAGCCAGGTATTTCTCCAGAAAAGATACAAATGCCGGCGTCTTTTTTCCCTGCGGAAAAATAAGATAAGGCAGAAATCTGGTGGATACGGTGGCCGCCAGGATTACAATAAAGGTTATAAACATCTGTGCTTTTGTCATCATGAATCTTCTCTCAAGCCTTCTTCCTGGTATCGCTCAAGTTTTCTTACTCGTATATATCAAAAACTTTTTCTCTGATCACGCAGGCCTCTTTCCCGTATGCATCAGGACTATTTTTCATATCGCTCAAGTTTTTTTCTCATAGCGGCAAGGATAAGCAGGATGGATATCATGGAAGGAATGATAAACCGGTCCGGTCCGAAAATCAGAAGACAGACAAAGGACGCGCCAAGTCCTGTAAATTCACTGATATGGGCCCGGAAAAAGCAGCGAATTCCGCTGCTTTTTATCTGACCTTTACGGACATTTCCGATCTGCTCCCGCATTTTGTATTCAGCTGTATCCTTGACCCACTGGTTCATGAAAATGACCAGGAACATGGCGGTCATGACAAAATCCAGGCCTTCTGTCGGGAAGCTGATCAGCGCCCCGAAGAGGGCGCCCAGAGTCGTCCCGATTACCCAATACATCTGATCAAGAAATGAGACCCAGAGATAAAACCACCCCCGGTCTACGTCCTCCGGCACTTCCGCCGAATAATTGACTGCAAAGGTTTCATCGCTGGTCGTATAAACCAGATAAAATTTTTTCCAGCCCATGCCTTTGTACTTATCCAGCATGGAAATCCCATAGAAGAGGTGGCGGGCGCCGACCATAAAGGCTGTAGCCGCTGCGGACAGGGGATGAAAGGACGATGCCAGAATTTCAACCATGAGAAATTCCATGGAACCGGTATAGATGATCAGGGCCGTTACCGTCGGCAGCCAGCGCGGGAAACCTGCTGAAACCATCAAAAGCCCGTATGTAATGCCCAGGAAAACATAGCCGGTCAGGACCGGTATGGTAAGTGGAAAGCAGGCTTTCAAAGCACGGATGCACTTTGTTCTGCCTGCTTTTTTCTCCGATAGATTATTTATCTTTTCCATCAAATTCCTTAATAAAAAAAAGATTTTTAGTATCTTAGAGCAGCGGCATCTCATTGATGATGAGATGGAATTCCATGCCCAGGCTCTGTGCCGCGCGTTCACATAGAAGCATGCGGTCCATAAAAATCTGGAAATACTCTCCGATTTCTCCGTAATGCGTATCGATGTGGAGCTTAAGCTTAATGCCGCTGTGGTTCTTATTGATCTTAATTTCAGATTCCGTTACAGAATAATTGACGCGGTCGTGAATGTCAAACAGGGTCTGATCGGTCTGCTGGACGCGGCTCCTGCGGACGTCTGATTTGTCAGCAAGAATCAGAGCAGCACTGATTCTGGTAACGGGAACTCCGTTTCCTTCATCATGATTGCCGATTGCGCAGATGACCTGGGCAATATCTTCCGCCGGTATCTTCATCTCATTCAGGATAGAAAAGGCCATCATAGCGCCGGACTGACTGTGATCTGCACGGTTCACGATATTGCCGATGTCATGAAGCCAGGCTGCTGTCATAGCAAGATCGATCGTATGGTCATCTTCCCCCAGTGTTTCCAGAATATAGCGGCTCCTGTCCGTCACGATCTTCACATGGGGAACGCTGTGCTCCGTATAGCCCAGTGCCTTCAGAGCTTTGTTCTGGCTCTTAATGTAAACCTTAGCCGCGTGATTATTTCTTACGGCATAAAAAAGCGGAAAACGTTTCTCGTCCGGTTCCGAACTATTTTTTCCCTCTGCCTGCTGCTTCTGCTCTTTTTCCGTTTCCTTTTGTTTTTTCTCTGTCATTTCTCCGTTGCCTTTCCATTCCGTGTCCTGGGAGTCAAATGTCTTTCGATATATCAATGTCTAAAATTAATTTTAAGTCTCTTTTCATGATTATGAACTGTCACTTTGGCTCCTGATTCACGATATCGCGGACCTCGTAAGTCAGTTTATACTCACCGCCGGAGATGGATGCAAAGCGGTCCATGATACGATTGATCGCAATGTCTGCATTATCTACTGTGGCATCAGTCAGGATGATCATAAACTGGATTTCATTGAGCTGGGACAGGATATCACTCTGCCGGATCGACCCTTTGATCACTTCTGCCAGCTGGCCGGAAGCGTCCAGGAATTCGTTTCCTCTGTTCTTGTCCTTGTTATGCAGGGTCAGAAGTACCAGCTGCACATCTTTTTTATTTCTTCTTGCGTATTTCTTAAGGAACTGGTAAATCTGCTTGAAGCCGTCGTCATAGGTGCTCAAAGGGCCTTTTTCCGAAAATCCGGAATCCAGAAGCAGGGACAGGCTGATGACGCCAAGGATATCGCTGCCGGTACTGCCACGCATCTTGTAGTTCTTATCACGGTCGATCATTTCAATCATGATGTCTGCAAAGTGAGGATCCCATTGGGTTCCTTTTCCTTCTTCAATAATAGTCCTTACCTTTTTCTGGTCCATTCCGCTTCGGTAAGACCGGTCGCTGGTCATAGCATCATAGGCATCCGCAACCGCAATGATCCTGGCTTCTTCCGGAATTTCATCTCCGGCAAGTCCGTCCGGATAGCCTTTTCCATCATAACGTTCATGATGCCAGCGGGCTCCTTTCACGATCCATGGCATTTCCGTTGTATCGGACAAAATATCCGCGCCCTGGTTTGGATGCGTTTTGATCACCCCGAATTCCTCGTCCGTCAGCCTGCCGGGCTTCTGGAGAATGGAATCAGGAATACCTATTTTTCCAATGTCATGCACGATGCCCATATAAAAAATCCGATCCTGATATTCTTCGGACTTTCCATCCATCCTGGCTATTTCTCTGGAATAAAGCGCGACACGATTAGAATGCCCGTTTGTGTAGGGGTCCTTGGCATCGACCGCATTGACCAGGGTCGTAACCAGCTGGATTCCCATTTCCTCTGTTTCTTCCTTGGAACGGATAACAGCGTCCTGCTGCCGCTTCATCTGCAGTCCCAGCGCCCGGATTGCTGTATAGGTCAGGGATGCCAGGAAAAAGAAAAGTCCTACGCTCGCAATAGCCCCTCTTCCGTTGTTGACGCTGGACCACATTCTTACAATTTCCGCAGCTGCGGCAGCAATCAAAATGACAATGCCGCCAACGAAGGCTTTTCCCAGATAAGAATGGTATTTCTTTCTCCGGTCATGAATGACTGTCACAATAACAGCCAGTACCGTCAGTACCATCTCAAACTACATAATATTCAGGGTGTACATATAATTGACGACACCCGTTACCTGCAGCAGGAAAAGAAGGATTGCAACAGCCAGGTTAACGCCAGCCATACTATAGTAAAGCTTTCGATAGCGATTCTCCTGCATCTCATTCAGAAAGAGCAGGATGGGCGTACAACAGAGCGACAGGCTGCTCATCGTGATATAAAATCCTACGCTAAGATCCTTGATATAAGCCTGTCTGAGGACCGAATCGTTCAGAATCCATAAGGAGATACAGATAATAAAGGTACCGATATGAAACAGAGAAGCCTGCTTTTTCTGAAGGGCAAGGATGATGCCTGTTATGACAGTCAGGAAACCCAGTGCCAGGCCAAAAACAGCAAACAGGATACTGATTCCTGCATTTTGGATCAGGGAGCCGATAATCTGACCGTATGTCCCGATCATCAGGTTTCCTACATTAGAGGCATACTCCGGATACTCGCCGACATAGCTGATCTCAATAGGCTTTCCTGCGTCTTCCGACTGCAGGTGCACCATGGCGGAATAGGTCGCCTGTGTAGAAAAAATTGTTTTATTTCTTTTCTGTTCCAGAGAGTAATTGAAATTGTAAGCGACACGGTCTCCAATCGTTACCTTGCAGTCCTGGTGGGCAAGATAGATCAATAGATAATCTTCATCCGGCAGGTCATCCGGCATAGTACCGGCAATGGTAATGCCCTTCTGATAACGCGGGTCGGTATTTCTGGGGATTGAAATCTCCTCACCGGTATCCTTAATCACGAAGCCCTGAGTGAACGGAGTCGCGCTGCCGCGGAAAAAGGAGAAATTTTCCCCGGGCAGAAATTCTGCTGCGATTGCAACAAGCAGATAACAGAAAAAAACGATAGCAAAGCAGTCTTCAATAAAAAGGCGCACCTTCGAATATCTTTTTTCCGTAATCCGTTCCGGAATCAGATCATAGAAAGCCTGCTCCCCGTCTGCCTGTGCCGAATCCTTTTTTTTATAATTCTGCTGTACGTTCATATGTGCCCTCTTGATATCTTCATATGGATTTGTCCGGTATTTTCACATATATCCCTATTTTCCATCTCCTTAACAATATACCATTCCTGTCTATCAGATAGCTAAAAAAATAGTCCTTTCTTCCAAACATTGTCCAAAATTTTTGGAAACATGGATATTTTTTCATTTCCTGCACTGACAGGAAAAAAGATGCTCCGCTGGTT
>JAXJVN010000129.1:0-48201 GCA_036308545.1 Eubacterium sp. | reverse complement strand
TTATCGCGGCGGTCTCGCTTCGCTCGGTCGCTTCTAAACGGTCTCCACCGGAGACCAGAAGCGCCGAGTGGGTATGCGAGCATACCCGTTCGGCTCGCTGCTCGCGTAAATAAAAAACAGATCACGTGCATTCCTGCGATCTGCATTTTAATAAGCAATTCAAAAAGCTTATCCCTGCAGATCATGCACAGAAACAGCAGTCATAAAACCATACGCTTCTTAAGATTTTTCCGCATTTTGAGACTTGCGGAAAAAAATCAGGGAAAACCAGATCAGTGTACGCTGGTCCAGGAAATAATCCATATTTGCTCTTTCCGTCAGGTCCGCAGCGACAATCCCCTGGCTCTCAATGCAGGGATGCATTTGATCCGGATGCCTGCATCGGCTTCCCGGATAAGCGCAGTTTTCACAGATCGAGCAGGAATCCGATGACAGGGTAAAAACATCAAAGCCCATAGCTTTCAGCTGATTTTCGATTGCATAGGTAATGTCTTCATGTCCCTGCTTTTTTTTCATCGTCTCAGAAAAATCCAGCACATTTTCGGCTTCTTCCAGACTTGAGAAAAAAAGCGCTTCCGGATAAGATCTGCAAATGCCCGCACAGGAATCAACCGTGCCGACACCCGGAGGGCAGGACCAGCTTTTTCCGTAGCGAACACACTGCGTTTTACAAATCCAGCGCACACGTTCCGTAAAGGTAATCTCCTGCGGATTTATAAAATTATACTGATAAACGGGAAATTGTGCAATGAAGGCTTCCAGTTCTTTTTTATCGTTCAGGTTCATGCGTCTCCTGTCATTTATGGTACGGTTCATTTCGGATAATTTTAAAGGACCGGTATATCTGTTCCATGAGGATCAGTCTCATGAGCTGATGAGGAAAGGTCATGGATGAAAAAGACAGGTGTGCATCTGCCCTTTGTATGACTTCCGGAGCTAATCCCAGAGAGCCGCCGATTACAAAGGAAATGCTGCTGACGCCGGAAAGAGTAAGCGTACGGATACGGTCTGCCATCTGTTCGGAAGAAAGCATTCTGCCTTTTATTTCTAATGTCACGACATAAGAATCTTTGGGAATTGCAGCCAGAAGCCGCATTCCCTCTTTGCGCCGGATCTCGTTTTCTTCCGCCTCCGAGGCATTCTGAGGAGTCTTTTCATCGTCAACTTCACGGATTTCCGCCGTGCAGAACCGGGACAGCCTCTTTTTATAGTCTTCAATTCCTTCTTTAAAGTAACCCTTCTTCAGTTTTCCCGCGCATACAATTGTTATTTTCATAAAATCGGTTTTTATTGCGTATTTTATTGGCAAAAAATCTTAAACTTCTGAGCCTTTGCCTGATCCTTTCAAATGGAATAAGCTTTTTTACGCTTACATAGCAAAGGCTGTCCGCTTCCTTTGAAAGAAACGCGGACAGCCCGCTCTGACTTGGGTTAACTCTTCTGATTTTTAAGGAATTCGTCGATTCCCTTTGCGGCAGCCCTGCCGGCTCCCATTGCAAGGATGACGGTAGCAGCGCCTGTAACGGCGTCGCCGCCGGCAAAAACGCCCTGCTTGCTGGTCTGGCCTGTCACATCGTCCGCAATAATACATTTCTTCCTGTTGGTATCAAGACCGATCGTCGTAGACGAGATCAACGGGTTCGGTGAAGTTCCAAGAGCCATGATCACCGTATCGCAGTCAATTTGGAATTCTGAACCTTCAATCGGAACAGGACGTCTTCTGCCGGAAGCATCCGGCTCGCCAAGTTCCATGCGAATACAGGTTATTCCCTTAACCCAGCCATTTTCATCTTCCAGAATTTCCGTAGGATTTGTGAGCAGGTCAAAGACAATGCCCTCTTCCTTTGCATGGCCGACTTCTTCCTTTCTGGCAGGAAGCTCCGCCTCGCTTCTTCTGTAGACGATATGTACCTCAGCTCCGAGACGCAGAGCCGTCCTGGCAGCATCCATAGCAACGTTTCCGCCGCCTACGACAACAACCTTTTTCCCTGTATGGATCGGTGTATCGTAATCATCACGGTATGCCTTCATCAGGTTGTTCCTGGTCAGGAATTCATTCGCAGAGAAAACGCCGAGGGCGTTAATTCCAGGAATGTTCATGAACATGGGAAGTCCGGCTCCGGATCCGATAAAGACAGCCTTAAAGCCTTCTTCTTCAAGCAGGCCGTCTACGGTAATGGACTTGCCAATCACGACGTTTGTCTCAATCTTTACGCCCAGTTTTTTGACATTTTCGATTTCCGCATCGACTACCTTAGCCTTAGGCAGACGGAACTCCGGAATGCCATAGGAAAGAACGCCGCCGGCCTTATGAAGCGCTTCAAAAATAGTTACGTCGTAGCCAAGCTTCGCAAGATCTGATGCACATGCCAGACCTGAAGGACCTGCGCCGATTACAGCAACCTTGATGCCGTTGTGTACAGCGGGCGTATCTGCCTTGATGCCATTTTCTCTTGCGTAATCCGCAACGTAGCGTTCCAGCTTTCCAATGGAGACACTGTCGCCCTTAATGCCGCGGATGCATTTTCCTTCGCACTGGTTCTCCTGAGGACATACACGTCCGCAGACTGCGGGAAGAGAGCTGGACTCACTGATCGTACGGAACGCTTCTGCCGGATCTCCTTCTCTGAGTTCTTTAATAAATTTAGGAATATTGATATTTACCGGGCATCCCTCTACGCATTTGGGCTTTTTGCACTGGATGCAGCGGTTGCCTTCCAGAACAGCTTCTTCCCGGTTATAGCCATAGCTGACCTCGTCAAAGTTCGTCGCACGTACCTTGGGATCCTGTTCCCTTACAGGGATTTTCTTAAGCATATCCTGAGCCATTACTGATCACCTCCGCACTGTCCGCATCCGCCATGATGGGTTTCGCCCTCTTTATATTTGAGGAATGCTCTTCCTTCTTCTGTTTTATAAAGCTTCATTCTCTGCATAGCCTGATCGAAATCAACCTTGTGTCCGTCGAATTCAGGTCCGTCAACACAGGCGAACTTAATCTCGCCTCCGACCTCCAGACGGCATGCTCCGCACATACCCGTTCCGTCAACCATAATGGGATTCATGCTGACGACTGTCGGAATATTGTATTTCTCTGTCAGCTTGCATACGAACTTCATCATGATCATCGGTCCGATTGCTACGCAATGATCATAGTGCCTGCCTTCTTTTGTTATAAGATCTTCCAGACAGACCGTAACCATACCCTTTCTCTGATAGGATCCGTCGTCTGTTGTAATGTAAAGATTGCAGACTTCCTTGAATTCATCCTCCAGAATAACAAGATCCTTTGTCTTGGCGCCAATAATGACATCCGCACTGATGCCATGCTGATGAAGCCATTTCACCTGCGGATAGACCGGAGCCGTTCCTACGCCGCCTGCTACAAAGACAATGCTTTTTTTCTTCAGTTCTTCGATATCCATATCGGTCAGATCCGAAGCATTTCCAAGCGGCCCGACAACGTCCATAAAAGAATCGCCCGTCGTAAGCTCTGTAAACTTGCCGGTTGCGGCACCGATCGGCTGGAAAACGATGGTGATCGTTCCCTTTTCCCTGTCGTAATCACAGATGGTAAGAGGAATCCTCTCGCCGTATTCATCTGATTTGACAATTACAAATTGTCCGGGCAGACAGTGCTTTGCAACATGCGGTGCATCTACTACCATCCGGTAGATATTTGCCGCAAGTTTGTCTGCAAATAAAATTTTGTACATTTTCAGACACTCCTTCCAACATCACACTAGTTTATGAATTACTGATTCTTTTTTTGCAGAAAGTGAATAACAGTTCTCATAAAAACGATTTCCATCAAATTTTTATACATGCGGATTCTTTTGTCAAGCAGACCGGCTGCATATGTTAGTCAAATATCCGCAAAATGAATAGAACTTTTTTAGATTTCAGCTGCCTGAATCTTCTGCAGTACTTGCTGCTGTGCTATTTCCCTCGCTGGTGCTGTTTTCTGTTGTTCCTGTCTCCCCGGCTGTACTGCTCGTTCCGGATGCGCCGTTCGTTCCGGATGTCCCTTTCTGTCCGTCCGATCCATAGGTCGTATTGGAAGACTCCTGGCTGCTGAAAGCGGCAGATGCAGCGTCCAGATACGACTGCAGTTCTGACTTAAGCGTACCGTCTTTTAACCCGGAAACCTGCCTGCTAGCGGTATTGTACATTTCTTTGGTAGCACCGGGAACCAGACTCTGGCTGTAAGGATTCCATACAGAAAGTACCGCTTTCACAGCTGCGTCTTCCGCAGCGGTCTCAGCCGCCTGCGCCGCAGCATCCTGATCCTCCACTTTATCGCTTCCCTTGTCGCCGTCATCCACAGCATCAATCTTTGAATTTGAATTCAAAGCCTGACTTTCCTTCAGTTCCGGTTTCTGAGAGGTTTCTTTATATGTAATTGTAACAGAAGATACCGGTCCGAGTTCATCCGAACCGTTTTTTAGCAGTGCAGCCTTAAAGGTATGCGTGCCGAGGACCATAGCAACAGGGCCGGTATAAAGATTGCTCTCCTTTGTCGGCTCCTTGTCAAAAGCATAATAGCAGCTGTATCCATCCGGAACTTCCACTGTGATTGCTGTGATTGCGCCGCCGGTTTCATAAGTGCCTGACTTTGTCTTGATAACCGGTGCCTCCGGAGATACCTGGACCTGGTAGATCGCACTCGCAATCTCGCTTTGAACGCCCTTTGCATTGACAAAAACGGCGCGGATCTTCCTTGTCCCCTCTTCTTCAATCTTAATGGGACCTGTGTATTTATCAGAAGAAGCAGACGGCTGTGTTCCATCGTCTGTATAATAAATGCTTCCTTCACCTTTTGCTTTTATTTCCACTTCAAAAGGCTCTTCGACTTCCCCTGAAGCCGGACTGATTTCAGGCGGTTCAGCAATATAATCCGCAAATTTGCTTCGGATCGACTCATCGGCAGCAGAAGCCATCAGTTTATTGATTTTACTGTAGTATTTATGGTTCAGCCAATAAGGCAGCAGGATTTCGTATGCCTCCTGGCAGGATGCGTTCTTATCTATGATCTGCTCCAGCAGTGTCGCGCCTTTCACGTCGCTTCCGGAGTCAATCAGAATCCGTGCCTTCAGAAGGCTTCCCTTCTCATCGTCCGGGAGTTCCTTCAGATATTCATTGATCTTATCAAGCGCCTTCGTATAATCCTTGCTTTGGTAAAAACCCTGCGCTTCTTCATAAAGCTTATCAGGTCCTGGCTCCTGCTGCGCAGAAGAAGACGCTGCCGTCACCGCTTCCGTACTGTCCTTTTTGCCAAAACTGTTTGCGGCAAAAATCAGACCTGTCACTGTCACGACACCGATTGCTGCAAGAACTGCAGAAAGGATGATTTTCTTCTTCCTTTTCTGAATTGCCAGTTCCCTCACCCTGGGATCATCCAGATGATAATCCCGCCGTTCCTGATGGCTTCTATGATTCCCTTCGTAATAGGTGTCTTCCTTGGCATAAAGGTCTCTTTCGCTTTCTCCTGCGTATGGATCGTCATTATCGATCGATTCGCCGAGTGAAAGATTTTCCAGCGGTTCATAATCCGGAACCAGCTGTACCTCATGACCGCAAACCGGGCATTTCAGCTCATCATCCGGGATATCTGCACCGCAGTAATCGCACTTTCTCATCAGTTTTCCTCCAGATAATTCTCAAACTGATCCAGTGTCATTAATACTTTTCTGGGTTTTGTACCCTCTTCAGCTCCTACCACGCCGGCATCTGCCAGCTGGTCCATGATCCTTGCAGCGCGATTGAAACCAATTCGGAAGGCACGCTGCAGCATTCCAATGGAAGCTTTGTCCTTCTGAATGATCAGCTTGCCCGCATCTGCAAAGTAGGCATCCGTATCTCCTTCCTCATCCGAGCTTCCATCAATTGAAGCCGCAGCTTTAGAGGAAGATGAATTAATCTGCTTCTGTATCTCTTCATCGTACTGATGATCTCCTGCCTTTTTTTTCAGGAATTTTACTACCCGCGCGATTTCGTCATCGGATACAAAGGCACCTTGAATTCTGACCGGTTTGGGCAGATTCTGAGGCGCGAAGAGCATATCTCCTTTGCCCAGAAGCCTTTCGGCTCCATTCATATCAAGGATCGTTCTGGAATCAACGCCGGAAGATACAGCCAGGGCGATTCTGGACGGCATATTGGCTTTAATCAGTCCGGTAATGACATTTACAGAAGGACGCTGGGTAGCAATGACCAGATGAATTCCGGCAGCCCTGGCAAGCTGAGACAGTCTGACAATGGCATCTTCGACTTCATGCTGGGCAACCATCATCAAGTCTGCCAGCTCATCGACTATGATGACGATCCGAGGCATCTTTTTCATTTTTGCCAGAGAAAAAGTTTCCTCCGTATCGTCCTCGATCAGGGCTTCTCCCTTTTCTGAAGCTTCCTTAGCCTCTGCTTCCTTCTCCTTCAGGAATCTGGCGTATTGTTCCCGTGCGGCGTCAACCTTCTGATTGTAGCCTTCCATATCCCGAACGCCGGCTTCCGCAAATTTCCGATATCGCTCCGTCATTTCGGATACGCCCCAGTTCAGAGCTCCTGCCGCCTTCTTGGGATCCGTCACAACCGGTACGAACAGATGAGGGATGCCATTATAAACTGAAAGTTCGACCATCTTCGGATCTATCATGATCAGTCGTACCTGATCCGGTCCATACTTGTACAGGATGCTCATGATCAGCGTATTGATGCAGACAGATTTTCCGGAACCGGTGGCTCCTGCGATCAGTACATGGGGCATCTTGGAAAGGTCGGTTACGACCGGCAATCCCGCTATATCTTTCCCGACTGCAAAAGCTATCTTGCCGCGGAAGGACCGGTAAGCATCCGAGCCCAGCATTTCACTTAAGAGGACGGCGACATTTGTTTTATTTGGTACTTCTATTCCAATGGCTGATTTTCCGGGTATAGGAGCTTCAATTCGTACGTCCGCAGCTGCCAGAGCAAGCTTAATGTCGTCTGTCAGGCTCAGGATCCTGCTGACTCTGACTCCGGACTGCGGGACCATCTCATATCTTGTTACCGTTGGTCCGCAGCTTATATGAGAAATGGTAACGTCAATGCCGAAATTATGAAGCGTTTCCTGAAGCTTTGAAGCTACGGATTTCAAATGGTCCGCAGTGTCTGCCTGCCTTGGCCCCTCTGATTTATTCAGAAGGCCTAAAGACGGGATTACATAAGGAAGTTCTTCCTCTTTTTCCGCTTCTTTCTTCAGTTCTTCCTGAACTTCCTCGTCCGCGCCTCCAACAGACCGTACCTTACGCGGAACAGCTGCCTTTTCTTCACTGCCGGATTCCGCTTCTTCTTCCATCAGTTCTTCTGCGGAAACAGGTTTCTGATTGCGAACCGCGACCGGTCCGGAAATAACACAATCCGGAATCGGATCCGGTTTATAGCTTTGTTCGGCGGAAGGTATCGTGACCGCTGCAGCCGGTTCTTCCGGCGCCGCCATCTGATTCTGCACGGATGTTTTTCTTTTTAAATGGGAGCGATCTGTTCCAAGGTCACTGCCGCTTTGTTCTCCGGCGCTATCCGCTTTCAGTGTAACGATCTGCGGGCCGTCATTTCCGTCTTGTGCCAGATCTCTCCTCCGGTTTCTTCTGGCCGTTTCCGCCTCTTCTTTTCTTCTCTTTTCTTCAGCCCGGTTCCGGATCTCCTGATCTCTTTTTTCCAGATAAGCTTCCCGGTCCAGTCTCCTCTGTTCCTTCCGCTCCAGCTTCTGCTGCATCCTCTCGTAGCGGCTGTCGCGTGCCTCCATGAATTTTTCCGTGCTTGATTCTTTAATAGAAGAAATGAGAGGCTTCTGCGTCATAATGATAGCAGAAATGATCAGAGCGATAATGATGATCACGACAGCGCCCGCATAACCAAACAGTGATCCCAGAAATGCTACGATCGCGCCGCCGATGATCCCGCCTCCGGAATGGTCATAGGCACTGGTCCTGAAATAATCCGTCAGTCCACGTCCTTTTTCAAATCCGGACGAAATAATCTGGAAAAAAGCGCAGGAAAAAAGATAAATGCCAAGAAAGCCGCCTGTTTTCCTTGCGGAAAGCGAGCCGGCATCGTTCGCGATAAGAAAGGCGCCAAGAAAGAAAAGCACAAATGGGAATATATAAGCAGGGATGCCGAAAAGGCCGAACAAAATGGTCCTTACCCAGTTTCCGGCTATTCCTCCAAGCCCCATATTTCCAAGGAAGAGAAGGATTGATGCAGCCAGAAGAAGAAGCACCATGATTTCATCATGAAGTCTGATCTCCGCTTCTGTTCTGCCTGCCGTCTTGCCGGCAGCAGATCTTTTTACGGACCGGGTTCCCCTTTTCTGCCCGGCCGGCTGCGTATTCTTCGTCTTCTTTTGTGAACCGCCTGAATAACTTGTATTCTTCTTTTTTGTCTGAGCCAAACTGATCTTCCCCTTTTTATGGCTTAAACATTACAATTATTTATGATACCGGTGTCAAAAGTCTTCCCACACCGGTATTATACTTTTAGCACATACATCTTAATTATACAGCTCCATCCCCAGGTAAAGCCCGATCATCAGGACGCCAAGCACGCCATCCAGCACTGCGAAGCCCCTCAAAGTCCTTTTCGAGATGACCTTTCTCCCAAGGCGGACAAGGTAAATTCCTGCAATAAAACTTATGGCAATCCCTACAATAAGGTAAATCGCCTCAATATCCTGAAAAGCAGATGTCTGTCCCAGCGGATTTTCCATCAAAATAGCTCCGATGATAACAGGCACTGCGCAGAGATAAGAATAATCCGCCAAGAGCTTTCTTGAAAAACCTGCTCCACAGGCTCCTGCAGAAACCATTCCCATTCTGGAAATGCCCGGAATAACAGAGATCCCCTGCAGAATTCCGATCAGGCAGGCGTCCGAAAGCTTTAAGCCGGCTGCTTTTTTATTCTGCTGCTTCATATAGGAACCGACCGCAAGGACCAGTCCTGTGATCAGAAGCCCACCCCCGGCGGCAAGCATATTACCGGACGCATTCTCTGAGAACCCCTTCAGGACCAGCCCCATCAGGCTTGTGATCAGGGTCGTCAGGAATATGGAAACTGCCATTTTCCGGTCTTCCCCTGAAAAAACATCCCGATAAGGCTCATGCCCTGCTATATGCCTTCGAAACAGGAAAATATTGATATTGAAAAAAAGATCTCCTCCTGCCCCTATAAGAGCCAGAATCAGTTTTCCAATCTCTTTCCGGTAAACAGCCAGGATCGCAGTTAAGATGCCAATGTGGAAAACAGTAAACAGCGGAAGGCTTACATCTCCCGTAATTCCTGTTATATGCGCCATCAGCATCATAAGCGCAGAGCTTCCAAACGGAAGAGCCGCAGCCGCTGCACTGACAAGTCCGAACAGGACCGCCTGAAAAAAAGACATATTATCCGTTTACTCCTCGTCCAGTTCTCCCTCGAGATTGGTATAAACGTTCTGAACGTCGTCGCTGTCATCCAGGAAATCCAGAATTCTCTGCAGGTTCTTCCTGTCTTCTTCGCCGGTGAGTGCCGTTCTGTTCTGCGGGATCATAACGACGTCCGCCTCAGCCATAGGAATGCCCTTCTTCTCAAGGTTCTCTCTTACGGTAGAGAAGTCATTCGGGTCTGTAAGGACTTCATAGCTGTCTTCGTCGTCCTGGAAATCTTCTGCTCCTGCATCCAGAACTTCCATCATCAGGTCATCCGGATCCATGTCACACTCTTCTTTGTCGATGAGGATCTGTCCTTTTTCATCAAACATAAAGGATACGCAGCCCGGCGTGCCAACATTGCCGTTTCCCTTTGAAAAAGCAGATTTTACGTCCGCTGCCGTACGGTTGCGGTTGTCCGTCAGTGTTTCGACGATAATAGCAATTCCGCCCGGGCCGTAGCCTTCATAATTGATGCGCTCATAGTTATCAGCATTCTGGTCGCCTGCTGCCTTCTTGATGCCGCGGTCAATGGTATCGTTCGGCATATTTGCAGCCTTCGCTTTTGCGATTACGTCACGAAGCTTGCTGTTGTTAGCCGGATCCGGACCGCCTTCCTTTACCGCAATGACAATCTCACGGCCAATAATGGTAAAAACTTTGCCCTTCTTGGCATCGTTTCTCTCTTTTTTGTGCTTGATGTTGGCAAATTTTGAATGTCCTGACATTTGATTCTCCTCGCTGTTTTTAAAAAATATTCTTATTTTATTTGTTTGATATCGTATCCTGCATCTGATTTAGGGCATATCCCGTATCGGATATCCGAACACGGTTCTCACAAGCATAACATAGGAATTCTAGCACCGTCAGCCGCCCTACGTCAAATATATTGAGCCATGTACCGGATAATATCCCTGGCCAGAACTGTGTTTGCTGAAGTTTTCTGCCCGGCTTCCTGGCCGCACCTGCCGTGCAGGTATGCCGCAAGCGCTCCGACCAATCCCATAAACTCTTCCGTGCCCTGTCCGCATTTGGCAAATCTTGCTATGCAGCCGGCAGCAATTCCGGCAAGCACATCTCCGCTTCCTGCCTTTGCCAGGGCATCCGAGCCGGTAAGATTAAGCCAGATGTTTCCAAAAGGATCCGCTGTGACTGTTCTGGCATCCTTAAGAACGCAGCTGACCTTTCTTTCTTTTGCAAATTGAACGGCAGTCCCAGGAAGATCTTCTTTTATTTCACTGATCTTTTTGCCGGTAAGGCGGGACATTTCTCCAATATGCGGCGTCACGACTGCCGGAAAAACTATTTTTTCAAAGAGATCCGGTTCCCCGGCAAGGATATTCAAAGCATCCGCATCCAGGACCGTACCTTTTCTGCTTCCTGCATTTGCTTCCAGGAAGCTGCGAAGGAGGCGCTTGGAAACCTGCTCCCTGCCAAGCCCGGGACCGATGAGAACACTGTCCGCCCAGTCAAGATCATCTTCAAGGAAAGAAAAATCCACTTCGTCCTTGCTGTAAAAGCGGAAAAGTGCCTCCGGAAGCAGGCTGTAAAGGGCTGTCCTGTTTGCCTCTTCTGTTACAATCCGAACCATGCCGGCACCGGTAGAAAAGGCGCCGGAAGCAGCCAGATAAGCTGCTCCGAATATATCATGGCTGCCGGCAATGACAAGGACTTTGCCAAATGTCCCCTTATTGCCGCACTTCTGCCTGTCCTTAAGGATTGAAAGATCCTCTTCTTCTATGCAGTAAGCATAACATTGTTCTCTGATTTCATCCGGTACCTGAATGCCTGCGCTCTTCACAGCAATCTTCCCGGCATATTGTGCACCCGGATAGAGACAGAGGCCGGGTTTCAGGCCGGTAAACGTGACCGTCGTGCAGGCTTCCACAGCAGTACCACAGACTTTTCCGGTATCGGTACTGATGCCGGACGGCATATCAATGGAAACGACCGGCAGGCAGGCTTCATTCATGCCGTCAATAACCTCAGCATAATGTCCTGTAATCTCTCTTTTCAAACCGATTCCAAAAATCGCGTCAACCAGAAGGGTTGCCCCATCCGGCTTGAAGTCCTCATCAATGGGAACTCCGATTTTTTTCAGGGCTTTCATCTGGACCGCCATCTGGCTGCTGTACTTTTCTTCGCTGCCGCAGCAGTAAAGCCTTACCGAAACGCCGTCCTCAAAAAGAATCCTGGCAATCGCAGCACCGTCTCCGCCATTATTCCCGCTTCCGCATACGACCAGAACATCTGACAGATCATAAGTCCCATTCTCAATCTCCTGACACGCGGAAACCGCGGCGCGCTCCATAAGGACCAGGGATGGAATGCCGATCACTTCACTTGTGTACCGGTCTGCCCTCTGCGACTGGTCTGCATTTAATATAATATCCATGTTTTTCTCCGCATTTTAAAAAATTTATGACAGCAATACTGAAAAATCATTGCGGGCAGACAGAGAATGCCCTTTTACCTGCCGGTTCCGCAAAGGACATGGGTCCTTAAAAAGAATAGACATATATAAGGAACATGTGCGGCCGTTTCCTTATATATGTCCATACCTTTTCTTCCTCATTCACTTTCTTCTCCGGAAAATTTTGCTTCTCCGGCCGGCTCCTCCAGGGTTTTTAAACTGAAGGAAAGCTGCATCAGGCTTTCAATCAAATGAACGTTCTGCACGATAACGTCGTCCGGCATAACCAGATCCAGATCTGTATGCGCAAAATTCCAGATTGCATGAATACCGTTATCCTTCAGAATATTGGCGACGTCAAGCGCCTTGGCTTTCGGCAGCGTCAGAGCAGCTATTTCTACATTTTTTTCTTTAATGATTTTAGGCAGATCTTCCAGAAGGTAGACCGGAATTCCGTTTACCAGCGTTCCTTCCAGTTCTTTTCGGATGTCAAACATTGCAACGATATGGAAGCCGTTGTGTTCAAAACCGGTATAATTAGCCAGGGCCTGTCCAAGATGGCCGCTGCCGATAATAACCATATTATGCGTTTTGTCCAGACCGAGGATCTTGCCGATCTCATTTCGCAGATAACGGACATTATATCCGTAGCCCTGCTGACCGAATCCGCCGAAATTGTTGAGATCCTGGCGGATCTGCGAAGCTGTAACCTTCATTCTTGCGCTCAGTTCACCGGATGAGATTCTCTCAACTCCGGCATCCAGAAGGCCGCCCAGATATCTGTAATACCGTGGAAGCCTTTTAATAACCGCTTTTGAAATAGCCTTTTTCTCCAATTTTACCCGACCTCCGTGCATTTTGACTGCAGTCTTCCGGTCCCCGCGTTCTTTGCGAGACCAACTGAAAAATGAGAAACCCGGCATCCGCAGCTGCAATCTTATTTCATTATATAAGATTGTTATTAAAGTGTCAAAGATAAAAAGAATTTTAACAATATCATCCCTACTTGAATCGCTGCGCGCCATGATGTTACAATAGCACCCGCAATGTACAAAAGACTATTGGTCAAAAAAAGTTATTCTGAAAAGTTTTATCCCTTCAGGCTTTTTTCTTTCCTGCCCGATATTCAAGTACATACACCCTTATTCATGGAGTTTTATTATGATTTTATCCTGTCAGCATATTGAAAAAGCATTCGGTTCTGCTCCCGTTCTCCGGGATGTATCTTTTAATCTTGAAGAGAATGAAAAGGCTGCTCTGATCGGCATTAATGGCGCAGGCAAGTCCACCCTGCTGCGCATTATCACCGGTGAAATGGAAGCCGATAACGGAATCGTCACACTCTCTCATGGCAAACAGCTCGGCTACCTGGCGCAGTACCAGGAGCCTGAAGGAAGCGAAACAGTATATTCAGAGGTAAGAAAAGCAAAGGAACCTGTTTTTGCAATGGAGAAGCGGCTTCGGGAAATTGAAGCGCTTATGAAAAATGCGGACAGTGATGAGATGGATGCGCTTACCCGTGAATATACAGACCTCTCCCATCAGTTTGAACTGGAGAATGGCTATGCCGCAGAAAGTGAAATTTCCGGCGTTCTGAAAGGACTTGGCTTTAACGAAGATGAGTTCGACCGCCGCATGCAGACCTTATCCGGCGGTCAGAAGATGCGCATCGTTCTGGGGCGTCTCCTTCTGACAAGGCCGGACCTTCTGCTCCTGGATGAGCCGACAAACCATCTGGATCTTAATTCCGCTGCCTGGCTGGAATCCTATCTGTCCAATTACAGAGGTGCGGTCCTGATCGTCTCTCATGACCGCTATTTTCTGAATCGAATTGTTGGAAAAGTTATAGAGATTGAAAACGGAAAAACACTTGTATTCAAGGGTAATTATAATGATTTCAGCCGCAAGAAATCCGAGATGCGGAAGGCAGAAATGCGGGCATGGGCAAACCAGCAGGCGGAAATCCAGCATCAGGAAGCCGTTATCAGAAAGCTTAAGCAGTTCAACCGGGAAAAGTCGATCAAACGAGCCGAAAGCCGTGAAAAAATGCTGGCGAAAACCGAACTTCTGGAGAAGCCTCAGGAAACGGCGGCGGATATGCGGATCACGCTTGTACCGCGCATCGAGTCCGGCAACGACGTCCTGACAATACGGGGGCTGTCCAAATCTTTCCCCGATCAGCTGCTTTTCGCAGACCAGAATATCGAGATAAAAAAAGGGGAGCGGGTTGCTATCATTGGCAGCAATGGCACAGGCAAAACCACCCTGCTCAAGATGATCAACCATCTTGTAAGACCGGACGCCGGAACGATTACAAAAGGTGCCCACGTCCACATCGGCTATTATGATCAGGAACACCAGCTCCTTCATCCGGAAAAAACAATTTTTGAAGAAATTTCCGATGACTATCCGACTTTGAATCAGACGGAGATTCGCAAAACCCTGGCTGCTTTTCTATTCACCGGCGATGAAGTTTTTCAGAAGATCGAGACACTGTCAGGAGGCGAACGCGGCCGCGTAGCTTTGGCAAAGCTTATGCTTTCGGAAGCGAACTTCCTGATCCTGGACGAGCCGACCAACCATCTGGATATCATTTCTAAGGAAATTCTGGAAGATGCCCTGAACAGTTATACCGGAACCGTCCTCTACGTCAGCCACGACCGTTATTTCATCAACCAGACCTGCACAAGGATTCTGGATCTGGCAAATCATGTCTTTGTTAATTATATTGGAAATTATGACTACTATCTCGAAAAAAGAGAGGAAATGACAAGAATCTATGCAGATGCCGCGCCGGTATCCGATCTCGGAACAAGAAAAACAGCAGCCGGCCAGGCGCTGAAGGGTTCCGCTTTTGCCGGCGTTCCCGGCGTAAAGAGAGTCACTTCTTCTGCACAGTCCGGGTCTGCTAATGCAGCTCTGGACTGGAAGGCCCAGAAGGAAGAGCAGGCAAAGATTCGCAAAAGAAAGAACGATCTCAGAAAAGTTGAAGAAGAAATTGATCGCCTTGAAAAGCGAAATAAAGAAATCGATGACGAATACCTGAAGCAGGATGTGGCGACAGATCCTGTAAAATGTGCGGAACTGGCAAAAGAACAGAAGGAAAACAATGACAGGCTGGAGGAACTTTATGTGCAGTGGGAAGAGCTGTCGGAATAGAAGCGCTGCAGCAAACTCTTTCAGCCATTGACAGACCGGTCCTCTGCTTTCATGCCGTTTGCTTGCGCGGCAGATAGAAAAGCGCTGCAGGAGCTATATTTTACATACATCCTGCAGCGTCTTTTTTTGTCTTCTTTTATTGTTCTTCTTAATTCTGTTTCTTAATTATTTTTCTTGATTGTTTCTCTTTATTGTTTTTCCTTATTGATTCTCTTTATCCTGCTTTATCTGACAGACCGCTTTTCCGGCACTCCTGCTTACAGGCTCTCTTCCAGGGTCGTGCGGATGGCTTTGATAAAGTCTTCCGAGTTCAGTTTTGTCGGGTTCGGAATCGTAGTCATGCGGACCAGGTCGCCTGTCATCTTTCCGGACTCTATAGTATCCAGTGTCGCTTTTTCCAATTTATCCGCAAAGACAGCAAGTTCCTTAATGTCGTCCAGTTCTCCGCGTTTTCTGAGTGCTCCGGTCCAGGCGAAGATTGTTGCTACAGAGTTTGTGGAAGTCTCTTCTCCTTTCAGGTACTTGTAATAATGGCGCTGTACCGTGCCGTGTGCAGCCTCGTATTCATAATATCCATGCGGAGAAACCAGCACGGACTTCATCATGGCAAGCGAGCCAAATGCGGAGGATACCATATCGCTCATAACGTCGCCGTCATAGTTTTTACATGCCCAGATAAAGCCGCCTTCCGACTTCATCAGCCGGGCCACTGCATCATCGATCAGGGTATAGAAATAAGTAATTCCCGCCTGCTCAAATTTTTCCTTGTAATCCTTCTCATACATCTCGGCAAAAATATCCTTGAAACGATGATCGTAGATCTTGGAAATGGTATCTTTTGACGCGAACCAGAGATCCTGCCTGACGGAAAGTGCATACTCAAAGCAGCTCTTCGCAAAGCTTGTAATGGAATCATCCAGATTATGCATACCCTGAGCAACGCCCGGCCCTGCAAAATCATGAACGAGAATTTTCTTTGATTCAGAACCATCTGCCGGAGTGTAGACAAGTTCTACCTTTCCCGGTCCGGGTATGCGCAGTTCTGAATTCTTGTAAACGTCACCATAAGCATGACGGGCAAGCGTAATCGGCTTTTTCCAGTTTTTTACGCAGGGCTCTATCCCCTTTACAACGATTGGAGTACGGAAAACCGTTCCGTCCAGAATCGCACGGATCGTACCGTTTGGACTCTTCCACATTTCCTTCAGACCGTACTCTTCTACTCTGGCAGCATTCGGCGTGATCGTAGCGCATTTGACAGCGACTTTATATTTTTTCGTTGCTTCCGCTGAGTCAATCGTGACTTGATCATTGGTTTCATCGCGGTGCTTCAGTCCCAGATCATAATACTCTGTCTTCAGATCAATAAAGGGAAGGATCAGTTCGTCTTTGATCATCTTCCAGAGAATCCTGGTCATTTCATCTCCGTCCATTTCAACCAGGGGAGTCGTCATTTTGATTTTTTCCATAATAGTTATCCTCCTGAAAAAATCTTATAATCAGATTGATTTTTTTATTCTGTCAATTGCGCGCACAGTATTCTCATAGCTTCCAAAAGCGGTAAGGCGGAAGTACCCTTCTCCATGCGGTCCGAAGCCGGAACCCGGTGTACCGACAATCTTGACCTCTTCAAGCAGGTGATCAAAGAACTCCCAGCTCGTCATCCCGTCCGGCGTTTTCAGCCAGATATAGGGAGCATTTACTCCTCCATAGACAGTAAAGCCGGCGTCCTTCAGCCCCTGGTAAATAACCTTTGCATTTCGCATATAGTAATCCACCAGTTCCCTGACCTCTTTCTGTCCTTCCGGTGTATAGACTGCAGCTCCTGCTCTCTGGATGATATAAGGCGCACCATTATATTTTGTTCCGTGCCTTCTCGCCCAGAGATCATGCAGGCTCACATCTTCCGCTTTCAGGGCTTTCGGAATGACAGTAAAGCCAAGTCTTACGCCGGTGAAGCCTGCATTTTTGGAAAAACTGCGGATTTCAATCGCGCAGGTTTCTGCTCCCTCACACTCATAGATGGTATGCGGAATACCCGGTTCGGAAATATAAGCTTCATAAGCAGCATCATAGAGGATAACTGCCTTATGCTCATTGGCATAGTCTACCCATTTCTGCAGCTCCGGTTTCGTAATTGCAGCTCCGGTCGGGTTATTTGGGAAGCACAGATAAATGACATCCGGCACCCGGTCCGGAAATGTCGGAGCAAAATTGTTCTCTTCTGTACAGGGCATATATATGAAATTGCTGTAACCGCCCTTTTCAGGATCCCAGTCTCCGGATCGTCCGGCCATGACATTGGAATCAACATAAACCGGATAGACCGGATCGCAGACAGCAATCTTTGCATCGTCGCTGAAAATTTCCTGGATGTTTCCGGAATCGCTCTTTGCGCCATCTGAAACGAAAATCTCGTCATCCTCAATTCTGCAGCCTCTGTTCCGGTATTCCTCTGCAATTGCCTTGCGAAGGAAATCATATCCCAGATCCGGTGCGTATCCGCGGAAGCGTTCTGCATCGGCCATTTCATCTACGGATTCATGGAGCGCTTTAATAATAGAGGGAGTCAGCGGTCTTGTAACGTCTCCGATTCCCAGACGGATGATATCAGCATCCGGATGTGCGGCGCTGTAAGTCGATACCTTCTGCGCAATGGTCGAGAAGAGATAGCTCCCCTGGAGTCTTAAATAATTCTTGTTGGCCTTTACCATTTCAAAGTCTCCTTCCTTCTTTCACTTCCTGCTCTATCATATTCAGAGCAAGCTCCAATGCTTCGTCTGCCGCCTGCCTTCTGACTTCATTTCTTCCGCCAAAAAGATGCAGCTCTTTCACTTCTGTTTTTCCATGTACCGTACACCCGACGTAAACAAGACCGGCAGGCTCTTCCGGTGTCCCGTCAGGCCCTGCATAGCCGGTAGCGGACAGGCAGACGTCAGCCCCCGCCCTGTCTGCTCCGCCAAATGCCATTTCACGACAGCATTCCGAACTTACGGCAGTATATTTTTCCAAAGTATTCCTGCTAACGCCGACTAGTTCCTGTTTTGCCCTGTCGCAATACGTAACAAAAGCTTCCTCAAGAACGTCAGAAGCTCCGGGGACATCGACAAGGGAGGAAGCAATCATTCCCCCCGTACACGATTCCACCGTTGAAATCTTCCATGCATGTTCTTTCAGAAGCTCAATCATTTTACTGCATAAACGGTAAGTATTCATTTAGTGCTGCCCAGTACTTTTTTATTCTTTATGATGTAATCCATAAGAGAAATCACAGTGAGGGCCAAAGCCAGATAGATCAGTACCTGTTCCAGATAAAAGAAGGCAGGTACATTCAGAAGGATTACAATGATCATGGTCATCTGTGTAATGGTCTTCAGCTTCCCCCACTTGCTGGCAGCGATGACAATGCCATTATCGGCCGCCACAAGCCGGAAGCCGCTGATAATAAACTCACGGGCAATGATGATCATGACGACCCAGGAAGGAATTTCTTTCGTGTCAATCAGACAGATCATAGCCGTAATAACCAGGAGTTTATCTGCCAGCGGGTCCATAAACTTACCAAAATCCGTGATCAGGTTATATTTTCTGGCAATATAGCCGTCTGCTGTATCCGTAAGGCTTGCGGCGATAAAAATAACAAGGGCGATATAGCGTCCTGCCGCGAAATTCGGAATCTTCATGAAAATGACGAAAAAAGGAATCATGATCATCCTCAATATCGTCAGCTTATTCGGCAGATTCATCTTCGTCTTCCTCCAAAAATTCCCCGATCAGATCGTATTCCATGGCTCCTGTCACCTTTGACCTGACAAAGTCGCCGGAATGGAGCGTCTGGTCTGTGCTGATAAAGAAATAACCGTCGACGCCCGGAGCGTCCGCATAAGTCCTGCCTATATACGCATCCTCTTCGCCGGCGAAGCCTTCTACAAATACTTCCAGCGTTTTTCCAATCAGATTTCTGCCGCGCATGGTGGATATTTCCTGCTGTGCAGCCATCAGCGCGTCTCTCCGGTCAAGCTTGATTTCTTCCGGAATCTGATCCGGCATTTCTGCTGCCCGAGTTCCTTCTTCCTGTGAATAGGTAAAAACACCCAGCCTGTCGAAGCGGATTTCTTTTATGAAGTCCAGCATCTCCCGGTGTTCCTCTTCTGTTTCACCGGGGAATCCTGTGATCAGCGTAGTTCGAAGCGCAATATCCGGAATTTCCTTCCTGAGGTATGCAATTCTTTCGGTTAGTTCTATTTTATTTGTGTAACGTCCCATCCTTTTCAGTACCGTATCGCTGCAGTGCTGAATAGGCAGATCCAGATAATGACAGATCTTGGGCTCTTCCTTCATGACTCTTACCATTTCCGGATAAATTTCTTCCGGATAGCAGTAAAGAATGCGGATCCATCGTATGCCCGGTATCTCGCAGAGGTCTTTCAGCAGAATGTGCAGCATCTTGGTCCCATAAAGGTCAACACCGTAACGGGTTGTTTCCTGGGCTACAAGGATGAGTTCCTCGACTCCCTGATCTGCTAGTTCTCTTGCCTCCCCAAGGACTTTTTCCATGGGGACACTCCGATAAGGTCCGCGGACACTTGGAATGACACAGTAAGCGCAGTTCTTATTGCATCCTTCCGCAATCTTCAGATATTCATAGAATCCGCCGGTAGTGAGAATACGTTTGGAATGTTCTCCCGGAAGCTCCGAAAGATCATCCATTCGGACCGGCGTCTGACCGCCCATGGCTTCTTTCACAACTTCCGCAATTGCATCATAGGCTGTCGTACCAAGGATCGCGTCAACCTCAGGAATTTCCTGAAGTACTTCTTCCTTGTAGCGCTGTGCCATGCATCCTGCGACAATCAGGGCTTTACAGTTCCCCTCCGTCTTATATTTCGCCATTTCCAGAATGGTTCCAATGCTCTCTTCCTTTGCTGAATCAATGAAGCAGCAGGAATTGACGATGATAACGTCCGCTTCCTCCTCATTGTCGGTAATGGTATATCCCTCTTTTGAAAGAGATCCCAGCATGTGTTCGGAATCAATCAGGTTCTTATCGCATCCCAGCGAGACAAAAAATACTTTCATTCTTACTTAAGCATCCTCATCTTCTCTGGGAAGAATATGGACCTTGCCTTCGTAAAGCTCGTCAACTGCAATGGACAGAGGCTTGCGCATTCTTCCATCCTCATCTGTAGCCTTGATAAGCGGTTCCGCTCCTCCGATCATCTGACGTGCTCTTTTTGCTGCCGCCAGAACGATGGAATAACGGCTCGTAACAAGAGGAGCCTCCTCCGGATCCGTATTAGCCTCAGAATTAAGTTTCTCAATCATTTCCTTGTAAGAAGGATGTAACATAAATTGCAGCTCCTTTCAAAAACTATTTTTACAACTATACTGAATTTCTTTTACAGCTATACTGAATTTTTTTACAGCTATAAATAAATTTCAAACAGGCTCCGGGCAATCCTGTGAAGTCACTTAAACTGAGTCAGTTCTTTTTTGATTTCCCGGATGAACCCAGTATTCGCACTCATCTTCAAATGTTCGTTCCGGATAAGAGAATGAATCTGATCGACGCAGTCTTCAACGGTATCATTTACAACCAGATAGTCATAATTTTCCATGCCTTCCGCCTCTTCTGCTGCGCGTTTCAGCCGTGAAGCAATAACCTCTTCCGTCTCTGTGCCTCTGCCGCAAAGGCGTCTCTTCAGTTCATCTGCAGAAGGCGGCGTAACAAACAGAAGCAGCGCTTCCGGCATCTTCTTTTTAACCTGCATGGCGCCCTGCATCTCAATTTCCAGAATAACGTCTTTCCCTGCTTCCATGTTTTCTTCAACATAGGATCTCGGCGTACCATAAGAATGGTCTACATAAGAGGCATATTCCAGAAAAGCATCTTCTTTCACCATCTTCTGAAATTCATTCTCCGAACGGAAAAAATAGGCTTTCCCTTCTTCCTCGCCCGGACGCGGATTTCGGGTCGTAACCGATACGGATACCGCATAATTATCGTATTTTTCCAGCAGTCTTCTGACTACCGTTCCCTTTCCGGAACCTGAAAAACCGGAAAGAATCGTAAGTACTCCTCTATCTGACATGAGATAATTCCTTATGACTCCTTCAATAAACTTACTGCAGGATCAGCTTTGATTCCCTTACCTGCGGTTCGTTGAACCGTCTTGTAATCGTATCCGGCTGCAGGGCAGACAGCACGACACTGCCATGGTCCATGATCACGACAGACTTTGTCTTACGGCCTTCTGTAGCGTCAATCAGACGTCCTTCCTCCTTTGCCCTGGCAACGATACGCTTGGAAGGAGCGGCTCCGGGGCCGACGACAGCAAGGATTTTATCTGAATTTACGACATTTCCAAATCCAATGTTGATCAGCATACTCATATACTTCTCCCGGCAAGTCCGTAAGATGAAATTATAAATCATGCTGCAGCATGCGTCAAACCAAAAATACTTTTTCTCATTTTGCTTTCCTGCGATTGCGGTTAAAGTTGATCAGGCATCCGGCCATGACGATCTTCCGCTCCTCTTCTGTCATCGGCGTGATGTAAAGACTGAGTTCTGTCACTTTTCCATCATGCAGGACGTATGCTTTTATATCATCGAGTTTATTCTCAGAAAGCGCGGTACGGATACCCGGTACGAGAATATAATCATCTGCGTCAAAAGCAGGCTCCCCTTTCATCTGGAAAGGAATCATGCCCCAGTTCATGACGTTGGAGCGATAACGCTTCGTCGCGTATTCTTCTGTAATATTGGCAAGGCCGCCCAGAACTCTCTGGCAGCTGGCTGCCTGTTCCCTGGCGGATCCATCGCCCGGCTTTTTTGCATAAATAGCGGAACCGATCTCCGTATCAGAGAGCTTTGCGCCATCAAGGCCTGCAGCTTCTGCAAGCTTATCAAACGCCTCCGAATAGCTATGTTCTGCTTCGGTCATATCCATACCGGACAGGCGGAGAGCCTCTGCCCGGAACACTTTCTTTGATTTTCCAACATATTCCGGATCCCTTCTGGACAGGGTGAATTCTGCCAGGCCGAGCGGGTTGGAACGATAACTGGAAGTCTCGCCGGACGGAATCAGTTCATCTGTAGTCGTAACATCATCCATGATTCTGGAGCAGACTTTAAGCAGGATGTTATCGGAAAGCTCTTCCATAGCCGGCCAGTCTTTGATATTGGGACCATAAACCAGCTTCGCATCCGGATCTGCTTTGCCAAAGCCGTAATAAACGCGGCTCTGATAGACTCTGCCATCATAGGTATAATCCGGTACCTTTCCCCAGCAGTCAAAATTCTCCGCGGAAGTCAGGATTCCACCGTTTGCCGCAGTCGCAGCAATCGAACGTGCGTCCATCAGAGCAACCGCAGCCATCTGGCCGTTTCCGGGCTTGGATCCTTCTCTGTTGGGGAAGTTTCTGGTAGTATGACGGATGCTGAGCGTGTTATTAGCCGGCGTATCGCCTGCACCAAAGCAGGGGCCGCAGAAAGCGGTGCGAATAACAGCGCCGGATTCCATCAGATCTGCAGTATAACCCTGTCTGGACAGATTAATAAAGACAGGCTGTGACGCAGGATAAACGGAAAGCGTAAAGGCGTCATTCCCAATGTTTTTGCCTCTCAGGCAGTTCGCTGCTTCTACAATATTTGTATAAAGACCGCCTGCGCAGCCCGCAATAACCGCCTGCTGGACCTGAAGACCCTTCTCTGTAATTTTATCCGTAAGTGAATATTCTGCCTGTCCATGGTCAACTTCAGCAGCTGCCTTCTCCGTTTCACGCAGGATATCGCCAAGGTTTGCATTCAGTTCATCAATTTCAAATGTGTTGCTCGGATGGAACGGAAGTGCGATCATCGGTTTGATCGTGGACAGATCCACTTCAACGGCGCCATCGTAATAGGCGACGTCCGCAGGATCAAGTTTTTTATAATCGTCTCCCCTTCCATGAACGGTCAGGAAGTTTTTGGTTTCAGCGTCCGTTCTCCATACGGAAGTCAGGCAGGTGGTCTCCGTCGTCATGACATCAACGCCGTTACGGTAATCGCATGTCATGGAAGCTACGCCGGGGCCGACAAACTCCATGACTTTATTCTTAACGTAACCGTTCTTATAGACCGCGCCGATGATCGCGAGCGCAACATCCTGCGGTCCGACAAAAGGCTGGGGTTTTCCGGTCAGGTAAATGGCCACAACATCCGGATACTTAACATCATAAGTATCTTCAAGCAGCTGTTTGACCAGTTCGCCGCCGCCTTCTCCAATAGCCATTGTGCCAAGAGCTCCATAACGGGTATGAGAATCCGAACCCAGGATCATCTTGCCGCAGCCGGCGAAATTCTCCCGCATGAACTGATGAATAACTGCCTGATGCGGCGGAACATAAATACCACCGTATTTTTTTGCTGCGGAAAGTCCGAAGAGATGGTCGTCTTCATTGATCGTACCGCCAACAGCACACAGAGAATTGTGGCAGTTTGTCAGTACATAGGGAAGCGGAAAATGATCCATGCCGGAAGCTCTTGCCGTCTGCACGATTCCGACGAAAGTAATATCGTGAGAAGCCATGGCGTCAAAACGGATTTTCAGCTGATCCATGCTGCCGGACCGGTTGTGATCTTTGAGAATCGACCAGGCGATGGTACCCTTCCTGGCTTCCTTCTTATCCGGCTTACTGCCTGTCATAGCTTCTACTTCTGATTCCCGGGAGGCAGGTACAATCTCTGTACCGTGCACCAGATATGCTCCTTCATTCAAACATTTCACACTCATGAGAATCTTCCTTTCTGCCATACTTCGACAATATAGGACATTTTCCTTTTGCTCTTAACACTAACATAAACAAGCAGAAAATACCACAAAAAAGATGCGGGAGTTTTGGCAAAGCCTACTAAATGTGAGTTTATGAGCGTGTTCACACACTTTTAACGAAAGCACTCTATACTGTAACACCGTGCTGTCTTGTGTTACCTTCCTTTAATAAGGAATTTATGCTAAAATTACGATTTAAAGGTTATGTTTGAAATCACATTTTTAGGATTGTAAGCCGCCGGACCTGTCCGGATCGGCTTTTTGGAGTTTTTTCATGGCTTTTGATGGAATTACCATAGCAAATATACGACAGGAACTGGACAAGGTGATTACAGGCGGCCGGATAGCCAGAATCGCTCAGCCGGAGAAAGACGAGATTCTACTGACTGTTAAAAATAACAGCCGCAATATACGGGTTTCCCTCTCTGCCAACGCCTCGCTTCCTTTGATTCGCCTGGTGGAAGAAAATAAGCCTTCTCCGATACAGGCGCCTAATTTCTGTATGCTTCTGCGCAAAAGGCTTGCCGGCGGCAAGATTCTTCGTGTTACGCAGCCGGGTCTAGAGCGGATCATCCGGATCACGGTCGAGCATAGAAATGAAATGGGGGATCTTACAGAGGCTAGTCTGATTACGGAAATCATGGGCAAGCACAGTAATATCATTCTTGTCGATGAATCAGACGTAATAGTGGACTCGATCAAGAAAATTTCTTTCAACGTAAGTTCCGTCCGAGAAGTCCTGCCCGGAAGGGAATATTTCATCCCGGACACGCAGCACAAAAAAGACCCTCTGACCGTAAGCAAAGAGGATTTTCTTAAGATTCTGGACCAGCCGCTTCCGGTTTTTAAAGTCTTATATCAAAGTTTGACCGGTCTTTCTCCGCAGGCAGCGGAAGAAATCTGTTTCCGTGCAGGAATAGACGGCGATCTTTCAGGAAAAGGAATTCGCCCGGAACAGGCAGATGAACTGCATGAAGTTTTTTCCGGGCTGGTCCGGCAGATAAAAGATGGAGATTTCCATCCGTTCATCTATTATAAAGGAAAAGAACCCTGTGCTTTTTCACCGCTGCCCCTGAAGACTTATCAGGGGTATGCTTCAAAAGAATACGAATCTGTTTCTGCCCTTATCGGTGAATTTTACGACCGGAAAGAGGCGGTAACCCGGATTCGCCAGAAGTCTGCTGATCTCAGGCATATTGTCTCTACTGCCATGGAACGGACAGTCAAGAAACTGAACCTGCAGAAAAAGCAGATGAAAGATACTGAAAAAATGGATAAATACCGCGTATGGGGAGATTTGCTCAATGCTTACGGCTATGGACTTGAAGAAGGAGCAAAAGTCCTGGAAACCGTGAATTTCTACGATGGCCAGCCAATACAGGTTCCGCTGGATCCTTCGCTTACTCCGTCCCAGAACGCGAAAAAATATTTCGACCGTTACAGCAAGCTGAAGCGTACAAAAGAAGCCCTGACGGTTCAGATTGCCGATTCCGAGCAGGAAATCGAACATCTGGACTCTGTCGCGACTTCCCTTGATCTCGCCATAGATGAAGACGACCTTGCCGGCATTCAGAAAGAACTCACCGATACGGGTTATATACGGGCAAAGAAGGATTCCGCCGGCCGACGTACAAAAATATCTTCAAAACCGCTCCACTATATCTCTTCGGACGGCTATGATATCTACGTAGGCAAAAACAACTATCAAAACGAAGAGGTTTCCTTTAAGCTTGCATCCGGCAGCGACTGGTGGTTCCATGCAAAAAAGATGCCCGGCTCTCATGTGATCGTTAAAGGAAAAGGCGAAGAGCTCCCCGACCGTACATTTGAAGAAGCCGGCAGCCTGGCAGCCTGGTATTCAAAAGGCAGACAGGCGCCCAAGGTTGAAATCGATTATACCCAGAGAAAAAATCTTCGAAAGCCGGCCGGTGCCAAGCCCGGATTCGTCGTTTATTACACGAACTATTCACTGATGGCCGTACCGGATATTTCAAAGATCAGAGAAGCCGACTGAACATTCGCATGCTATTTTTAAAACTCAGTCCGAATGTTCGCAGCATACAATGTATCCGCCGGCTGTCTGAAAATATACCTGTCCGTTTTTAACATTTCAGTTTTTACATATTTTCACTTTACTTATTTTTCCTTAGGAGAGTAGAAAAGTTCTTATGGCACGTAACAAAAAGAAAGCGGTTCCGCTTCTTCATCCGCAAAGAAAAAAAATGCAGCGCTTCAATCCGGATATTCAAACCGGACTGACTGCGGAACAGGCAAGGGCCTGCAAGGCAAACGGCTGGGAAAATTATTCCATGGAACCGCCTTCCAAAACCACAGGCGAAATTGTCCGCAGCAACGTTCTCACTTATTTCAACCTGATTTTTCTGATCATCACGATTCTGCTTGTTATGGTCGGATCCTTTAAGGACCTGACCTTCCTGCCGATCATCATTGCTAACTGTTTGATTGGTATTATTCAGGAGCTTCACGCAAAAAAAATTCTGGATAATCTAAACGTTATGACAGCGCCGAAAGCCAAAGTCGTCCGTTCCGGAAAGGTTAAGACGATTCCCGCGGAACATCTGGTCAGAGATGATATTGTCATTTTTTCCGCCGGCAACCAGATTCCGGCGGACGCCATTGTCATGGAAGGAAGCGTACAGGTAAACGAATCCCTCCTGACCGGTGAATCTGATGAGATCACCAAAGAACCGGGCGATCAGCTTATGTCCGGCAGTTTTATCGTTTCAGGAACCTGCTATGCCAGGCTGGAAAAAGTCGGACCGGACTCCTATATTTCCAAGCTGACCCTTGAGGCAAAGGCATCCAAGGAAGGCGAGCAGTCGGAAATGACCCGATCCCTGAACCATATTGTCATGTTCGCTGGCATCTGCATAATTCCGATCGGCATTATCCTCTTCTACCAGAGCTTCTGGCTGACCGGAAATTCGCTCAAAGACAGTGTCACTTCTATGGTTGCGGCCGTTATCGGCATGATCCCGGAAGGACTTTATCTTTTGACCAGCGTCACGCTTGCAGCCGGCGTAGTAAAGCTTTCGATGAAAAAAGTTCTTGTCCATGACATGAAATGCATCGAAACGCTTGCCAGAGTAAATGTTCTCTGCGTCGATAAAACCGGTACCATCACGGAAAATGCCATGAACATAAGCGATACCATTCGTCTGGACGGATGCCCTGAAAATCTTGATCTTGAGGCACTGATATCAGATTTTGCTTCCGCTATGTCTAATGACAACATTACAATGGCTTCGCTGAAAGATCATTACACAAATGCTTCCGGCAGGCATGTACAGACTAAGACGGGCTTTTCTTCCGCCTACAAATACAGCAGCGTGACTTTCGACGACGGTGCATACGTTCTCGGTGCTCCTGAATTTGTGCTTCGCGACAGGATTGACGATTATAAAGCAAGAATAGACGAAGAAAGCAGCAAAGGACTGCGTGTCCTGGTTTTTGGAAAATATGAAGGAAATCCCGGCGGCAAGCCTTTGACCGGAGAGTTTACTCCCTATGCGCTTGTTGTGCTTGCAAATAAGCTCCGTAAGGACGTTGAGAAGACCTTCCGCTTCTTCGCAGACCAGGGCGTCGATATAAAAGTCATCTCCGGTGATAATCCCGTTACGGTATCTCAGGTAGCAATCCAGGCAGGAATCGCCCATGCCGGATATTACATTGATGCTTCTACCCTTCATACACAGGATGATATCGATGAAGCTGTACTGAAATATACCGTGTTCGGACGCGTAACGCCTGCCCAGAAGAGGATGTTCGTCAATGCCCTCAAGGATGCAGGAAAGACTGTTGCCATGACCGGTGATGGTGTCAATGACGTTCTTGCCCTCAAGGATGCCGACTGTTCCATTGCAATGGCGGCAGGAAGTGACGCGGCAGCTCAGGCATCTCAGCTGGTGCTTCTCAATAATGATTTCGGCAGCATGCCGGAAGTCGTTATGGAAGGAAGACAGATTGTAAACAATATGGAACGTTCCGGAAGCCTCTTTCTGGTAAAAAACATTTTTTCCCTGCTCCTGTCGGTTTTCTCGATTGCCTTCTCGCTCAGCTATCCGCTCAAGCCGTCTCAGATTTCTCTGATCAGCATGTTTACGATCGGACTGCCCGGATTCCTGCTTTCACAGCTTCCATCGCATGACATTATAAAAGGCAATTTTATGCGAAACATCCTCTTCCGTGCCTTGCCTGCAGCCCTTACCGACGCAATTCTGGTTGCATCTCTGGTCGTATTCGGAGAAGTATTCGCTGTAAGCTCCGTGGATATATCAACAGCCTGCACTATTCTGGTAGCTATCGTAGGATTTATCATCCTCTACCACCTGACTCAGCCCATGTCCGTATTCAAATGGATAATCTACTTCATTTGTATCGTCGGTATGCTGATCGGACTTCTGGTCTTCCGCGACCTCTTCGGCATCTCCGGCATGTCCATGCGCTGCGTCATGCTGTTCGTAGTATTCTCCCTGCTGACAGAGCCGATCTTCCGCTACCTCAATGCGGCGATCAACTTCCTCGAGCAGCTCTACCACAAGATTCGGGCAAAGCTGTCGCGCAGCAAAACTTATATTTAAGAACGAAAAGCAGGAAGCCCCCGGCCATTCGGCCGGGGGCTTCCTGCTTTCCTATGAAATTGAGATAAGGCTTAAACAGGATAAGCCTTATTCTCTTTGTCCGCTTTCTTGGCATCGATGCCGGTCTGCTGGGCTTCTCTGTATTTGAAGAAGTCCATTGCTACCTGCGGGAACAGTGCATAGGACAATACGTCCTCGTCCTGCTGTTTGTAAGCAGCCATTTCTTTCTCCAGCTTCTCAAGCTGCGGCTCGATCTTATCAGCGAAACGATAGGTAATCGGCTGTTCGCCGGTTTCTTTTATAACGCGGTCCTGCAGTTCCTTGTTCACCGGTTTGGTTGTCTGGCCGTACTTGCCAAGCAGGATATCTTTGGATTCCTGTGTAAGCATCTTATATCGCTCACCGAAGATGACGTTAAAGACAGCCTGTGTTCCGACAATCTGGGAAGAAGGAGTTACCAGCGGGATTTCGCCGAAGTCTTTTCTGACTCTCGGAACTTCCTCAAGTACGTCGTAATACTTATCCTCCGCATGCTGCTCTTTCAGCTGGCTGGTCAGGTTTGAAAGCATTCCGCCAGGTACCTGATAGAGAAGGGTCTTGATATTAACGCCCATATTCTTGGGATTCATAAGACCATTCTCAATGCACTCTTCCCGGTATGGACGGAAGTAATCCGCGATTTCCGCAAGCTTCTCCAGATTAAGTCCGGTATCGTAAGGTGTGCCCCGGAAGGCTTCTACCATAACTTCTGTAGCCGGCTGAGAAGTTCCCAGAGCGAAGGGCGAAATAGCGGTATCAATGATATCGACGCCCGCTTCAACTGCTTTCATGCAGGTCATGGAAGCAACGCCTGAAGTATAGTGGGTGTGAAGTTCAATCGGAAGCTTTGTAACCTCTTTCATGGCACCAATCAGTTCAGAAGCCGCAGTCGGAACCAGCAGGCCTGCCATGTCCTTAATGCAGATGGAGTCAGCCCCCATTTCCTCGATTGCTTTTGCTTTTTCCGTCCAATAGTCCAGTGTATAAGCATCACCGATCGTATAGGAAAGGGCAACCTGTGCTTCCGCTTTCTCCTTATTGCAGGCTTTGACTGCTGTTTCAAGGTTCCTGAGGTCATTCAGTGCGTCAAAGATACGGATGACGTCAATTCCGTTTGCTACAGACTTCTGCACGAAATATTCAACGACATCATCTGCGTAGGGCTTGTATCCAAGAATATTCTGTCCTCTGAACAGCATCTGCAACTTTGTATTTTTGAAACCGTCGCGCAGTTTTCTCAGTCTGTCCCATGGATCTTCATGAAGGAATCTCAGGCAGGCATCGAAAGTAGCACCGCCCCAGCACTCTACTGCACGGTAGCCGATTTTATCCATTTTGTCCACGATCGGGAGCATTTCTTCTGTCGGCATTCTTGTCGCAATCAGCGACTGATGTGCATCACGAAGTACTGTCTCGGTAATCTGGACAGGTTTTTTCTCAACTTCTGACATATTTTTTCTCCTTATTTTTTCCTCAATTACTATGATGGCACTGCGAAAGCACCCCGCCAGCCCAGACAGATTCTGTAAAAAAGAGGGTTTGGACTGCCGGCGCCTATGTCATTCTAATGAAAAAGCAAAAGAATTTACTGAACACCGAATATGGCCATGAAAGTACCGGCTGCTACCGCAGTACCAATAACGCCTGCAACATTCGGCCCCATGGCATGCATGAGCAGGAAGTTTGTCGGATCCGCTTCAGCGCCGACCTTCTGTGAAACACGGGCTGCCATTGGTACTGCAGATACGCCGGCGGAACCAATCAGCGGGTTGATCTTGCCATGCGTCAAGTAGCACAGCAGTTTTCCCAGCAGCACACCTCCGGCTGTTCCGAAAATAAATGCCACCAGGCCAAGCAGAACGATTTTCAGTGTTGTAACGTTCAGGAAAGCCTCCGCACTGGTCGTAGCTCCTACGGATGTGCCAAGAAGGATAACGACGATGTACATAAGAGCATTCGAAGCAGTTTCAGTCAGCTGTTTTACTACACCGGATTCACGGAACAGGTTGCCCAGCATCAGCATGCCGACAAGCGGTGCGGTAGTCGGAAGGATCAGGCAGACAACAACGGTGATCACGATTGGGAAGAGAATCTTCTCAAGCTTGGATACCGGGCGCAGCTGCTGCATCTTAATCTTCCGTTCTTTTTCTGTCGTGAGTAGCTTCATGACAGGCGGCTGAATAATGGGAACCAGGGACATGTAGGAATAAGCCGCTACGGCAATGGGACCCATCAGTGAAGTCTGCCCGAGCTTTCCGCAAAGGAAGATGGACGTCGGTCCGTCAGCGCCGCCGATGATGGAGATGGCTGCGGCAGCTTTTCCGTTGAATCCCAGTAAAATAGCCATAAAATAGGCAGTATAGATACCAAGCTGGGCTGCAGCACCCATCAGGAAACTGATCGGGTTTGCAATCAGAGGACCGAAGTCCGTCATTGCACCGACACCCATGAAAATCAGGGATGGCAGAATACTCCAGCCATCCAGCTGGAAGAAATACCAGAGCAGTCCGCCTGCGTGTTCGATACCGGCAGCATCCGTAAAAGGCGCAGCCATGATATCCGGATAAATATTCACCAGAAGCATGCCGAAAGCAATCGGGACAAGGAGGAGCGGCTCGAAATCATGCTTAATGGCCAGATAAAGAAATAGGAAGGCCACAAAGATCATGATGAAGTTGCCCCAGGAAATATTGAAGAATGCAGTCTGGTGAATCAGATTTGATAAAGTTGTTCCTATACTGGACATTGAAATACCTCCGATTCAGCGTCAGTTACAGTAAAGCAATAAATCAATCCATGGTAGCGAGGACATCGCCTGCTTCTACCGCCTGACCTGCAGAAACTGCAACCGAAGCAATTGTTCCATCCTGAGGAGCAACGACCGGAATTTCCATCTTCATTGCTTCCAGAGTAATGACAGCATCTCCCGCCTTAACAGCAGTTCCGACCGGTGCGTCAACCTTGATGATCTTTCCCGGTACCGAAGCAGCAATCTCTACGGAGCCGGCGTTTCCGGATGCGGCAGGTGCTGCAGGAGCCGGTGCCGGGGCAGGTACATCAGCCGGTGCCGGGGCTGCCGTGCGTGCCGGAGCTGCGGCAGATGCTGCGCCTGTATTTTCTTCAACAGTTACCTGATAGCTTTTTCCATTTACGGTAATGGTGTAGTTTTTCATTTTATTCTCCTAAATCAATAATAATATGGTTCCGGATGCTTTCATAAAAAATCCGGAAAGTAGTCCTGCATCAGATCTGTTAAACTATGAAGCTATAAGATTCTTTAGACCCTTCTCCAGCCTCCGGACCTCTTTACTCTTCTCACATTCGTTACATAGAAGCTTCTGCCCGCAGGAGCACCGGCTTCGACGCTGTCCGCTTCCGCCGCTGCCAGAGCTGCCGCAATGACTGCCGCAATCTCATCGGCATCATCCGAAGCAGCTTTCACTGCTGTCTTTACAGGTGCAGCTGTTCTCTTTATCTTTTCCTCTTCTGTCTCATCAGACTCTATTTTTCTCTTGGGTGTTGCAGATACTTTGCCAATCAGGCCAAACGACCTGATGACCAGGCTGAGGAATATCAGAATGACGAAGACAACCAGAAGCCCGACTGCCGTATTCTGCCCCGCCTGACTCAGCTTAACCGAAAGCGGATAGTCTACGTTGCAGGTATAATTTTTCGGCTGATAAGTCTCCGCATCAAAGGTGACGATAACTTCTGCGTCATAATTTTCAAACTGTACCTTGCTGGTTGTCGTAATGACGTCGGAATCCGAGTCGTCAATTTCAACAGACTCTACACTCTTAAAGGCACCGACCGCTTCTCTGTCTTCTGTCCAGGAATCCGCAAAAACCTGGTAAAATCCGCCCTGTGCTTTCGCCTGCTCAAGAGCAGCGTCATCGCTTTCATATGCGGACTGAAGGAATGACGCAACGCTTTGCTGAAGTGCAGCCTTCGTCATTTCATCCAGTTCTGCATATACGGGATGAGCAGTAAAGAGAAGACAAACAGCAAGGACAGTCATCAGGACTGTGCAAAGTTTCTTGGTTACTGTTTTCATTCTCTCACCTCTTTATACTGTACCGTGCTTCTTGTCGAAACGTGCCTCTCTCTTGGTGTAGAGCATATCTATGGTACCGATCAGGTATTTTCTTGTTTCAGCAGGATTAATGACGGTATCTACATAGCCTCTTGCGGCAGCGGATGCTACGCTGTTCTGAAGTTCATCATACTCGGCTGCTTTCGTCTTGATTTCTTTTGCGTCAGCCGTATCGTTCATCAGCTTCGCTGCTTCTTTTGCATCCATCATTCCGACTTTTGTGCCTTCCCATGCATAAACCATGTCGGCGCCTGTGCTCTTGCTGTTCATGACAAGGGCAGCGCTTCCGAAAGCTTTTCCGGTGATCACGTTGATCTTCGGCGTAGTAGCATCGGTAAAGGAATAAGCCAGCTGTGCAGCCCTGCCCGCAATCCTGCGCTCGCCGCAGACGCTGGCCTTGAAGCCTTCTACATTGGTAAAGGTTACAAGCGGAATTGAAAATGCATCCAGGAAGCGGACAAACTTAGCTGCTTTCTCGGCGCCTCTTGCACTGATCACACACCCGTATTCCTTATCAACCGTTCCGTCCTTTTTATAAGAAGCGGATCTGTTGGCTACTGCGCCGACCGTATTTCCATTCAGAGAAAACAGGGCGGTTACCATATCCGGACCGTAATCTTTCTTCAGCTCTATTACTTTTCCGTCGTCAGCGATCCTGGCAAGGATCATCATAGGATCCTTGGCGCACCGGTCCAGATCAGCGCTTTCCCTGTTGGGATCGTCATTTGACTCAAGATAGCCCATGTCGTCCTCGTTGTTTTCCGGAAGGATTGCGACAAGCTCACGGATTTTGCCGGCCACTTCTTCTTTTGTTCCCGCGAAATCTACATTACCGGCTTCTTCGCTCTGGAAATGGCAGGAAGCAGTATCCAGCTTATCCGCGCTGTTTCCGGGCATAGCGTCCGGAGAATTTACGAAAAGCTGTCCATCCGTAACCATGAGACTGAAATCTGCCATAGCAGGAATAAGGGCCATGCCGCCGCCGCATTTACCATAAACAGCTGTAATCTGCGGAATGACGCCGGATGCTTCAGACATTGCATGGTAAATCTCACCGAACGCAAAGAGACCATCAGCTGCCTCCTCCAGTCTCATGCCTCCGCAGTCGATCAGGCCGATAACAGGTACCCCTATCTTAAGTGCCAGTTTATAGATGTTTACGATCTTCCTGGCATGCATCTCTCCAACGGTTCCTCCGAGTACGTCCGGATCCTGACTGTATATATATACAAGTCTTCCCTCAATCCGTCCATAACCGGTCACGACACCGTCCGAGGGTGCTTTTTTCAGAGACAGGTTGAAATCGGTATTTCTGGCTGTTACGCCTGCACCGATCTCAACGAAGCTGCTGGCATCGAGGAGTGCCTCAATACGGGCTTTTGCCTCACTTGCTTGGTTGCTCATTGAATTCCCTCCTTAGTAATAATAAATGGAAATAATGATGGAAATTTCATATTTCTCACAATTCTAAACCACAGTTAAAATTATAACAAAATTATGTATCTGGATAAATACAAAAAACCAAACAAAATATCAGTCGAAACGCTGCGATAATCGTGAAAATTGCCATGGCTTTTTTCTAATGTAAAATGATAGAAAACTATACTCCAAACTGTCATGATTTTTCTTTTAATTACAGAAAAATTATGATATGGTTCGTGCTAAGAGAAACACTGCAAAAACTATCTATGAGAGGGAAAAATGAAAAATAAGCTGATCGAACTCAACAATATTTCCAAGTCCTTCGACGGAGCAACTGTATTGGATGAAATGAATCTCTACATCCGCGAGAATGAATTTCTGACCCTGCTTGGTCCTTCCGGCTGCGGCAAGACCACAACGCTTCGAATCATTGGCGGTTTCGAACAGCCTGATACCGGAAAGGTTATTTTTGACGGGAAGGATATTACAAATCTTCCGCCGAATAAGCGGCAGCTGAATACGGTTTTTCAGAAGTATGCCCTCTTTCCGCATATGAGCATAGCGGAAAATATTGCATTCGGTCTGAAAATCCGTCAGAAATCCGATTCCTATATAAAGGATAAAATCCGATATGCCCTGAAGCTGGTCAACCTGGAGGGCTACGAAGACAGGACTCCGGACCAGCTCTCCGGCGGGCAGCAGCAGCGTATCGCGATTGCCCGAGCTATTGTGAACGAGCCTAAGGTCCTTCTTCTTGACGAGCCTCTTGGCGCGCTGGACCTCAAGCTCCGCAAAGATATGCAGTACGAACTGATCCGTCTGAAAAATGAGCTCGGCATCACCTTTGTGTATGTAACGCATGACCAGGAAGAAGCTCTTACCATGTCTGATACAATTGTTGTCATGAACCAGGGCTATATCCAGCAGATCGGTACCCCGGAAGATATCTACAATGAGCCCCAGAATGCCTTTGTGGCCGACTTTATCGGAGACAGCAACATTCTGGACGGCATTATGATACAGGATAAGCTTGTAGAGATCCTGGGCATCCGCTTCCCATGCGTCGATACCGGCTTCGGGACAAATAAGCCGGTCGACGTCGTCATCCGCCCGGAGGACCTCGTGATCACAAGTCCGGAAGCAGGACAGATCAAAGGCCGCGTAACAAATCTTATATTCAAAGGCGTTCATTACGAAATGGAAGTTGCTGCCGGCGGCTATGAATGGCTCGTTCACTCTACAAAGCTGGCTGAAGTCGGTTCTGAGGTCGGACTTTCTGTCGATCCGTTCAACATACAGATCATGAACAAGCCGGAATCTGAAGACGAGGAGGCTCCTGCAATTGAAGAATAACAATAATCTGAAATGGCTTGCAGCGCCTTACGCTGCATGGGCAGCCGGTTTTATCATTATCCCGCTTCTCATGATCTTCTGGTATGCTTTCACCGGTCAGGACAGCGGCGGCTTTACTCTGTCCAACTTTCCGGAAGCTTTTACCGCTACAACCTGGAAGGCTTTCGGGCTCGCCCTTCTGCTTTCCGTCGTCAGTACGTTTGTCTGCCTTGTCCTGGCTTATCCTCTGGCAATGATCCTTGCATCAATGAAGCTGAAGACCACCGGCTTCGTGGTCCTGATCTTTATCCTGCCCATGTGGATGAACTTTCTTCTCAGGACATTCGCATGGCAGACCCTTCTGGAAAAAAACGGCGTCCTTAATACGATTCTGTCCTTTTTCCACCTGCCTGCAGTCGCTATTATCAATACCCCCGGCGCCATTATCCTGGGCATGGTATACAACTTCCTGCCCTTTATGATCCTTCCTATCTACAATGTGCTCAGTAAGATTGATGACAGCATTTTTGACGCTGCCCACGATCTTGGAGCCGGATGGCTGGATACATTCCGAAGAGTAACTCTGCCCTTGAGCGTGCCGGGTATTATTTCCGGCATTACCATGGTATTCATCCCGTCCCTTACAACCTTCGTAATCTCTGACCTTCTGGGAGGAGGCAAAATTCTGCTCATAGGAAATCTGATTGAACAGCAGTTTAAGCAGCTGAATAACTGGAACGTCGGATCTGCCATGAGTATGATCCTGATGCTCTTTATCATTGTCTCCATGATTATCGAAGCAAAATATGATAAAGAGGGAGAGGGGGCTGTATTTTGAAAAAATTTCTGAAAAGGCTGTATATGGCGCTGATTCTGATCCTGCTCTATGCGCCGATCCTTACCCTGATCATTCTTTCCTTCAACAGTTCAAAGTCCCGCGCAAAATGGGGCGGCTTTACCTTCCGGTGGTACAGTGCACTTTTCAAAAATGATGAGATCATGCAGGCCCTGTATACAACGTTGATTATAGCTCTGCTTGCATCCGTCATCGCAACGCTGATCGGAACGCTTGCTTCTATCGGAATCTCGCATATGAGAGCAAGATCCCGTACGCTTTTTATGGGCGTTACCAATATTCCCATGCTCAACAGCGAAATCGTCATGGGCGTTTCCCTTATGCTGCTCTTTATCATAGGAAAAATGCAGCTTGGTTTTTCCACGATTCTTCTCTCCCATATAACGTTTGACATTCCTTACGTCATCCTCAACGTTATGCCTAAGCTCAAGCAGACAAACAGGAGTACCTATGAAGCGGCTCTGGATCTCGGCGCCACGCCCTTCTACGCCTTTCGCAAGACCGTACTTCCGGATATCCTTCCGGGCGTTATGACAGGCTTCCTCTTTGCCTTTACCATGTCCCTGGACGATTTCGTCATTACCTACTTCACGAAAGGCCCCGGCATCGATACCCTGTCTACCAAGATATATTCTGAAGTTCGGAAAGGAATCAAGCCGGAAATCTATGCCCTTTCAACTTTAATGTTCCTTGCCGTACTTCTTCTGCTTTTTGTAATTAACTATCCTGAGGATAAAAAGGAAAAAGCGGTTTCCGGCAGTCCCGCGTCCGCAGCGCCGGAAGGAACAGCCGGAAGCAGCGGTTACGGTTTTTTAAAGAAAAAAGGCTTTCATATTTCAAAACGCTTTTTCTTCTCCCGTATCGTTCCCGTACTCATGGTCGTTGTCCTTACGGGAAGCGGCATCTATTACGGAGCCCGCAATGCTTTTTCCGGCAGCAATACCGTCGTCGTCTACAACTGGGGCGAATATATCGATCCTGACGTGATCGACCAGTTTGAAAGTGAAACCGGCATCCATGTTATTTATGAAGAATTCGAAACAAACGAGATAATGTATCCGAAGATCAAATCCGGAGCCGTCGCCTATGACCTTGTCTGTCCCTCTGATTACATGATCTCCAAGATGCTCGAGAATGATATGCTCCAGCAGATTGATATGACAAAGCTGAACAACATCGGCAATATCGGCAGTATCTACATGGAAATGTCAAAGCAGTTTGATCCGGAAAATAACTATTCGGTTCCTTATTGCTGGGGAACCGTCGGCATCCTCTACAACAAGAAGCTGGTCCATCAACCGGTAGATTCCTGGAAGATCCTCTGGGAATCGAAATATAAGGATTCCATCCTGATGCAGGATTCCGTCCGCGACGCCTTTATGGTCGCTCTTTCCTACCTGGGGTACTCCCAGAACACAACTAACATCAGTGAACTGAAAGAAGCACAGCAGCTGTTAATTGCCCAGAAGCCGCTTGTCCAGGCCTATGTAATCGATCAGGTCCGTGACAAGATGATCGGAAATGAGGCTGCCCTGGGCGTCATATACTCAGGAGAAGCCCTCTACACCCAGCTGGAGAACCCTGATTTGGAATATGTTGTCCCGAAAGAAGGCTCCAATCTCTGGATTGATTCCTGGGTCATGCCGAAAAACGCTCAGCACAAAGAGAATGCTTATAAATTCCTGGATTTCCTTTTAAGGCCGGACATTGCTCTTAAAAATTTCGAATACATCACCTACCCGACGCCGAATACCGCTGCGCGGGAGCTGATTGAAGATCCGGCCATCCGCAACAGCACAACGGTATTCCCGGATGAAGAAACCATCCGCCGCTGCGAGACTTACTCCTACCTTGGTCCGGAAGCGGAAGAGCTTTACAATACCCTCTGGAATCAGGTAAAGGCATCCTGACGAAGTATTCCGCACTGTCAGGTGCACAAAGATTATAAAAAAAGAATGGCTGCCTTTTTACAGACGACAGCCATTCTTTTTTATTACGCTTGGCTTTTTTATTACGCTTGGAGTGCATCTATCCTTTATGCCTGCATGTTCAAGCATCCTGATGTTTAAACGTCAACTTTAACTTCCTCCTGGGCTTCCATCTTGAATTTTTCAAGCTGGGCTTTGGACAGGGAAGGAAGTTCTTTTGGGGAAGAAATTCCAAAATAACGTAAAAAACGTTCTGTTGTACCAAGAAGGATGGGATGGCCCGGGGCATCCAGTCTTCCTCTTTCTTCAATCAGATCGTATTCCAGAAGACGGTTGACCGCATGCTCGGAGCTGACGCCGCGGATCCGTTCGATTTCAGCCTTTGTAACAGGCTGTTTGTAAGCAATGATAGAAAGTGTTTCGATGACGACACTGGTCAGCTTTGGCTTTTTGGGCTGTCTTGCCAGGCGGATCAGATCTTCATAGTACTGCTTTTTCGTGCAGAGCTGATAGGAGCCGTCCAGATCCAGCAGCCGAATACCCCGGTCTTCTGTTTCATATCCTTCCGCCATATGGTCCAGAATTTTACGAGTCTGTGCCGGCGTACGGCCGATGATTTCAGCCAGTTTTCCGAGTTCTACCGAATCGCCCATCGCAAAAAGCAGAGCTTCCAGAGTGCCTTCTGCCGACTTTTCTTCCGGATTGCTTTCTTCCTGTTCCGGATCCTCATCTGTAATCCGGATTTCTTCTGCTCCGTCAAAGTCAAACTTCATCTGCGGAAACTGTTTATCGATATGGATAGCCGCATCTTCCGATATTTCTCCGCCCGATGCCTCTGTGTCTGAAGAATCTTTTATTGAATCTGTATTCTGGTCAAAGTCTGCCATCTAAGTAATTTCCTCCGGTCCCCCAGCGTTTAATCATAACGGTCCAGCAGATTATTTTCATCTGACCGGATATCCCCGGTACTGGCCGCGGCTGACTGGCCGTTCTCTTTTTCCTCGATTGTTATCTCTCCAAAGGTTTCTTCCTGCTCAATTGTAATCTTCCCCATCTTCATGAGTTCCAGAATCGCCAGGAAGGTAACGATGACCTGGACCTTGCTGTGCTGTTTCTCCAGAAGCTGACGGAAATTGCAGGTTTTTCTTCTGCGTACGATAGTTTCGACGTAATCGATCTTATCCGGTACGGAAACCTCTTCCTTCTCTATCCTGCCGAACTGGCTTCGGATCGGGTCCATCCGTTCTTCCTGTCGTCTGAGTACCTGTTCAAAAACATCCCGCATCATTTCCAGCGTTACGTTTCCTAATAAATCCTCGGGTTCCGCCTTGGGTCTGTATTTTTTTACCTCTTCCGGAAGAATTTCAGGTCTTACTACAATATCTCCTGCCTTTTCTGCTTTCGCAGCAAGTTTTTCAGAGATTGCCTTATATTCCTTATGCTCAAGCAGACGTCTGACAAGTTCCTCACGCGGATCTTCTTCCGTCTCCTCTTCTGCAGACAGTTTCGGAAGCAGCATTCTGCATTTAATATCAATCAGCGTTGCTGCCATGACCAGGAACTCACTGGTTACGTTCATATCCTGCTCATCCATCTTTTTCAGATAATCCATATACTGGTCTGTGATCAGAGCAATCGGAATGTCATAGATATCTATTTTATTTTTATCGATCAGGTGCAGGAGGAGGTCCAGAGGTCCCTCAAACGCCGGCACTTTTACAGGTATTGCCATTGTATTATTCCTATCAGCTGTTCAGGACCAGCTTACGTCAGCAAGGACGATCTCGCGCGGATTATGGATGCGGACCGGTATCGTATGTTCTCCCATGCCGGCACTGATCAGGACATGTCTGTTATCCTTGCTGTAATGACCGCAGCATCTCGGACTCATAAGTTCAAAGTCCGGAGCGATAAGCCCTTTATGCTCATCTATGCGGACAATTCCCCCGTGATAATGTCCGCAGAGGGTCAGGTCCGCACCCCATCGTATATAGCTTTCCAGATATCTGGGATTATGTGCAAGAAGAAGGTTCATTCTGTCCGGCTGCGGCCGTCCCAGAAGTTTGTTGATTTCCTCTATCGAAAGCTCCGTACGCGTCAGCCTTCTGTAATATTTTCTTGGAAGAGAAAGACCGTACAAACGGACAGGAATGCCGCCTGCGTTCAGGTCAAGATGATCATTATCCAGAAACGTGACGCCTGCCTTACGGACAGGTTCCATATAATCCCGGTATAAGGATCCATAGTCTTCCGGATAAATCCTTGCCCGGTATTCATGATTTCCAAGTGCGGAATAAACCTTCCACGACGAAGAAAGTTCCGTCATAAAAGCAACGGATTTCTCCGGGCTGCGTCCCGGATGGGCAGTCAGCATATCGCCTCCTGAGAGGACAAGATCAGGTTTTGCTTCCTGCAGGAGCCTCAGGGTATGATCCAGTTCTTCACGTCCGCTGGCATCATGTAAATCGGTCAGGTAAGCAATTCGAAAATTTCCCTTTCCAAATTTCTTATTTCTGAACCGTATTCTGTATCTTGTCAGAACAGCCTGTTTCAAATCAATCTCCTGCGTTGCCTTAAAAAAAATATTTTATCCGAAAAATCTCTGTTCATGAAGAAAGCTCCGACAAATAGATGTCAGAGCTTCTTCGTGGAATATGCTATGACGGGATTTCTTATTTTAAAATCCCCTCATAATCTTTAATCCTTGTAATCAGTTATATTTGCGTTTTCTCGCAGCTTCGGACTTTTTCTTACGACGAACACTCGGTTTCTCGTAATGCTCTCTCTTACGGATCTCCTGCTGGATACCTGCTTTCGCGCAGGAACGTTTAAATCTCCGAAGAGCGCTGTCCAATGTCTCGTTCTCTTTAACGATTACATTTGCCATAACCCAAACTCAACCTCCCTCCAGTTGTAAGATTGTGCTAATACAACTGTTTGGGTATTCGCACTTCTTCTATTATACTGATTTTCAGCCGAACGTCAAGAAAATTTTATTTCCTCTTTGAAGCTTTTACTCCTGACCTTCCTCTTCTCTTCTGAACAAAATAATTGAGAATACCTCCAGCAATCATAATGACAAGGGCGATAAGGATAACGAACTTCGCGCCCTCCTGAGGCACCTTATTTTTACTCCCGATGGTATTAGAATAGAACGTCAGCATATACTCGATCTCAACTGCGCTTCCCATGGCAGTCGTATCGGCAACAACCTTAAAGGGTTCGTCCAGATCCGCAATAGGAATTGTGAAGGTGGAATTGCTGCCGTCCGTTGTCTCGTTCCGATAAACCTCCCCTCCAACGATCATATAATCATAATAGCTGCTGGACCAGAGCAGTCTCGCGTAGCCCTTGCCGTCCTTAACAATCAGCCAGGTCGGAGAAGTTATGCTTGCCCTTCCGCTTCCGCCGGTCATGGAGACCTCAATACTGTATTTTCCGTCCGGCATTTCCATATTGACAGGTTCAGTTTTTTTACTGTTTGCGTCAGTTCCTGCCGCTCCTTCTTTTGCGGCTTCATCCGTTTCCCAGCTGTTCGTACCATTTTTTTCGTCATACAGGTCGATTGCCCGGTCAATGAGATCATAATCCGGCAGTTCAAAGTTCAGTGCATCCTCCGGAAGTTCCGAAGCATCAAACAAAATCTGCCTGGAGTACCAGAGTTTCTTCTTCTGGCTGAAGGCAGCAAGATCGATTGCCTTATTCAGCGCCTCGACCGGAATCGTAAAGGTATCCCAGTAATCGTCAGTAACAACATCTTCGATATAGTCGCTTGCGTCCGCTTTTGCAGCGTCCTCCGGCGTCCCCATATAGACGTAAGGGTATGCCGCGCTGTTCATGGTCAGGACAGCCGTCATTTTCCCATCCCTGACCGTGAGTTCTGCGCTGACAATATTAAAAAAGTGCGAAGAGCTTTCAACCGGAACGGTATAGGTTCCGTTCTTAACCGCATTTCCATATATGGGAGTCATTCCATATTTAACTACGTTCTCGGATGCCGCCACCTGACTGCCGGAAGCAATTCCTTCAAAGCCCGGCGCTGCTTCTGCCTGCACAGGAGCAGTCATCATGATCAAGGCGCAGAGTGCCGCCGCTATGGCAGTGTGAAAAAATAATTTACAACAATTCCATCTCATGAGTGTTTTCTGGATTTCCTTTTTTTATTGACCGGATAACAGAAGCCGATTGAAGACATTGTTCGAATCCTGAGAATCTTTCTGCGTACAAATAGCGTTGATTTTCAGCCAGGCATGATCAAAGATTTTTTTTCTTATAGATAAAGACAACGGCAATGATGGAAAAAACAGCAAGATAGCCGGTGAGTATGACAATGCCGACCGGATTGATCCTTTCTCCTCTGGAAATCGCCCGGATCATCGTCGAAGCCTGGGAAAGCGGCAGGAACTGAACAACCTGTCGGATTCCGGAAGGCATGGTATCCGTTGAGAAAAAGGTATTGCAGAGAAAAGACATAGGCGTGATGATAAAAGCCGTAAATCTGGGTGCATCTGTGTAGCTTTTTGCCAGGAAGGACAGAACCAGGGCAATCGTGGAAAAAACAGTCCCGTTCAGGAGCATGATCAGAAAAGACAGGCCACTAAAGATCATCCCTGTCCGGATTGGCAGGGTCAGAAGCAGAATGATGCAGCCGGCATAAAAGCCTCTCAGAGCACCTCCTATGATCTGTCCTATGATAAACTGCCACAAGGGAGTGGGCGATACCATGACATGGTCCAGTGCCTTCTCATACAGCCTCTGAACGCTCATATTCTGGGCAACTGCGCTGAAGCTTCCCGTCATCGTGGACATGGCAACAATACCGGGAATCAGGAAGTTCAGATACGGTTCTCCATGTGAAGTTGTCTGTATACCCAGGCCGAAAATGATAAGATACATGAGCGGTGTAATCATAGCCGCCATGGTAATCTTATAAAATTCCCGCTTGAATTCGATCCATTTCTCCCAGAGAACAGTGACGATCCCCATGATAAAAAATCCCTTCTGTAACCGGCATTCAGTCAGGAAATAAATCCCTGTCCCCAAAATTGCCTCTGATCTGTAATCTTTGTTCTATAAAAATGGCCGTCAGAAAAAAGCATTTGGGCCAATGTTAAATATGCGCTCCCACACGCTGAACAAAAACATCCTCCAGCGTCGTATTGCGCAGGGAGGCTCCTTCTTCCGCCTCTGTCAGATATTGAATTGCATCCTCTTTTGTATGAAAATAACTGCTGTGCAGCGTATCGTTATGCGTTTCGTCTACCGCAAACTTTCCAAGCTGATCGATCAGAACAAGCGGTTTATCGATAACGTCAAGTTTTCCTTTATTGATAAGCGCTACCCGGTCACACAGGCTTTGAGCTTCTTCAATATAATGAGTAGTAAGCAGGATCGTAATTCCTCTGGCATGAAGCTGGCGGAGAATATTCCACATCTGACGTCTGGAAAATGCATCCATGCCTGCTGTCGGTTCATCCAGGAGCAGGATCTCCGGATCAATCATAAGAGCCCTGCAGATCATGAGCTTTCTTCGCATGCCCCCGGATAAATGGCGGACCGTTCTTTTCCTGTAATCTATAAGTCCGACGAACTCCAGCAGTTCTTCCGTTTTCTGCCGGATCAGTTTCCTGGGCATATAATAGAGCCTTCCCTGATATTCCATGACTTCGTCCATATTCATGTCCATTCTCATAGAATACTCCTGTGTGATCACGGCAAGCTTTCTCTTTTCAGCAGAAGCCTTGCGGTCCAGCTTTTTTCCATCCAAAAGGATTTCGCCTTCCGTCGGAAGCAGTACCGTCGAAATCATACTGATGGTTGTCGACTTGCCTGCCCCATTCGGACCTAAAAGGCCGAAGAATTCACCGGTTTCTATCGTCAGGTTCAGGTGGTCCACAGCTGTAAAATCATCAAATTTTTTTGTAAGGTTTCTTAACTCAATCATACCCTGCTCTCACACAATGTTTTCAGAATGGCAGACTGTTATAGACAAGGAAATGATGCGCTTCACAAAATCCGGCTTTAAAAAAATCATACCTTGAAAAACTCTGTTTTATGATCACGTCTTTAAAAAATTCTGTTTATAAAAATCATGTCTTAAAAAATTCTGTTTATAAAGATTACGCCTTAAAAAATTCTTTTTATAAAAATCATGCCTTAAAAAATTCTGTTTTATATAGATAGGACATGATAAAAGCTGCTTAGAATTTCACGCGTGCTTTTTTCTTGGATATGATCAGAGAATAGTAGCTTGAATTATCCGGGATCTCATCAATACTTCGATAGATGTGTTCATCCGGCATGCCGCAATTCTCAACCATCATCGCTTCCCTTCCGCTCTTTTTGATCAGTTCTTTTGTTTCCTTCATCCTGGACGCAGATTTCATAAGAACGTAAGTTCCATCCTGATCCAGATCTGTTACGGTTTTATGGCTTGCCGGAATGATATGAACCGCGTCATTCCACTCGACAAGCGGAATATTCAGTCTTACCGCCGCTGCGCTGAAAGACGTAATGCCGCTGACGAGCTCGGTCTGATAACCGTCTTCTTCCATGATGGTCTGAAGATAGGTGAACGTACAGTACAAAGTGGAATCACCAAGCGTTATGTAGACAACGTTTTTCCCCCGGTCCAGGTAAGACTCTATAATCTTAGCCCCTTTTTCATGGTTTTCCCTGATTTTTTCCCTGTCCATGACCATAGGCATGTAAATCGGTACCAGTTCCTTTTCCGCCAGCTCCGGAACCGCCTGAACTGCTATCTTATAAGCGACTGCTTCCTTTGCGTCCCTGCCGGCGACAGCTATCACATCGTTTTCCCTGATCAGGCGCACTGCCTTCAGGGTCATCAATTCCGGATCTCCGGGGCCTACTCCTACTCCATATGCAATTCCCTTCATTTGTCTTCTCCTTAAAAATATGATGTTCGCAAAAAGTATGATATCGGGTTGTTCCACGCTTAGCGGGCATTAGAATTTATATTAGCATATCTGCTGAAAACTTTGTTTGATAAAGGCAACATTTGTAAATTATCATAAAAAAATCTTACCGGTCTACCTGCTGTTTCATTAAGAAATGTTGCTCACTTAAGAAAGAACGAGCAGGAGGAATTTCATCCATCCTGCTCGTTCTTTGCACCTTGCGAACAGTTTATAGCATTGCTTCTTGCTGTTCCCGCTTTTCTATTCTTTGATAACAGAAAAAATCTTAAAAAGGAACGCGGAATCAATCCTTGATCTGTCCTGTAAGAATATCCTTTACCGCAGCGATTGCTTCCGGAATCTTATCGGCATTTTTTCCGCCTGCCTGAGCCATACCCGGACGGCCTCCGCCGCCTCCGCCGACAATTGCTGCAGCCTGGCGGATCAGGTTGCCCGCATGGGCACCCTTCTTCTGGGCTCCGTCGGTAGCCATTGCAAGAAGGCTTACCTTTCCATTTTTGGCAGATGCCAGTACAACTACGCCTTCGCCAAGCTTATCCTTAAGCTGATCTCCCAGTTCTCTTAAAGCGCCTCCGTCTGTATCCGGAACGGCCGCCGCAAGGAGCTTCACGCCCTTTACTTCTACGATCTGGTCCATGACGTCTCCAAGCGCTTCCTTAGCAGCCTTCTGCTTAAGCGCTTCGTTTTCCTTCTGGGCTGCTTTAAGTTCAGCCTGAAGCCTTGCAATACGTTCGGCCAGTTCTGCCGGCTCCGTCTTGAGTTCTCTGCTGGCTGCGAAAAGCTCCTCTTCTTCCGTCTGATAATGTTTCATGACATTATCACCGGTCAAAGCTTCAATTCTGCGAACACCGGAAGAGATGCCGGATTCAGAAAGGATATGGAAATATTTAATCTGACCTGTATGCGCTACGTGCGTTCCGCCGCAAAGCTCAGTGGAAAAATCACCCATCTTAACGACACGGACTTCCTCACCGTATTTTTCGCCGAACAGGGCCATAGCTCCGCTCTTTCTTGCATCCTCCAGTGACATAATTTCCGTTACAACCGGAAGGTCCTCGTTAATCTTTTCGTTAACAAGATCTTCAACCTTCTGAATCTCTTCTTTCGTCATAGCCTGGAAATGGCTGAAGTCAAATCTGGTACGCTCGGCATCCTGATAAGAGCCTGCCTGCTCGACATGCGTTCCCAGCACTTCCCTTAAGGCTTTCTGCAGGAGATGGGTAGCGGAATGGTTTCTGCGGATTGCCATGCGGTTTTCGTCATCTACAATCTGATCAACCGTATCGCCTGTCTTAAACATGCCATTCTTCACGACTCCGATATGGGCAATCTTGGAACCTGCTACATGAAGAACGTCACTCACTTCAAACAGGCTTCCGTCTGCCGTCCTGATGCAGCCGATATCATGGATCTGGCCGCCCATCGTGCCGTAGAAAGGAGTTTTGTCTGTGATGATGGCACCCATCTGTCCATCGGCAAGCGCCTCAGTAATGGCATTGTCCTCATCTTCGTCCGGATTATGAAGTTCACACAGAGCGATGATTTTTCCTTCCGCTTCCGTCTTATCGTAGCCGATGAATTCAGAATTCAGTGCTGCATCAATCTGCTCATAGATGGTAGCTTCCGCGCCCATATAGTTGGATTTCTTACGGGCATTTCTGGCTGTGACCCTCTGATGCTCCATAGCCTTGGTGTAGCCGTCTTCGTCAACAGAGATACCTTTCTCTGCAAGAATTTCCCTGGTCAGATCCAGCGGGAATCCGTAGGTATCATAGAGGCGGAAGGCATCATCGCCGGAAAGGACCTTGCTGCCGGATTCTTCCAGCTGTTTTTCCAGCCCGTCCAGAATGGAAAGGCCCTGGTCAATGGTACGCTCAAAGTTATTCTCTTCCTGAGAAATAACCTTGATGATGAAGTCACGCTTCTCCTCAAGCTCCGGATAACCGTCTCTGGAGCCATCAATAACAGCCTTTGCGAGTTCCGCCATAAAGCCGCCCTTGATTCCCAGCATCTTTCCGTAACGGTCAGCCCGGCGGATCAGACGTCTGAGGACATAACCGCGTCCTTCATTCGAAGGCATAATGCCATCGGATACCATGAAGGTCGCGCTTCTTGCATGGTCTGTAAGTACACGGATAGCTACGTCATGTTCATGGTTTTCATGATACTTAACGCCGGCAAGCGCGCATACTTCGTCTCTCAAGGCCTGAAGCGTATCAACGTCAAAGATAGAATCAACGTCCTGGACTGCAACAGCAAGACGCTCCAGTCCCATACCGGTATCAATGTTCTTCTGCTCGAGGGTCGTGTAATTACCCTTGCCGTCATTATTGAACTGGGTAAAAACAATGTTCCAGACTTCCATATAACGGTCGCCGTCTCCGCCGACAACGTTATCTTCCTTGGCGCCGGACTCATATTTCTCACCGCGGTCGTAATAAATTTCGCTGCAAGGGCCGCAGGGACCGGAACCATGTTCCCAGAAGTTATCTTCTTTGCCAAAGCGGTAAATTCTGTCAGCCGGGATACCAATATCCTTATTCCAGATCTCCCATGCTTCGTCATCATCCAGATAAACAGACGGATAGAGACGGTCCGGATCAAGACCGACCACTTCTGTCAGGAACTCCCATGCCCACGGGATTGCTTCTTTCTTAAAATAATCTCCGAAAGAGAAATTCCCCAGCATCTCGAAAAAAGTACCGTGACGGGCAGTTTTTCCAACGTTCTCCAGATCTCCGGTACGGATGCACTTCTGGCAGGTCGTCACTCTTCTCCTTGGCGGAATCTCCTGCCCGGTAAAATAAGGCTTCAGAGGCGCCATTCCTGCGTTGATCAGAAGAAGGCTGTCATCGTTATGAGGGATCAGCGAAAAGCTGTCCATACGAAGGCATCCCTTAGTCTCCATAAACTTCAGGAACATTTCTCGTAATTCATTCACACCATACTTCTGCATGGATATATTCCTCCACAAAAACAAATCAAACAGGTTCTGTTTTATAAAAAAGCACTAACTTGTATCTTAACACATTTATCTAATAAGTAGCAATAAATGTGAGTTTAATGAAATGTTTGCGCCCCGACTGGAACAGGGACATGTTCGCTCGGCTTCGTTTCGGAAACTCTAACTCTGACTAAGAACCCAAGGAAAAGCACCTTGTGTTC
>JAXJVN010000128.1:0-43728 GCA_036308545.1 Eubacterium sp. | reverse complement strand
GTGCTTTTCCTTGGGTTCTTAGTCAGAGTTAGAGTTTCCGAAACGAAGCCGAGCGAACATGTCCCTGTTCCAGTCGGGGCGCAAACATTTCATTAAACTCTTCTTTCTTGGCATTCTGCTAGAAAATCCCCCTGAAATTTTGGAAGTTTCTATAGTTTATCGTTTGTTTACAAATAGGAGTGGGAATTTTATAATATAGATATATGTGAACGATTCCACATGCGCAAAAAATTATGCATTTTGTACAGTATGCGGAAAAAACAGCTTCATAATCAAAGGAGGTAATGTATGGACTACAGGAAAGCTGCACAGGGCGTGCTCGATAATATCGGCGGTCCGTCCAACATCGTGTCTGCAGCACACTGCGCTACCAGGCTGAGACTGGTTATCGCGGACAACAGCAAGGTAGACAAAGCAGCAGTGGAGGAGGTAGAGGGCGTTAAAGGTGCGTTCGAGGCATCCGGCCAGCTGCAGGTCATCTTTGGTACCGGTACTGTCAATAAGGTCTATGACGAGTTTATTGCTCTTTCCGGGGCTTCGGAAGCGACAAAAGCAGACGTAAAGGAAGCTGCAGCGCAGAAGCAGAATCCTTTCTTCCGCGCCATCAAAACTCTGGGCGACGTATTCGTACCGATCATTCCGGCAATCGTTGCATCCGGCCTTCTGAACGGACTCATTGGCGGACTTGGAAACATACCGGCTCTGCAGGGCTTTGTACAGAGTGACTGGATCAGCCTGATCAATCTTTTTGCAGGCGCAGCTCTTTCCATGCTGCCTATCCTGATTGCTATTTCCGCAGCGGATAAATTTGGCGGAAATAAGTATCTGGCTGCTGTTATCGGCTTTATTATGATCCATCCCAGCCTGATCAATGCATGGAGCGTTGCAGGCATGGATGCAGCAGATATTCCGGTATGGCACTTCTTCGGCCTGACCATTCGGCAGACCGGATATCAGGGCCATGTCATTCCTGTTATTATTGCTATTCTCTTTATGAGTATTCTGGAAAAATGGCTGCATAAGCATGTACCGGAGATCATCGACCTCTTTGTTACACCGCTTGTTACCGTTCTCGTTACAGGACTTGTAACCATGATCGTAATCGGACCGATCTTCTCCACTGTAGAGGGATGGATCCTTACCGCTGCTCAGTTCCTGATCAAGATTCCGTTCGGTATTGGCGGACTTCTGGTCGGCGGCCTGTATGCGCTTACCGTTGTAGCAGGCTTCCATCATATGTACAACATGATCGAAGCTCAGATGGTATCCAATGGACTCAATACCTGGATGCCGGTTGCTACCGCAGCGAACGTAGCACAGGGTGCTGCAGCTCTGGCTGTTGCCTTCAAGTCAAAAAATCAGAAAACCAAAGAGCTGGCTATGCCTTCTTCACTTTCTGCATTCCTGGGAATTACAGAGCCTGCAATCTTCGGTGTTAACATCCGATTCATGAAACCCTTCGTAGCAGCCTGCATCGGCGGTGCTGCCGGCGGTATGGTCGCAGCCTGGACCGGTATCGGCGTAAGCTCTTATGGTATCACAGGCCTTTTCGGTTTCCTGATCGCAGCAGGCAAGAACCCGGTTACGGGAGAGCCTTTCAATTTCCTGATTCAGTATGCGATCGTCATGCTGGTTGCATTTGTCGTAGCATTTGCAGTATCCTTCGTTACTTTCAAGGATCCGGAACCGGCAGCAAAGAAAACCGCTGAGCCGGTTACCGTGAAAGAAGAAACCGTAAAGAAGGCAGAGGCTCCGGCAGAAGATGCACCGGCTCCCGAAGTTGACGCAGCTCCGAAAAAAGTTTTTGCACCGATTAAGGGTAAAGTAATTCCGGCATCCGAAATCAGCGATCCCATGTTCGCCGCAGAAGCGCTTGGAAAATGTGCTGCTATCGTTCCGGAAGAGGGAAGAGTTGTAGCACCTTTCGACGGAACCGTAGAGCTGATGTATGACACAGGTCATGCGGTTGCAGTTACTTCTGACGATGGAGTTGAAGTCCTCATTCATATCGGCGTTGATACAGTCAAGCTGGATGGCAAAGGATTCACGCCGCACTGCAAGACCGGAGATAAAGTAAAGAAGGGCGATCTTCTTGTAGAGTTTGACCGCGGCGTTATCAAGGAAGCGGGTTATGACAATGTAACACCGGTTATCGTTACCAATACAGACGATTATAAAGAAGTGAAAGCGGCTGATCCCGGTGAAGTAAATGAAGGAGACCAGATTCTGGAGATAAAATGAGAAAAGATCCATGGAGAATGCATTATCATCTGATGCCGCCTGACGGCTGGCTCAATGATCCGAACGGTTTATGCCAATATAAAGGGCAATATCATGTTTTCTTTCAGTATTCTCCGAATACCCCCGCACCGGATGGCAGAACAGCGCGTACCTGGGGCCATTATGCGGGGCCGGATCTGCTCCATCTGGAATTCAAAGGAGTACCTTTCTGGCCGGAGACGCTTGATCATGACGGATGCTATTCCGGATCCGCTCTGACGACAGAGGAAGGAATCTGGCTCTTTTACACCGGAAATATCAAGAGAAAAGGCGACTTCGATTATATCCACGACGGTCGGGAAGCGAATGAAATCCGAATCCTGACCGACGGGGAGAAATTCGGAGAGAAAGAACTGCTTCTTGGTACAAAAGATTATCCGGCGCACTGTACCCGTCATGTCCGGGATCCCAAAGTGTGGAAGAAAGGCGACTTCTATTACATGGTGCTGGGAGCCCGCATCATGGATGATCCGGAAAATCCTAAGGAAGAGAAGGGAGCAATCCTTTTCTATAAGAGCAAAGATCTGAAAAACTGGACCCTGCTTAAGGAGCTGACTACAGAAGAACCGTTTGGCTATATGTGGGAATGCCCGGATTACTTTGAAATGAACGGTCTTTCCTTCCTGTCCTTCTGTCCGCAGGGACTTCCTTCCGAGGAGTACAGGAACCAGAATAACCATCAGTCCGGATATGCAAGGCTGACAGGACCGCTGGAAGGAGAACAGACACCGGGCAAATTCCATGAATGGGATTACGGATTTGACTTTTATGCTCCCCAGTCCTTCCTGGACGAGGATGACAGAAGGCTGCTGATCGGATGGGTCGGGCTTCCTGACGAACCTTATAAGAACCCGACGAAGGAAAAAGGGTGGGAGAACTGCCTGACTGTACCAAGAGAATTGTATCTTGACGATGGCGTGATCTGTCAGACGCCGATCCGGGAACTCTTCGATCTTAGAGGAAGCGGAACTTCCTTCCGCGGAGGCGGCACCTATCTCTTCCCGGAAGGGTCCGGAGATGTGGAAATCGAATTTGGCAATCCGACAGGCGAGTGGAAGATCATTTTCGGAGAGAAAGAGGCAGAACTTTCTTATAAAAAGGGAGTGCTGGAACTGTCCTTATCAGAAGAAGCCGGCAGGGGCCGGAAAGTACGAAAGGTAAAAGTGCCGGAAATTCGCTCTATGAGGATTCTGATCGACGCTTCTATCCTGGAAGTTTATTTCGACCGTTATCATTATGCCATGACAAGCCGTTTCTACCCGAAGTATACAGAAGAGACACAGTGGCTGAAAATCCATTTTGAATGCCCGGGTGCAGAAATCATGGTATGGAACATGAATATTATGGATACGAATTATCCATATCTGCTGTGACGAATGATCCGTAATCGGTAAAAGCCCCGTAAAGAGGATATCTAAAAAGGGATTTCATTCCCGGATAAATGCGGGGCTTTTCCAAAAAAATTTGGAATAAAATATTTTTACTTAATTGCATGCGCGAAAAGCGCAGAAAGGAAGGCAGCTTATGAAATCATTCAATTATACCATTACAGATCCGGTTGGAATTCATGCACGTCCGGCAGGTGAGCTTGTAAAGGAAGTGAAGAAATATGCTTCCGATATTACTATTGAAGCGAATGGCAAGAGTGCTTCTGCCAAGAAGCTGATCGCTCTTATGGGTCTTGGCGTAAAACAGGGCGCGGAGATTACCGTAAAGCTTGAAGGAGCAGATGAAGATAAGGCAGCAGCAGAACTCGAAGCATGGCTGAAGGCTAATATGTAACCTTCTTCCGCTCTTTTTTGGAGAGATTTCAGAAGTAAGGAGACTGGAATGGAAAAATATACAGGTAAGGCAATCTTTAAGGGGATTGCCATTGGCCCGATTAAGTTTTACGGAAAAAAAGGCAAAACCGTAAAACGCTATAAAATTGAGGATACCGCGGCTGAAGTAGAGCGTTACGAAAAAGCGCGGGAGAAGGCAATTGAAGAACTTCACCAGCTTCACGATGCCGCAGTAAAGAAAGTCGGAGAAGAGAACGCAGCTATTTTTGACGTTCATGCCATGCTGCTGGATGACGATGATTTCAATGATTCAATTCATAATACCATTGAAACAGAACTGGTAAATGCGGAATATGCTGCAGCTGTAGCCGGAGAAAATTTTTCCAAGATGTTTGCGGAAATGGATGATGATTATTTCAAAGCCCGTTCTGCGGATATGCTTGACATTTCGGATCGTGTAATTACAGTTCTGTCCGGCGGAGCCAAGGAAGAAAACTATTCACAGCCGGTAATTATTGTTGCGGAGGATCTGATGCCCAGCGAAACAGTACAGCTGGACAAGGATAAAGTCCTGGCTTTCATTACCCGCAAAGGATCTTCTAATTCGCATACTGCCATTCTTGCAAGGACGATGAATATCCCGGCACTGATCGGAATTCCGGTTTCGGAAGACTGGGATGGGAAAATGGGAATTGTAGACGGACAGACCGGAACCTTCTATATTGAGCCGGATGAAGATGTACTCAAAGAGGAGCAGGCTAAGCTGGATAAGGAACTGGAAGCCAGAAAGCTGCTTCAGGAGCTGAAGGGCAAGGAAAACGTTACCCTGGACGGCAAAAAAATCCACCTCTATGCAAATATCGGCAATGTGGGTGACGTCGGAACTGTCCTTTCCAATGACGGAGGCGGAATCGGTCTTTTCCGCAGTGAGTTCATTTATATCGGAAAGGATGCCCTTCCCACAGAAGAGGAGCAGTTCCAGGTCTATAAGCAGGTCGTACAGACTATGGCCGGCAAGAAGGTTATTATTCGTACGCTGGATATCGGAGCGGACAAGCAGGCAGATTATCTGCACCTTGACAAAGAAGACAATCCGGCGCTCGGATTCCGTGCCATCCGTATTTGCCTGACAAGACCCGAAATCTTTAAGACACAGCTTCGCGCGATCATGCGTGCGTCTGCATTTGGCAAGGTCGGTATCATGTATCCTATGATTACCTCCCTTGAAGAAGTTAAGAAAATTAAGGAAATTGTAGAAGAAGTCAAGGCGGAACTGGATGCAAATAAGGTTCCTTATGGTGATTTTGAACAGGGTGTTATGATTGAGACGCCGGCAGCGGCTGTAATCAGCGATCTTCTGGCCAAAGAAGTTGACTTCTTCAGTATCGGAACAAATGACCTGACCCAGTATACACTGGCAATGGACCGCCAGAACAATAAGCTGGAGGCATTCTACAATCCGCATCATACCGCTTTGCTGCGCCTGATCCGCATGATTATCGAAAATGGACACTCCGGCGGAGCATGGGTAGGTATCTGCGGAGAACTTGGCGCTGACACGACCCTTACGCAGACCTTCCTCCAGATGGGAGTAGATGAACTCTCTGTATCCCCGTCTATGATCCTGCCCGTCAGAAAAGCAATCCGTTCCAGCTGGGCAGATCCGGAGCATAAGAATATCTAACGGAGGGAGCAGCACATAAATGAAAAAAATACTTTTTGCAGCATCGGAATGTGTACCTTTTATTAAAACAGGCGGTCTTGCTGACGTAGTCGGTTCGCTGCCGAAATATTGCGATAAAAAGTATTTCGACGTCCGCGTCGTCATTCCGAAATATAAAAAAATCGCCCAGAAATATACAGATCAGATGCAGTATGTGACGAACTTTTACATCGATCTGAACTGGAGACAGCAGTATGTAGGCGTATTCCGCATGGAGATGGACGGGGTTACCTATTACTTCATTGACAATGAGGAACACTTCTCAGGTGATGAAATTTACGGCGGAATGCCATGGGACCTGGAGAAATTTGCTTTCTTCTGCAAAGCAGCGCTTTCTATTCTTCCGGTCGTTGAATTCCGCCCTGACCTGATCCACTGCCACGACTGGCAGACCGGTCTGATTCCGGTTTACCTTCATGAGCGCTTTGCAGGCAGCGATTTTTATCGCGGGATCAAGAGCGTAATGACAATCCATAACCTTAAATTCCAGGGCGTCTGGGACATTGAATCCGTAAAGAATATCACAGGTCTTTCTGATTATTACTTTACACCGGATAAACTGGAATATAAGAAAGATGCAAGCTATCTCAAGGGCGGTCTTGTCTATGCGGACGCGATCACAACAGTAAGCAAGAGCTATGCGGAGGAAATTAAGACTCCCTTCTACGGCGAAGGTCTGGATGGACTCATGCGCGCCAGAACAAACGATCTGAGAGGAATCGTGAATGGCATCGATTATGAGGACTACAATCCGGAAACGGACCCGAGAATTGTCCAGAACTATAATGCCAAAAACTTCCGCAAGGAGAAGGTGAAGAATAAGACAGCTCTTCAGCAGGAGTTGGGTCTGGACGTCGATCCGCATGCAATGATGATCGGCATCGTTTCAAGACTGACAGATCAGAAGGGATTTGACCTGATTGCTTATATGATGGACGAGATGTGCCAGGATTCTATTCAGCTTGTCGTTCTTGGAACAGGCGAAGCAAAATACGAGAATATGTTCCGCCACTTTGCCTGGAAATATGACAAGAAGGTATCGGCGAATATCTATTATTCGGATGCCCTGTCCAGGAAGATTTACGCGTCTTCCGATGCCTTCCTGATGCCGTCTCTGTTCGAGCCGTGCGGACTGTCGCAGCTTATGAGCCTTCGCTATGGTACGATTCCGATCGTCAGAGAGACCGGAGGCTTAAGAGACACAGTTCATCCTTACAACGAGTATGAGGGAACCGGAACCGGGTTCTCGTTCGCAAATTATAATGCGCACGAAATGCTCGGAACGATCCGTTATGCAGAGCGCATCTATTATGATCACAAACGTGACTGGAACAAGATCGTCGATCGTGCTATGGCCCAGGACTATTCCTGGAAGCAGAGCGCGCTTCAGTATCAGGAGCTCTATGACTGGCTGATTGGATGATCAGCTTCGTTCCATTCATGTCTGCGGGACCGCCGGACGCGTGCAAAAACACGTCCGTCCGGCGCATAACCCGTGAATAAGCCGGACAGGAGGGACATTCTGTTCCCTCCTCCGGATTTATCTTTTCGGTCCGTTCGGACATATATTTTTCATTCTAAGACAATAGAAATTGATTGCGGATTGTTCCGCGGCTGTGCAGCTGCCGCAATCCTGTTCATAATTCGCATTTTCGATGGGCTTTGCTCTTATCAGACAGCCGGCCGTCTTTTCATTGACAAAGTCTTTTTTCTGGGATAAAATGTTGCATGTTGAAAAGAGTAATTATTTTTCTCAAATAGTTACATCTTGTGAAGAAAAATAAAAAGAAAGGAAACTTTATGGCAGCAGAGAAAGCAGCAAATACAGATAAATTAAAGGCTCTGGACGCAGCTATGAGCCAGATACAGAAAAAGTACGGAAAAGGTGCCGTCATGAAGCTCGGCGACTCCGGACAGGATATGAATGTAGAAGCCATTCCGACTGGGTCCCTTAGCCTGGACATCGCACTTGGTATCGGCGGAATCCCCAAGGGACGTATCGTAGAGATTTATGGGCCGGAATCCTCCGGCAAGACCACGGTAGCTCTTCATATGGTATCGGAAGTACAGAAGAGGGGCGGCATTGCGGGATTTATTGATGCGGAGCATGCACTGGACCCGGTCTATGCAAAGAATATCGGTGTAGATATTGACAATCTCTATATCTCACAGCCGGACTCCGGTGAGCAGGCCCTTGAAATCTGTGAAACTATGGTTCGCTCCGGCGCAGTTGATATTGTTATCGTAGACTCAGTTGCGGCTCTGGTACCCAAGGCGGAAATTGACGGCGAAATGGGTGATTCTCACGTAGGTCTTCAGGCACGCATGATGTCCCAGGCATGCCGCAAGCTTACCGCGGCGATCAGCAGAACGAACTGCGTCGTTATTTTCATTAACCAGCTGCGTGAAAAGGTCGGCGTTATGTTCGGCAATCCGGAGACTACGACCGGCGGCCGTGCGCTGAAATTTTATTCTTCTGTCCGTCTGGATGTCAGAAGAGTTGAATCCCTCAAAGCCGGCGGCGAGGTAATAGGAAATCATACCAGGATTAAAGTTGTAAAGAATAAAGTAGCTCCGCCTTTTAAAACTGCCGAATTTGATATCATGTTCGGAAGAGGAATTTCCAAATCTGCTGATATTCTGGATCTGGCTGTGAATAAAGATATTGTACAGAAAAGCGGCGCATGGTTTGCCTACAACGGTGACAAGATCGGTCAGGGCAGGGAAAATGCTAAAATCTACCTGGAGAATAATCCCGCTGTCATGCGTGAGGTTGAGAACAAGGTACGTGAGCTTTACGGAATGCCATTGAATGAATCTCCGATTGAAATGTCTGCCCCGGCAGAAGAGACCCAGGCAGAGGCTGACGGAAGCCTTGACTCCGAATCCTGATTCCAATGCCTTACAGGAAAACATACAGAACAAATTATAGAAAAGCATACACGGAACATACGGAAGGCGAAGAGGAAGCAGGAAAGCTTCCTTATGAGCCCGGTTCAGAAGAGGAAATGAAGGCATCTGTCAGGAAAGCCATGAATCTTCTTCTTTACAAAGACCGTTCAGTAAAAGAACTCAATGACAGACTTTCTGAAGCAGGCTTCAGTCAGGAAGCTGTCCGGGCGGCTCTGGAATATGTAAGTTCCTTTGGCTATCTGAATGATAAACGCTACGCAGAAAATTATGTGTACAGCATGCGGGACAGGAAAAGCCGCGCAGTAATCATCCGGGAACTGGAGGAAAAAGGGGTGGACTATAGCCTGATTGAAGAAGCGGCTGCCTCTCTTGAAAGTGATGAATCAGAGCGCGTCTATCAGCTTCTGGTCCGCAGGGCAGGAGATCCTCATAAGATGGACGAGAAAGAACTGCGGCGCATGTTCGGTTACATTGGGAGAAAGGGTTTTTCTTCCGGCGATTTCTGGAAAGCAGTCAGAAAATACCAGAATGAATGAGAATGAGCAGGGCTAAAATGAAAAGTTTGCTTCCATTCTGAGAATGGGGCAGGGGGATTCTTTTCTTGACTGCCCTGTGAATTCAGTATAAAATAAAAATGTTGTAATTGCACAATGACAATTTCATAAGGGAGGTAACCTGTAATGGGTAATATCATGAGTTATGTCATTATAGTACTCATTGCTGTGGCTATTATCATTGTAGCGGTTCGAATCGCCGGAAAGAAAGCTGTCGAGAAAAAAGTACGTGAAGATGCTGAAAAAGTCGGCACTGCTGAGGAAAAGGCTCGAAATATTATTGACGAGGCTTTGAAAACAGCTGAAACGAAGAAGCGCGAAGCTCTTCTGGAAGCAAAGGAAGAAAACCTGAAGCTGAAGAATGAACAGGAACGCGAAAATCGTGACAGGAGAACCGAGCTGCAGAGATATGAACAGCGCGTATTATCTAAGGAAGAATCCGTAGATAAGAAAGCGGATGCTCTGGAGAAACGTGAGAATAGTCTTACAGCAAGAGAAAATGAACTGAAAAAGAAAGAGAAAAAGGTTGAAGAATTACATGAGCAGAGCTTACAGGAGCTGGAAAAGATTTCCGGATTTACCTCCAAACAAGCGAAAGAATATCTGTTGAAATCCGTAGAGGATGACATTAAGGCAGATGCTGCGAAGCTGTATAAGGAATACACGGAACAGGCCAAGGAAGATGCTGACAAGAAAGCCAAAGAGCTTGTCGTCAATTCTATTCAGAGAACTGCCGTTGATCATGTGGCCGAATCCACTATTACGGTAGTTGAGCTTCCGGGAGATGAAATGAAGGGCAGAATCATCGGACGTGAAGGACGAAATATTCGTGCTCTGGAGCAGGCAACAGGTGTTGATCTGATCATAGATGATACTCCTGAAGCAGTCGTTCTCTCATCCTTCGATCCCATTCGGCGTGAAGTTGCAAGAATTGCTCTTGAGAAACTGATCGTAGACGGAAGAATCCATCCGGGACGCATTGAAGAGACGGTAGAAAAGGCCAGAAAAGAAGTTGCGAATACGATTCGTGAAGCCGGCGAAGAAGCTGCTTTTGAAGCCGGTGTGCATGGATTGAATCCGGAGCTTATCAAATTGTTAGGGCGTATGAAATTCCGTACCAGTTACGGTCAGAACGCTCTGAAGCATTCCGTTGAAGTAGCTACCCTTTCCGGTGTCATTGCCGGAGAACTTGGTCTGGATGTCCGGATGGCTAAACGTGCCGGACTGCTGCATGATATCGGAAAATCGATTGATCATGAGGTGGAAGGATCCCATATTCAGATCGGCGCAGATCTTTGCAGAAAGTACAAAGAGCCTGAAATTGTTATCAACACGGTAGAGTCTCATCACGGAGACGTAGAACCGCAGTCTTTGATCGCCTGCATTGTTCAGGCTGCGGATGCTATTTCTGCAGCGAGACCGGGCGCAAGGCGCGAAACTCTGGAAACTTATACCAACAGATTAAAAGATCTGGAAGATATTGCAAACTCCTTCAAGGGAGTTGAGAAATCCTTCGCAATTCAAGCCGGACGCGAGGTACGTGTCATGGTCGTACCGGAACAGGTCAGCGACGCGGAAATGGTTCTGCTGGCGCGTGATATTTCCAAGAGAGTCGAAGAAGAACTGAAATATCCAGGACAGATTAAGATCAATGTAATTCGAGAAAGCCGCGTAACAGATTACGCAAAATAACTGATTACGCAAACCCCAATCTGATAATTCATTAAGAAAGCCGTCGGAGAAATCCGGCGGCTTTTCTTAATCCGGGATCCATCTGCTTTCCGCCGGTTTTACTTCCTCTTCGACCTATTTGTATTTCATTCTCAGTCATGGTATAATTCTCAAACAGTCTGGCAATCCGGCGTATAGTTTTTAAAAGAAAAATTTCGCTGTCAGGCTTTTTTTTAAGTAGAAAAAAGGAACTGAGGTTTCCGGGGATAATATATGAGAGACAGAAGAAGAGACGAAGAATATGATTCCCGCCGTCGGGATTACGAGGAATCTAGGAATGGCGGCAGGGTTTATTACAGCAGGGATGATGACCGAAGAAGGACTGCCGGGTCTCGGGATGATTACGGCAGAAGATACCGGGATTCGCGCAGAACAGAGGAACGGGACGGATATGATCCTTATGACAGCCGACGCTATTCCGACCGAGATGGTGATTACAGGCAGAGAAGCCGTGAATACCGGGAGGACTCATACAGCAGAAGAAACCGCGATCCTTATCGGGAGGCGGATAGAAGAGCCGGAGAACGCAGGCGGGAATCCTATGAAAGAGGCAGAGAACCTGCTGGACGCAGTGCCTATGAACGGGAATCCGATCCGTGGAGAGATCGCGAGATCGACCGCCGCAGAACGGATGACTGGACTGCGCCTGCCCATAGGAAGAGACATGGCGGCCTGATCGCCCTTCTTGTCATTCTGCTGATCATTGCAGGCGGAACGGCCTTTCTTGTTCATATGCTGCTTGGTAAGGTAGAGAGGATTACAGACGCGGATAATGCCCGTGTAGCAGAAGGTGCTCTGCTACCATCAGGTTCCGATACCATATCGATTGACAATGTTAACTGGAATAACGGAAATATCAGTTCTGCCAGCGACCCGGCGGTCAAGAATATTCTGCTGATCGGTCAGGACGAACGCTCCGATGAAAGTGAACGTGCCAGATCGGATGCGATGATTCTTCTTTCCATTAATAAAAGCACAAAAAAAATGACGCTGGTTTCTCTGATGCGGGATATGTTTGTACCGATTCCGGACTACAGCGCCAATAAATTAAATGCTGCTTTTGCATATGGCGGAGTGGAACTTCTGGACCGGACCATTGAACAGGATTTTGGAATTAAGATTGACGATAATGTCATGGTAGATTTAAGCGGATTCCTGGAAGCAATGACGCAGGTTGGAGACCTGGACATTGAATTAACTCAGGAAGAAGCCGATTATCTGAATCAGAACAGTTACTACGGAACCAGTGATGATACTATCCAGGAGGCCTGGAACCTGACGGCGGGGGTCAATTCCCTGACGCCATCCCAGTCTCTTGCTTACGCCCGCATTCGCTATGTGGGAAATTCAGACTGGGACCGCACAGCCAGACAGCGCAGGATCCTTTCCGCCGCATTCAATAAACTGAAAGGGGAAAATCCTGCTGCGCAGCTGAACGTGATTCAGAATGTCATGCCTGCCTTGAAAACAGACATGACAGACCTGGATATGATCGGTTATGGACTGACTCTGATGGTCAATCGACCGGAACTGTCGGATGAAAATTATTATCTTCCGGCAGAAGGGACATATTCCATCAATACGATTTACGGAATGGCAGTCCTGATTCCTGACCTGCAGGCAAATTCAGATTATCTGAAGGGATTGCTGTATCAATAAGTTTTTAAATGAGCACACCTGAGTCAGTGACGGCTTTCCGGTGTGCTTGTTTTTACACAGTTATTTTCATCATTCGAGAGGCCGCATGAATTATTTAGAAACTTTAAACGAACCGCAGAAAGAAGCTGTTACGACTACGGATGGACCGGTCCTGATCCTTGCCGGCGCCGGATCCGGCAAGACACGCGCACTGACCAGCCGTATTGCCTATCTGATCGATGAGAAAAAGGTAAGACCCTGGAATATCATGGCGATTACCTTTACCAATAAGGCAGCCGGTGAGATGCGGGAGCGGGTAAACAGAATCGTGGGAGATGGAGCTGAATATGTGTGGGTTGCTACATTTCATTCCAGCTGCTGCCGTATCTTAAGACGCTATATTGACCGTATCGGCTATAGCAATAATTTTACGATTTACGATACAGACGACAGCAGGACAGTGATCAAGAGGGTCATGAAAGAACTGGAACTGGACAGCCGTACTTATCATGAACGTTCCCTCCTGTCACAAATATCTGCAGCAAAGAATAACGGCATTTCGCCGGATGAATTTGAAAAGCAGAGCTTCCGGTGGGAGCAGAAGACCATAGCGAAGGCTTACAGAGCTTACGAAGCAGAGCTGAAGGCAAACAACGCTTTGGATTTTGACGACCTGCTGCTGAAAACAGTGGAACTGTTCGAATCCTGTCCTGAAGTCCTCGAATATTATCAGGACCGCCTGAAGTATATTATGGTAGATGAGTATCAGGATACTAATACGGTTCAGTTCCGATTTGTCAGCCTTCTTGCGCGCAAGTATCATAACTTATGCGTTGTAGGTGATGACGATCAGTCTATTTATAAATTCCGTGGAGCTGATATACGCAATATCCTGGAATTTGAGCATGTATACCCGGACGCAAAAGTAATCTATCTGGAGCAGAATTACCGGTCGACGCAGCCAATCCTGGATGCCGCCAATGCAGTAATTTCCCACAACAGAGGGCGGAAAGAGAAAAAACTGTGGACGGCCATAGGAGGGGAGGAGAAGGCCCGCTTCCGCCAGTTTGATAATTCCTATGACGAAGCGGAATTTGTTATTTCAGAAATACAGGAAAAACACAGGGAAGAGGGGAAACCTTTTTCGGATTATGCCATTCTGTACCGGACAAATGCCCAGTCCCGTGCTTTTGAAGAGCAGTGTGTAGCACGGAATATACCATACAAGATCGTAGGCGGCATTAATTTCTACGCTCACAGGGAAATTAAGGATATTCTTGCTTACCTTACGGTTCTGGAAAATCCATCTGACGACCTCGCCGTACGCAGAATTATCAACGTGCCCAAACGGGGAATCGGGCAGACCAGCATAGGCAAGGTAGAGGAGTTTGCACAGGTCAATAATCTTTCCTTTTACGAAGCTTTGGAGCGCGCGCCAATCATTCCCGGCATGAAGCGGGCGGCAGGAAGTATAGAAGAATTCCGTAATCTGCTGGAAGGCTTTGCTAAGGAAAAAGATTCGATGGCGGTCAGTGAATTGATCGGAAGGATTCTGGAAGAGACCGGCTACCGGAAGGAACTGGAAGAGGAAGGAACGGATGAGGCGGAAACCAGAATAGAGAACCTCAAGGAACTCATTTCCAAAGCATCTGATTATGACGATCAGTCAGAGAATCCTACCCTGTCAGATTTCCTGCAGCAGGTATCGCTGGTTGCGGATATCGACAGTGTGGAAGAGGGAAGTGATTACGTCCTTCTCATGACGCTGCATTCTGCCAAGGGACTGGAATTTGACTCCGTTTATATGACGGGTATGGAAGACGGTGTTTTTCCGGGATTTAAGGCAATTACGGCAGAAGAAGAGGATTCTTTTGATGAGCAGGATGGACAGAGAACCGGGCGCGAGACTTCGGAGATGGAAGAGGAACGCCGGCTTTGCTATGTTGGCATTACCAGAGCAAAGCGTCATCTGACCCTTACTGCTTCCCAGTCCAGAATCATGTATGGGGAACGCCAGTACTATAATGCGTCTCGTTTTATTCATGAAATTCCACGGGCTATGATCGATCTGGGCAGGGACACGACCGACACCAGGAGATTTCTCAATATGCCTTCCGGAGATTTGGGCGGCCTGTCCAGACTGCTTTCCGGCGGACAGAACGGGGGAAATGCTGCTGCGGATTCAAGAAAGGGGAATTTAAGGAACGCAGATCAGGCATCCGGTTATGGTACAGCACGCGGCTATGGAAGCGCGGGCTACGTCTATGGCGGAGGCAATGGCCCGGACAGGAAAAAAACTTCTGCCATGGGCAAGTTCAAACCGAAGGAATTCACGGTACAGAAAGCAGGACACCTGGATTATCAGGTCGGCGATAAGGTTCGCCACAGGAAATTCGGCGCAGGGGTCGTAACAGAGATCCTGGATGGAAAAAAAGATTTTGAGGTAACGGTGGATTTTGAGAATTTCGGAACAAGGCGCATGTTCGCATCCTTTGCCAAACTGGAAAAAATCAGTTGAGAAAGCATTTTGACCATAGGGCTAAACTATGGTACTCTGTTCTAGATAATTTAAGGTATTTGTTTATTGAATTTACTGTATCTGTTCACTGGTGACTTATCATATATTTGGTCCCGCATGAAAAGCGGCGCGTGAAAGGAACGGTTCAATGGGAAAAGTCAGACGCGTTTATGTTGAGAAGAAACCGGAATTTGCCACAATAGCCAAAGAGCAGAGCCATGAGATCCGGCACTACCTCGGAGTAGAGGGGGTCAGGGACGTTCGCGTGCTTATTCGCTATGACGTTGAGAACATCAGCGACGAGGTTTTTGAAAAAGCATGCCATGTAGTTTTTGCAGAGCCGCCGGTTGATATTCTGTATCATGAAGAATTCCCGATGGAAAGCGACGAACAGGCATTCTCTGTGGAATATCTGCCGGGTCAGTTTGACCAGAGAGCGGATTCTGCCGTTCAGTGCCTGCAGTTCCTGAAAGGCGACGAGAAACCTGTTATCCGCACTGCCACGACTTATGTTGTAAAAGGTGACGTGTCCGATGCGGATATGATCAAGATCAAGAAGCACGTGATTAATCCGGTCGATTCCAGAGAGAGCGCTGCCGAGAAGCCGGAGACCCTGGTGATGGATTTCCCGGAGCCGGCTGACGTTGAAATCATAAAGGACTTTGAGACTATGGGCCAGGAACCCCTGAAAGAGCTTTATGATTCTCTGAACCTGGCTATGACCTTCAATGATTTCAAATTTATTCAGGATTATTTCAGGCAGGATGAGCACAGGGATCCGACCATGACAGAAATCCGCATGCTGGATACCTACTGGTCTGACCACTGCCGTCATACAACGTTCGCTACGGAACTGAAAAACGTTCACTTCGGCGAAGGTGATTACAAGGTCCCGATTGAAGATTCATATCAGGGATATGTCAATGATCACAAGGCCCTTTATAAGGATAAAAAAGGTAAATATATCTGCCTTATGGACCTTGCCGTTCTTGCAGCAAAAAAACTGAAAGCGGAAGGAAAGCTTACGGACCAGGAAGAATCCGATGAGATCAATGCCTGCTCGATCATTGTTCCGGTTGACGTAGACGGAAAAGAGGAAGAGTGGCTTATCAATTTCAAAAACGAAACGCATAATCACCCGACTGAGATTGAGCCGTTCGGCGGTGCCGCAACCTGCCTGGGAGGAGCAATCCGTGATCCGCTTTCCGGAAGGACCTATGTCTATCAGGCAATGCGCGTTACGGGTGCTGCGGATCCGACCAGACCGGCTTCCGAGACCCTGGAGGGAAAGCTTCCTCAGAAAAACCTTACCAGAGGCGCTGCAAAGGGATACAGCTCATATGGAAACCAGATCGGCCTGGCTACCGGCTATGTCAAAGAGCTTTATCATCCGAATTATGTAGCCAAGAGAATGGAAATCGGAGCCGTTATGGGCGCCGCGCCCAGAAAACAGGTCATCCGCAGGAACTCCGATCCGGGCGATATCATCATTCTTCTTGGAGGACGTACCGGACGCGACGGCATCGGCGGAGCTACCGGATCCTCCAAGATCCATACGACCGAATCACTTTCCAGCTGCGGAGCTGAGGTTCAGAAGGGCAATGCGCCGACGGAGCGTAAGCTTCAGAGAATGTTTAAACGTCCTGAAGTCAGCCTTCTCATAAAGAAATGCAATGATTTCGGAGCAGGCGGCGTTTCTGTTGCGATCGGGGAGCTTGCAGATGGACTTGACATCAATCTGGATAAGGTTCCAAAGAAGTATGAAGGACTTGACGGAACGGAGATTGCCATTTCGGAATCACAGGAAAGGATGGCAGTCGTCGTTGCTCCTGAAAATGTAGACGAATTCCTGAAATACGCCAGGGAAGAAAACCTGGAGGCTACTATTGTAGCTAAAGTTACGGAGGAGCCCCGTCTGGTCATGCACTGGAGAGGCAAGACAATCGTCGATCTGTCCAGGGAATTCCTGAATACGAACGGCGCGCATCAGGAAACAGACGTAGACGTTGTCATTCCTAATAAAAAAGATTCCGTGCTGAAACGCTGCGGAAATGTCGATGACGTTAAGGGCAAATGGCTGGCCACCCTGAAGGACCTTAATGTATGTTCTCAGAAGGGTCTTGTCGAGATGTTCGATTCTTCCATCGGAGCAGCCAGCACTTTGATGCCTTACGGCGGCAAATACCAGAAGACCGAGACACAGACCATGATCGCCAAGGTTCCGGTTGCAGACGGACATACTAATACGGTCACCATGATGAGCTATGGATTTGACCCTTATCTGTCCAGCTGGAGTCCTTATCACGGTGCGGTTTATGCAGTCACGGATTCCATTGCCAAGATTGTTGCTTCGGGCGGAGATTTCCGGAAGATCCACTTTACCTTCCAGGAATACTTCCGGAGAATGACTGCCAATCCTAAACGCTGGAGCCAGCCGCTTTCCGCTTTGGTCGGCGCTTACGAGGCGCAGCTTCGCTATGGTCTTGCTTCCATCGGAGGCAAGGACAGTATGTCCGGAACCTTCAATAATATTGACGTTCCGCCGACTCTGGTATCTTTTGCGGTAGACGTAGCCAAAGTGCAGGATGTCATTACGCCGGAACTGAAAAAAGCCGGTGATCTGCTGGTCTGGATCCATATACCGGCTGATCCCTATGACCTTCCGGAATATGACCGTGTCATGGATCTCTATACAAGAGTCCATAAAGATATGCAGGAAGGCTATGTGAAAGCAGCCTATGCTGTAGAACGTGCAGGCATTGCGGCTGCTGTCAGCAAGATGGCTTTCGGAAATCGGATGGGCGTGGCTATTGATCACAGCGTTGATGCACGCGACCTCTTTACTCCGTTCTTCGGCGACCTGATCCTGGAGGTCTCATCTGAAGACGTAGGAAAGCTGAATTCTTCCTACACTGTGATCGGTGCGGTAACCGATGACGGTAAATTCAGCTACGGGCATATTTCCTTCCCGGAAGCAGAAGCGGAGGAAGCATGGGATGGAACGCTGGCTAAAGTATTCCGCCAGAAATCCGATGAAAAATATGTATCCGGCGGAATCGATGATACCGGGCTTTATGATGTCGGGGTCCGCAACGCAGGCTCCGCAGACGCTGACCAGACGAAAAACATTGTTATCTGTTCTCATAAGATTGCCCAGCCTACTGTATTTATTCCGGTATTCCCCGGCACCAACTGTGAATATGACAGTGCCAGAGCTTTCGAAAATGCAGGCGCAAAGGCAATCGTAAAAGTATTCCGCAACCAGAATGCCGAGGACATTATGGAATCTGTAGAAGAATTCCAGAAGGCCATCAGCCAGGCTCAGATCATCATGTTCCCGGGAGGCTTCTCCGCAGGTGATGAACCGGACGGTTCCGCCAAGTTCTTCGCGACTGCATTCCAGAACGCGAAGATCAAAGAAGCGGTCATGGACCTTTTGAACAAGCGTGACGGACTGGTTCTGGGTATCTGCAATGGCTTCCAGGCCCTGATCAAGCTTGGCCTGGTACCATACGGGGAAATTACCGGACAGAAGGAAGATTCTCCGACGCTTACCTTCAATACGATTGGCAGACATATTTCAAAAGAAGCCTACATCAAAGTAGTTTCCAACAAATCTCCGTGGCTTCAGCTTGCAGAACTTGGAGGCGTATATGTCAACCCGGCATCCCATGGTGAAGGACGCTTCGTAGCAAATAAAGAATGGCTGCAGAGGCTGCAGAAAAACGGTCAGATCGCAACACGCTACTGCGATCCGGATGGCAGATTCGACACCGACGAGTACTGGAACATAAACGGTTCTTACTTCAGTATTGAGGGCATCACCAGCGAAGACGGAAGAGTCTACGGCAAGATGTGCCACAGCGAACGCCGCGGCGATGGCGTAGCCATCAACATCTATGGTGAACAGGACCTTAAGATCTTCCAGGCCGGAGTTAAATATTTTAGTGAATGAGGCCGCAAGATATGATAGATTATACAGAAGGATCCGGTAAGCAGTATCATATTGGAGTCGGAAAGGGAGAAGTCGGCAGGTATGTCATTCTTCCCGGAGACCCCAAAAGATGCGCTAAAATTGCAAAATACTTTGATGATCCGCATCTGATCGCCGACAGTCGTGAGTTTATGACTTATACAGGCACTCTGGATGGAGTCAGGGTAAGCGTAACGTCAACCGGAATCGGCGGACCGTCGGCTGCAATTGCTTTGAATGAACTCGTGAAATGCGGTGCGGACACTTTTATCCGCGTTGGAACCTGCGGGGGAATGCAGCTTGACGTGAAAGGCGGAGATATCGTCATTGCGAACGGCGCCATCCGTATGGAGGGCACCAGCAGAGAGTTCGCACCTATCGAATATCCGGCTGTCGCAGATATTCATATTGTCAATGCCCTCATGGAGGCAGCCGATCATCTCGGATTTAAAAATCATGTCGGCGTTGTAGAGTGCAAGGATTCTTTTTACGGGCAGCATGAGCCGGAGAAAATGCCGGTCGGATATGATCTGCTGAACAAATGGGACGCCTGGCTGAAGATGGGATGCCTGGCTTCTGAGATGGAATCCGCAGCGCTTTTTATTGAAGGCAGCTACCTGAAAGTGAGGGTCGGCTCCTGCTTCCTGGTCGTAGCGAACCAGGAGAGAGCAAAAGCCGGACTCGAAAACATTCAGGTGCATGATACGGATGGCGCGATTCGCACTGCAATCGAGGCAATCCGGACTCTGATCCGCAAGGATCAGAATGTAACAAACTGTTAAGCTTGTGTAACATGCAGAAATTTCAAGGAGGAAGAAAAAAATGAAACAGAAAATCGTAGCAGCAGCACTCGCCGGCGTCATGGCTCTGTCCCTGGCAGCCTGTGGCGGCTCAGCAAAGTCCGGATCCGGAGAATCCGCATCAGCAGCCAGCACTACAGCAGGCGGCTCAGATGTCAAGGTTGGCATCGTAACCGATGTCGGCGGCGTAAATGACGGATCTTTCAACCAGTCCGCATGGGAAGGACTTCAGAAGGCAGGAGATGAATTCGGCATCGAAGTTAAATATCTTGAGTCCAAGACGGATGCGGACTATACTCCCAACATCGAGACCTTCCTGGATGATGACTATGACATGATCATCTGCATTGGTTATGCGCTTGCTGATGCTCTGAAGGAAGAGGCAACTGCTAATCCGGATCAGAAATTCGGTATCGTAGATGATTCTACTCTGGCAGACTTTGACAATGTAACCTGCCTGATGTTCGAGGCCGGTCAGTCTTCTTATCTTGCTGGCTATGTAGCCGGCAAGACCACCAAGACCAACAAGGTTGGCTTTGTCCTTGGTATGTCCAATGCTATGATGGATGAGTTCGGATACGGATACAACGCTGGCGTTAAGGCTGCAAATCCGGACTGTGAAGTTATCAACCAGAACGCGAACTCCTTCACCGATACCGCACAGGGCAAGAGCATTGCAAACCAGATGGTATCCGAAGGCGCTGATGTTATTTTCCACGCAGCCGGCGGTACCGGACTTGGTGTTATCGATGCCTGCAAGGAAGCCGGAATCTGGGCAATCGGCGTTGACTCCGACCAGAGCTCTGTAGCTCCGGAGACGGTCCTTACCTCTGCCATGAAACGTGTAGACAATGCCGTTTATGCTCTTGCAAAAGAGACGGTAGAAGGCAAGGTTGAAGCAGGTGTTCAGACCTTTGATCTGTCTGACGGCGGCGTAGACCTCGCTCCGACAACCGACAATATCGATCCGGATGTCCTCAAAGAAGTTGAAGGCATCAAGCAGGATATCATTGACGGAAAAGTTACTGTTCCGAAGACTGCAGAGGATTATAAGACCGCTGTAGGAGAGGATCTGTCCTTCTCAAAATAACGGAATGGATGCAGGAGAAATGGTCTTAATATAAGGGCTGAAAAGTCTGACCATAAGAGACCTGACATTTTCCTGTACGAAAAAACAGTTCATCACAAACCTGGCTGCCTGTTCCCGGGGAAGGGACGGGCGGCTGGGTTTTTCAAAAAAGCGAAAAACTGACCTTATAAGGACATTTTTATAAAAAAAGCGTATTTATAACAGCAGTTTTTCTGATAAAAAACGGTAAAAACGGAGGCTTTATCTGATGAGAGACATCAGTATGGAACGCGTAAATAAGACCAGGCAGGATATTCTGGATACCATCAAGAGCCCGACGCTGACCCATGAGCAGAAGGTCACAGCCATGGCAAATCTGGCAGATTCTCTACTCGAGGTTCTTGATTTCCCGGAAGGGCTGGATGAACTCCTGAATGCTCCGATTGATAAGCAGTGCATCTGCGATCTTTCTGAGGGACATGCACCCCTGCGTCCAAGATATATCATTCCGGATTATGAGAAATTTCTGAAAGAAGGCAGCGAGTACCTTCGACTGGAGCCTGCACACGATCTTTTTGAAGCACTGAACAACCTGCTTATTTTTTACAAGCACGTACCAAGCGTTACAAATTATCCGGTCTATCTGGGGGCACTGGATAAGCTGCTGCAGCCTTATATCGATGATGTGGACGAAGCATCAGCCAGAAAGCTGATCAGACTTTTCCTGCTGAATGTGGACCGTACTGTACTGGATTCTTTCTCCCATGCCAATATAGGACCGGAAGATACCAGAGCAGGGCGTATCATCATGGACGTTTCCGCGGAGCTTCAGGACGCGGTTCCCAACATCACCATGAAGTATGATCCGGACATTACGCCGGATGATTATGCCCTGGCGGGAATCCGCTGCACGCTTGCGACAGCAAAGCCTTCCTTCGCAAATCACAAGATGTTTGTAAATGATCTGGGAGAAGACTATGTAATCGCCAGCTGCTACAACGGCCTCAAATATGGGGGCGGCGCTTATACCCTTGTAAGGCTGATCCTTGGCAACATCGCCAAACAGGCCAAGAATATTGTGGATTTCAAGACGAACGTCCTGCCGCATGTTCTGGATATCCAGGCACGCTATATGGATGCCAGAATTAAATTTGAAGTAGAGGAGAGCGGATTCTTCGAGAACAATTTCCTTGCAAAGGAAGGCTTTATTCACAGAGATAAATTTACCGGCATGTACGGTCTGGTAGGACTGGCGGATGCCGTGAATATCCTGATGGAAAAAGAAGGTAAGAATCTTCGCTTCGGCCACAGCCGGGAAGCAGACGATTTAGGCGTTGAGATCATGGAGATCATTAAAGATTTCAACGACCATCACTATAATAAATATTGTGAAGCCACCGGAGGACACTTCCTCCTGCATGCGCAGGTCGGGATTGCATCCGATCTCAATATTGCGCCGGGGACTCGTATTCCAATCGGGGAAGAACCGGACGAGCTGATCGATCATCTGAAGAACATCAGCAGGTTCCAGAAGTATTTTCCTGCAGGAACAGGAGATATCTTCCCGATTGATATTACAGTCCACAAGAACAATGAATTCCTGCTGGATATTATAAAAGGAGCTTTTCAGGAACAGGTCCGCTATCTGTCCTTCTATGCATCGGATTCCGATGTAATCCGGATTACCGGATATCTGGTGAAAAAATCTGAAATCGATAAGCTGGAACGAGGCGAGAATGTCATTCAGGATACGACTGCTCTTGGAATGGGAGCAAAGCACAACGGCCATATTCTGGAACGCAAGGTCAGATAAGGAAGGCAATAAATAAAAATGGGTGTCATGGATGCAGTAAAGCGTTCAGACAAGCGCTATCCAATCAATAAGATTATTCCCTTCAGTTCCGTTGACGGACCGGGGAACCGGACTTCCATCTTTCTGCAGGGATGTAATTTTAACTGCCGCTACTGTCACAATCCGGAAACAAGGAATATATGCACAAACTGCGGCACATGCGTACCGAAGTGTCCGAAGGGAGCGCTTTCCATAGAGAAGGGGAAGGTCCTTTTTGATCCGGGAAGGTGCGCTGCCTGTGATACCTGCATCCGTATCTGTAAGTTCGGAGCCAGCCCCCGGATCCGGAATATGACCGCATCAGAAGTTATGACAGAGGTCAGAAAGCAGGTCCCATACATACGTGGGATTACGGTCTCGGGCGGGGAATGCAGCCTTCACCCGGACTTTCTTCTGCAGCTTTTCACTTTGGCTAAGGAAGAAAAGCTTGGAACTCTGATCGACAGCAATGGCAGCCTGGACTTTGTAAAGCATCCTGATCTGCTTGCTGTAACAGACGGCGTCATGCTGGATGTAAAGGCCTGGACAGAAACGGACCACAAGCTTGTTGCCGGCTGTGACAACAGTATGGTTAAAAAAAACCTGCGCGATCTTGCATCAATCGGCAAGCTTTATGAAGTACGTACGGTAGTGGTTCCCGGTCTTTTTGATGTATGGGAAACGGTAAGGCAGACAGCACAGGCGCTTGTTCCTTATCTGAAATACGGGGATATTCGATACAAAATCATTACCTACCGGCCTATGGGCGTACGCGGGGAATATTCGGCTGCCATGGTGCCGCCTTCCGGCGAACTGATGCAGGAACTGGAAAAGCTAGCCCGGGAGTGCGGTGTTAAAACGGTTGTCACGGTATGATAATGCCTTGCAGTGAGTACAAAGGGTGCAGTTATGCGGGTTAAGCCGCATCGAAATAGAAACTGTAAACGAGGCTGAAGTTTTTTCAAAGAAACTTCTTGAGGGAGGAAAGGAAAGTGGAGACAAAAAGCAACGTAGATCTTAATACAGTTGCCATCCGGATGACCGATATCGTCAAGATGTTCGGGACATTTGTCGCAAACGATCACATCAATCTGACCGTCCATAAGGGAGAAGTCCATGCGATCCTCGGTGAAAACGGAGCAGGAAAGAGTACGCTGATGAATACTCTTTACGGACTCTATACGCCGACCGAAGGAACGATCGAAGTAGACGGGAAGGAAGTCGTCATTGACAACCCGCAGAAAGCGATCGATCTGGGAATCGGCATGGTCCATCAGCATTTCATGCTGGTACAGCCATTTACTGTAACGGAGAATATTATTCTCGGTGCAGAGCCAACCAAAGGACTAGTCGTTGATAAGCAGACAGCAAAGAAAAAAATTATTGAACTTTCTGAGCGTTATGGGCTGAAGGTTGATCCGGATGCAAGAATCATGGATATCTCAGTCGGCATGCAGCAGAGAGTTGAGATACTGAAGGTCCTCTATCGCGGAGCCAAACACCTGATCCTGGATGAGCCGACATCTTCCCTTACTCCGCAGGAAATCACCGAGCTTATGGAAATCATCCGCAACCTTACCGCAGACGGCAAGGACGTCATCCTGATCACTCATAAGCTGAAAGAAATCAAGGCAGCGGCAGATTACTGCACGATCATCCGTCAGGGCAAGTATATCGATACCGTTAAGGTAAGCGACGTCGATGAAAACAAACTGGCGGCAATGATGGTCGGCCGTAATGTAGAATTTACCGTCGACAAGAAAGAGCAGGAGCCGGGAGAAGTTGTTCTGGATGTCAGAGATTTATGCGCGAAGGACTATCGCGGCGTTGAAATCCTGAATAAGCTTAATCTGCAGGTACGAAGGGGCGAGATTGTAGGACTTGCCGGAGTTGACGGAAACGGTCAGTCAGAACTTGTCAGCATCCTGACCGGACTTATGAAAGCAGAATCCGGAACGGTCACGGTGGATGGAGAGGACATCTTCAACAAATCTCCGCGAGAGACCTTCGAGAAGGGAGTCACAAGCATTCCGGAAGACCGCCAGAAGCATGGTCTGGTCATGGATTTCGACGTAGAAGAGAATCTGATCCTGCAGAACTTCGGCAAAGAGCAGTTCTCTCATAATGGAATTCTGAAAAGGGACGCCATGCATAAGTTTGCCAAAGAGATGATAGAAAAGTTTGATATCCGGCCAAGAGGATGCGAACACCGTCTGGCTAAGCAGCTGTCAGGCGGAAATCAGCAGAAGGTAATCATCGCGCGTGAAATTACAAACAACTCAGATCTGCTCATTGCCATGAACCCCACGCGAGGCCTGGATGTCGGAGCGATTGAGTTCGTTCATAAATACCTGGTAGAGCAGAGAAACAAGAACAAGGCAATCCTCCTGGTTTCCTTCGAACTGGATGAAATCATGAGCCTGTCTGATAAGATCGATGTCATCTTCGACGGTCGGATTGTAGGATCCGTACCCGGAAAAGATGCAGACGAGAAAGAACTTGGATTCATGATGGCAGGAGGTACCGTGAAATGAAGAAGAAAATAAATCTGACAGAGAGCAATGCGCTCTATACCTTCATCTCCATCATCCTTGGCTTCCTGGTAGGAGCGATTCTTCTTGCCTTTGCCGGAATCAATCCGGGAGAAGCTTATGGCAAGCTGTTAAACGGTGTCTTTGGTGAGACAAAATATATGGTATGGAGCATCGTTTATGCGGCTCCGCTGATTTTCACCGGACTTTCGGTGGCATTTTCCTTCCGTACCGGCGTCTTCAATATCGGTGCAGAAGGTCAGTTCGTTGTTGGATCGATCGCAGCGGCTGTCTGCGGCATCGTTTTTCATCTGCCGCCTTTCCTGCACGCGCTTGTCTGCATCATCGCGGCAGCAGCTGCCGGAGCACTTTGGGGAGCCGTTGTAGGACTGATGAAGATCAAGAGGGGAATTAACGAAGTCCTTTCTTACATCATGTTCAACTGGATTGCCTTCTACCTCTCTAATTACATTGTAAATTTGCCCGCGATCAAGAGAGAGCAGGGCGCGGAAGCTACCAAAGACGTAGCAGATACTGCCCGTATTCTCATGCCGCAGGGCATCATCTCTGCGACAAAATGCACGGCTGCCAACTGGGGATTTTTCATGGCAGTTGCCGCAGCGATCATCATCTGGTTTATTATTTCCAAGACGACCCTTGGCTATCAGCTGCGTGCCGTCGGTTACAGCCGTACAGCTGCCGACTATGGCGGAATTAATTCATCCAGAATGTTTATGATCGCCATGGCGATTTCCGGCGCTCTGTCCGGACTTGGCGGAGCTGTTCAGGTCCTTGGCATGGGCGGACGCATCAGCCAGTTTGCCACACAGGAACAGTTCGGCTTCCAGGGAATCACAGTTGCCCTGATCGGCTCTTCCAATCCGATCGGCTGTATCTTTGCAGGCATTTTCTACGGCGCAATGAAATACGGCGGCAATAAGCTGTCTATGGTAAATGCTCCGGCAGAAGTCGTCAACATCATCATGGGCACCATTATCTTCTTCATCGCAATTGCCATGGTATTCAAGAATCTCTTCCTGAAGATCGGCCAGAAGAAGAGGCTGGAAGCAGCTCTGAAAGAAGCAGACAGCCAGCCGGCTCCAAAGATTGAAAATGAGAAGAAGGAGGAAAACTAATCATGAGTGAATTCATCAAAGACCTCGGTCTTATCATTAATGCCGTATTGATTTCCACTCCGCCGCTCCTTCTTGCAGCACTGGGCTCTGTATTTTCTGAAACCTCCGGCGTGATCAACATCGGTATCGAAGGAATGATGACCATCGGCGGATTTATGGGAGCCATGACAGCTTATTTTACCGGAAACGGCTGGCTGGGCTTTCTGGTTGGCGGACTGGCAGGCGCAGCTTTTGCCGCCCTGCATGGACTTGCCTGCATTACCTTCAATGCAGACCAGACTATAGCCGGTACCGCGATCAACTTCCTGGCTCCGGGACTTGCGGTTTTCATGTGCAAGGCTATTTTTGACAACTCGACGGATACTCCTGCTCTGGATACTGCAGCCAAGCTTCCCAAGCTGTTCAATGGCGTATTTAAGGCCGGATCATTCGGCTACAACGTGCTGAATACTTACGCAGTGGTCTATCTGAGTTTCATTTTGGTTGCTGTAATCTGGTTTGTTTTCTACCGTACGCGCTTCGGCATGAGGCTGCGTGCCTGCGGCGAGCATCCGGAAGCTTGCGCAACCCTGGGCATTAACGTTCAGAGGACCCGTTATATCTGTGTTATTCTGTCGGGCTTCCTGTCAGGACTTGGCGGAGCATTTGTAACCCTGGCAACCGTATCCCAGTTCCGTCCGACCGTTATTGTAGGACAGGGATTCATTGCGATTGCGGCCGTTATTTTCGGAAAGTTTACTCCCCAGGGCGCTTTCCTGGGATGTCTGCTGTTCGGATTCTGCAACGGACTCCGCTCTCTGCTTGGTGCCAACGGAGCGGTATCTCCCAACCTGATTTCCATGATCCCTTATGTCGTTACCATCCTGGTACTTGTCTTCTTCGTCGGAAGTGCCCGCGTACCGGCTGCAAACGGCAAGCCTTATGTAAAATCTAGATGATAAACCTGGAAAAATCCTGTGGCTTCATAACGGTTTCATTAGATTCCGTATGATCCTCACAGGGCGGATTTTAAGACAAGCCGCCCCGGTAATGGGGCGGCTTTTTTAAGGAAACAGGACTTTTAAGGAAACAGGACTTTTAAAGGAACAGGATTTTTAAAGGAACAGGACTTTAAAGGAACAGGACTTTTTAAAGGACTAGGACTTTTAAGAAATTGGAGAAACGGATGATCACGGAAGACAAGAAAAGAGAATTGGCAAAAAAAGCCCTGCAAATGCGGAACTATTCCTATACGCCATATTCCCACTTCAATGTGGGTGCGGCACTGCTGGCAAAGGACGGAAGGATTTATACCGGCTGCAATATTGAAAATGCAGCTTATACTCCTTCCAACTGCGCGGAACGTACGGCTATTTTCAAAGCAGTCAGTGAAGGCGTAAGGGATTTTGAAGCGATTGCCATTGCCGGAGGTCCCAAAGACGCAGAAGAACTTTCTTACTGTCCTCCTTGCGGCGTCTGCCGTCAGGTCATGCGGGAATTCTGTTCTCCGGACTTCCCAATCTACCTGGTGAAGAGTCAAACAGAAATAAAGAAATACACGCTGGCACAGCTTCTGCCTGAAGGCTTCGGACCGGATAACCTGTAGACCGGTGCAGAGGACTTATACTCGTTGTGGTGCAAAACAATGTGCATGAGAGTTATTAGCTAATGCAAAAAGAGAGAAACAAAAAGAGTAATAAAATGAAACACAAAAAGGAACAGTTAAATATACATAGAATACAACAGTAAAAGGAGAAAGCATGTTAGACCACAAATTATTTGACCACACCCTTCTGAAAGCAGATGCAACCAAAGCACAGGTGGAAAAAATCGTAAAGGAAGCAAAAGAGTACGGCTTCAAGTCCGTCTGCGTTAATTCTTATTATACAAAATACGTTGCAGAGGAGCTGAAAGGTACCGGGATCCATACGACGACAGTAGTAGGATTTCCCCTTGGACAGATGAGCACGAAAGCAAAAGCACTGGAAACGGAATGCGCAGTAGCGGACGGGGCAGATGAAATCGACATGGTTATTAATGTAGGAGCGCTGAAAGAAGGCAGCATGGATGTTGTTTTTTCTGATATCGAGGCAGTCCGTATGGCATGCCCGGGCAAGATCCTGAAGGTTATTATCGAATGCTGTCTGCTGACGGACGATGAGAAGGTGAAAGCCTGCGAAATTTCCAAAAAAGCAGGAGCCGACTTCGTCAAGACCTCTACCGGATTTTCTACAGGCGGAGCAAAGGCTGAGGATGTGGCATTAATGAGAAAGACCGTTGGACCGGAAATGGGAGTCAAAGCGTCCGGCGGAATCCATACAGCAGCAGAAGCACAGGCCATGGTCGACGCCGGAGCAAACAGACTGGGAACCTCTGCAACCATAGCAATCTGCAGCTGATAAAGAAATGGACCATAAAAAATTATTAAAGCTTCCAAAAGTGGAATTGCACGTGCATCTGGACGGCTCTCTGTCTTCGGAATTTATTTCCGGGGCAGAGGGAAGAGAGGTTCGTTCCTCTGAGCTTTCCGTATCGGAGGACTGCAGGTCTCTGGCAGAATATCTGGAGAAGTTTACCCTTCCACTCAGGGTTTTAAACAATGCGGAAAATCTGAAGGCGGCGGGGCTGGACTTCATGAAGACCTGCGCAGCTGACAATATCCGCTATACGGAAGTGCGTTTTTCGCCGCTTTCCCTTGCAAATCAGAATATGAATGCAGAACAGGCCATTATGGCACTTTTGGAAGGGCTTGAAGCGGGAAAAAAGAAGTATGATATTGAATATAATGTCATAGTTTGTGCCATGAGGCATTTCCCGGATGACCGGATCCGTGCTGCGTTAAGGGCAGCAAGAGAATTTCTGGGAAACGGAGTATGCTGTGCAGACCTGGCAGGCGACGAAGCGGCTTTTCCAAACGGCAATTTCCGCGTGATCTTTGAAGAGGCAAGGAAGCTGGACCTGCCATTTGTACTCCATGCCGGCGAAACAGGAAACCCGGACAGCGTTCTTGACGCTATTGATATGGGAGCCCGGAGGCTGGGGCATGGGATTGCCATGAAAGGACACCGAAACATTGAACTTGCAGCCCGTGAGAAAGGCTGCGGAGTGGAGATGTGCCCGACCAGCAATTTCCAGACGAAAGCGGCATCAGAATCTCAGGCATATCCTCTTAGGGAATTCCTGGATTTGGGACTGAAAGTATCGATCAGCACAGATAATCGTACCGTCAGCAATACGACGCTTACGAAAGAACTGGAACGCGCATCGGCGCTTGCCGGTCTGACCGATGATGAGATTATTCTGCTGTTGAAAAATGCATTGGATACTTCTTATGCGGATGACAGCACCAGGGAAAAACTTTTTTCTGAACTGAAAAAAGCCTGAAATATTCCTTTGCCGCAGAGAAATGAAAATAAGAATACAGCATAGAAGTCCATAAGGAACCTTTGGCGCAGTCACGATCGTGAGCGCTTTGACAGCCGGTCCCTGCATTCAGTTCTTTTCTTCGAAATTCAGTTCTTTTCTTCAGGAAAATGGGATGTTTTCGAAGACCTCTTCTGAACCGGGGGAAAAAGAGGCAAAGGCTGCCTGACCAGGGAAAAACAGGTAAAAACATCGTGATGATATGCCGCACATAATAAGCGGCGGAATGGAGAATAGCATGAGTAAAGTATACGAGCGACTTCAGAAATGCCTTGCAAGTGTCAGAGAGAAAACGGATTTCGTGCCGGATCTGGCTCTTGTACTCGGCTCAGGTCTAGGCGGTCTGACAGAGCAGATGGAGATTGAAAAAGAAATTCCCTACAGTGAGATTGAGGGATTTCCGGTTTCAACCGTAGCCGGCCATAATGGAAAATTTCTGCTCGGAACCATTGCGGGTGTAAAATGCATCGTTATGAGCGGACGTGTCCATTATTATGAAGGCTATACCATGGAGCAGGTTGTAACGCCGACCCGGATCATGGGCCTGATGGGAGCAAAAAAGATTATCCTGACTAATGCCGCAGGCGGTGTAAACCTGAACTTTAAACCGGGTGACCTGATGATGATCACAGACCACATTTCCCAGTTTGCGCCCAATCCCCTGCTGGGTGAAAACGCAGACGAACTTGGTCCCCGCTTCCCGGATATGAGCCACGTCTACGATCCGGAACTTCAGAATGTGATCCGCAGGGCTGCGAAGAACACCGGGGCTGACATACAGGAAGGCGTTTACCTCATGCTCACAGGTCCCAGCTACGAGACACCCGCGGAAATCCGCATGATCCGCACATTGGGAGGAGATGCGGCAGGCATGTCCACGGTTCCGGAAGCCATAGCTGCCAACCACATGGGCATGAAGGTCTGCGGCATCTCCTGCATTACCAACATGGCGGCAGGAATCTTGGACCAGCCGCTCAGCCACAAAGAAGTACAGGAAACAGCTGACCGCGTTAAAGACAAATTCGAGAAGCTTGTGCTGGAGATCATCCGCACCATGTAAATTTTCCTTTACTTGACACAAAAGGGCAGGCCATATTATAGTTGTTTATAATTATTGGCCTGTCAATTTTTTATGTGTGAAAAGCCGGTGCACTTAAAGGAGAGCCGGCGGGAAGGTTTTTTTAAAATGGATGACGACATACGATTGTCGTGGATCATCGCAGTTATCATTCTGCTCTTAATAGCCGCTTATTTTGCGGTATCTGAAACCGCTTTTGCATCAGCATCAAGGACGAAGATAAAAACGTCTGCTGAACGCGGTGATGCTAATGCCAGAAAAGCGCTCTATGTGCTGGATCATTTTGATCGGGCGATCACTACAATTCTCATCGGAACCAATATCGTACATCTGTCCGCCGCAGCGATCGTTACTGCAAACGTAACGAGAATTTGGGGTTTGTCTGCTGTTACGCTTTCTACGATCGTAACGACGATCGTTGTCTTTTTTGCGGGAGAAATGCTGCCCAAAAGCATAGGAAAAAAGAACCCGGAACGGTATGCAAAGTCAACGGCAGCTCTTCTGATCTTTTTCATGAAGCTGTTCACGCCGGCGTCCGCTTTCCTGACTAAGGTAGGAGAGATGGCAGCCAGGCTGACAAAAGGCGACCCGGAGGTTTCTGTTACGGAAGATGAACTCCATGATATCATTGATGACATGACAGAACAGGGGAGCCTGGATCAGGACCAGGGAAGCCTTCTGTCCAGTGCGCTTCAGTTCGGGGATATCACAGCAGAGAGTATTCTTACTCCCCGCGTCGATATGGATGCGATTGAGGTGAATACGCCGGTCAAGGATATCGTAGACATGGTAAAAAAAGGCACACACAGCCGTTACCCCGTTTATGAAGGAACCATTGATAATATCATCGGAGTCCTGCAGATCAGGAGCTTCCTGAAAAAATACATCAGGCAGGGAGACAATCTGAAAATCCGCGATATGCTTGATGATATTTTTTATGTTCATCAGAGCACGGAGATCGACGAACTGCTGCAGCGTCTGACCCGTCAGCATCTGAACATGGCTGTTGTAACGGATAACTACGGCGGAACGCTTGGAATCGTAACAATTGAAAATATCGTTGAAGTCCTGGTCGGAGATATCTGGGATGAGGATGATATCGTCGAGGAACCGATTAAAAAAATTGGTGAAAACCGTTATCTGGTTGATGCAGATGAGACGGTGAAGGACTTTTTCGACGAGATTGATTATGAGGATCCGGAGGATAATGAAGAACTCCTTAATACCCTGATGGGTGAGTGGACCTTTGAACAGTTTGACGAGATCCCTGAGGAGGGGGACAGCTTCCGCTATCATAACCTCAAGGTTAAGATTACGGAAATGGACCATCGCAGAATCCTTCAGCTGATGGTTAAGGTCAGCCCGGAGCCGAAAGCAGATCAAGCAGATGAGTCAGGCGATAGACGGAAGAAAGACCTGCCGGAAGAAAAAGGAAAGGACTCATCAGAAGTCCAGGCACAGAATCCTTTAAAAGAGGAGAAAAAAACGACAAGAGGTCTGAAGAAAGATTTCGAAAAGAAAGAGACGGGGGGTGAAGACCATGTCAGATAACATGATCAGCATCATAGCCGTCACAGCAGGAATCCTTGTCTGCATCATTCTGTCAGGCTTTTTCTCTGCAAGTGAAATGGCTTATTCTTCCTGCAACGCCAAGCGCCTGCAGGGCGCTGCGGAAGACGGAAATAAGAAAGCCGGCATTGCCCACTGGATTGTCAGTCATTTTCAGGATGCGATCAGCGCAATCCTGATCGGAAATAACTTTGTCAATATTGCCTGCTCGTCGCTTGGATCCGTTCTGATCGTGCTGATCACAGGAAGCAGTGACGATTCCTGGATTGCTACAGCTGTACTTACAGTGGCTATCATCATCTTTGGCGAGACCATGCCCAAGATTATTGCCAAAAAGAATGCAAATCGCCTGGCAGAGGCTTTTGCATCTGTCATTCGAATTCTGATGTACCTCTTTAAGCCCATTGTTTGGGTGGTGGTTAAACTGGCAGATTTCCTGACCCGTGGAATTCATCAGGACAAGAATAACGAGACAGAGGCAGTGGAGCATCTAAAGTCGATTATTGAGACTGCGGAAGACGAGAACGTTCTGGACGAGGACCAGAGTGAGCTTGCCCATAAGGCAATTGATTTTTCTGAGATTTCTGCGTCCGAGGTCATGACGGCAAGAGTTGATATGGATGCCATTGATATCGACGACGACTGGGAGGAGATCATTAAGCTGGTAAGCAGGTCGTCGCATTCCAGAATACCGGTTTACCGGGATTCAATCGATAATATCATCGGCACGCTGTACCTGAACCACTTTCTTAAGGAAGTTGCGGACTGCCGCAGGGTTAATATCCAGAAACTCCTGATGAAACCCTGCTTTATCTACAAGACGACCAAGCTTCCGGACGTTTTTGAAGAACTAAAAAACGCAAAGCAGCATTTGGCCATCGTTACGGATGAATTCGGCGGCACCATGGGCGTTATTACCATGGAAGACGTACTGGAACAAATTGTCGGGGAAATCTGGGATGAAAATGATAAGATTGAACCGGAATTTATAAAGCGGGCAGACGGGACTTATATCGTTGACGGAGATACAAATCTTCACGATTTCCTGGACGAGCTGGGAATGGATGAGGAAAAGTTCGAAGCGGAAAGCGATACGGTCGGCGGCTGGACCATGGAACGCTTCGGTACGTTCCCGAGTATGGGCGATACATTCGAATATGAGGGACTTCACATTACGGTACTTGAGACCGGCAAGCACCGTGTAGACCGGATCTTAGTGAAGAGGATGCCGGAAGAGACAGACAAGGAAAAAGAGGCTGAATAATATGGCGGTGAGCCGCTGCAGATGAACGCAGCTTCAGATCCTGCATGTTGATTTTTTAAGCCTGATTGAGTATACTTAATAAACGTTTCAGGGTTCAAAACTTCGTCAATACAGTCTGACCCTGAAGTTATGACTACAAGAGAGGAAGGTAACGGAACATGTCCTTACTAGAAGACTGGAGAGCAAAGTTTTATAATCAGAACGCGGATAAACACGAACTGGAGAAATTCGCGAATGCATATTTCGCAGTAGAAAAGGAAATCTATGCCAAACTGCTGAAAAATCCGGATGAAGACGTTCATGGTACTGTAAAAGAGCTGGCAGAACGGTTTGACGTTGACATCATGACTATGACCGGATTCCTTGACGGAATCGATGACAGTCTGCAGGTCAAGAATCCGATTGAAACCATGGATGAAAATACCGAGGTCAACCTGAATTTCGATAAAGAAAAGCTCTACATGAACATGGTAGACGCGAAGGCTGACTGGCTTTACAATCTGCCCGAGTGGAAGGATATCTTCAGTGAAGAGAAGAGAAAGACGCTGTATCTGGAGCAGAAAAAGTCCAGGACCATCGTAAAGGGAAAGAAAATCTTCCCCAACGATCCGTGTCCATGCGGAAGCGGTAAGAAATATAAATACTGCTGCGGACGCAAAAAGTAAAAACTGCGCCGAACTTATTCCAAAAGAGGCGCAATATTCGTATAGGATCTTATCAGTGAAAGCCTTCTGACGGATGTATGGAAAAAACATGTGTCGGAGGGCTTTCCCTGTATAAGTCCGGACAAGGTGATTCATGAAAGACTCAGGAAAAAATTATTCCAATGAAGCTGCAAGGGCTCTGCGCTCAGCAAGCCGGTATGCAGCGGAACACGGTCATATCTATGTTGGTACGGAGCATCTGCTGATGGGACTGCTCATCGCTGCCGGAGGCGTGGCTTCTTATATTCTGACGGAATTGCATGTCGATCAGTTTTCTCTGGGACAGAACATTGACCGCCTGATCCAGCCGGCTCCGGATTCTGCCGGCATACAGGAAGAGGAAACGAGACCGGAGTATACGCCGAGGCTTCTGCAGGTGCTCGACAGTGCGGAGACGGAAGCAATTCATTTCGGACAGAAAGAAATCGGAACAGAACATCTGCTGCTGGCTATCCTGAAGGATGCAGGATGCAACGCAACAAAGCTTCTGGTTACCATGCATGTCAATGTGGGCAGCGTTTTTGACGCGGTACTGAAAGGCATGAATCTCAGCAGCCTGGAACGAAAGGAAGAACTGCAGAGGCTTGCCGGAAGACAGGAGAAAGAAAAGGGCAGTTCGGCGCTCGAAGCTTATGGTCGGGATCTGACCGCCCTTGCCAGGGAAGGAAAACTGGATCCCGTTATCGGCCGGGAGAAAGAAATTGAAAGGGTCCTGCAGATTATCTCACGCAGGACCAAGAACAATCCCTGCATGATCGGTGAGCCCGGCGTTGGCAAAACGGCAATCGTCGAAGGACTGGCAGAACGGATTGCATCCGGCAATGTTCCGGAACCGGTCAGACAGAAGAAAATAATAAGCCTGGACATGACTTCCATTGTGGCAGGCTCGAAATACAGGGGTGAATTTGAAGAACGGATGAAACATCTGGTCTGCGAGGCTGCCGGAGATGAGAATGTTCTGCTTTTCGTCGATGAAATGCATACGATTATCGGGGCCGGAGGCGCGGAGGGCGCCCTTGATGCATCTAATATCCTCAAACCATCTCTGTCCCGCGGGGAGATCCAGCTGATTGGAGCAACAACGACAGAAGAGTATCGGAAATATATTGAAAAAGACAGTGCTCTGGAACGCCGCTTCCAGCCGGTTATGGTGGAGCAGCCCTCAAGAGAGGAGACGGTCCGGATTCTGGAAGGGCTGAAACCGCTTTACGAGAAGCATCACAAGGTTACGATTACAGAGGAGGCAATTCAGGCGGCTGTCGATATGAGCGACCGCTATATTAACGATCGCTTTCTGCCGGATAAGGCAATTGACCTGATGGATGAGTCCTGTGCCAGACTGAGACTGGAGGGTTTCCGGACAGACAAGGAGACTTCTCTTCTAATGGCAGAAGAGAAAAAACTGGGGGAGGAGAAGGAGGAGCTGCTCCGGAAAGCCAGAATAGAGGAGGCAAGAGAACTCCAGGTCCGGCAGGACGCTATCCGCACGAAACTGGAACGCAGGAGAAAAAACAGCTTCCGAAAAGAAAAAGCGGAATCGATGTCCGTAACAGAAGATACTATTTCAAGAACAGTTGCTTCCTGGACGGGTATTCCGCTGGAGAAGATCCGTGAGTCAGAATCCGCACGTCTGGTGCGTCTGGAAGAGATTCTGCATAAGAGGATTGTAGGACAGGGTGAGGCTGTGACTGCGGTTGCCAAAGCAATAAGAAGAGGACGCGTGGGTCTGAAGGATCCTAAGAGGCCAATCGGTTCCTTCCTTTTTCTCGGTCCTACCGGCGTGGGAAAAACAGAACTCTGCAAGGCTGTTGCGGAAGCTGTTTTTGGCAGTGAGGATAATATGATCCGCATCGATATGTCGGAATATATGGAACCTCAGAGCGTGTCCAAGATGATAGGCTCTCCGCCGGGATACGTCGGCTATGATGAAGGCGGACAGCTGTCGGAGAAAGTCAGACGCCATCCCTACAGCGTATTGCTTTTTGACGAGATTGAAAAAGCACATCCGGATGTCTTCAACATCCTGCTTCAGGTTCTGGACGACGGGCATATTACAGATGCGCAGGGGCGGAAAGTCAGTTTTCGCGAGACGATAATCATTATGACTTCAAATGCCGGCGCTTCCAGGATCCTTCAGCCAAAGAAACTGGGATTCGGAGCTGCGGAAAGCAGGGAAACGGATTACCGGCTTATGAAAGGGCAGGTCATGGAAGAAGTCCGAAGGCTTTTCCGACCTGAATTTCTCAACCGAATTGATGAGATACTCGTCTTCCGCCAGCTGGATAAGGAAGATATGATGAAAATTGTGGATATTCTTATGCACAGCCTGACAGAACGAAGTCTCCATCAGATGAAAATCAGTCTTGGAATTACGGAAGAGGCTAAAGAGAAGCTGGTCCTGGATTCTTACGACAGCAAGTATGGCGCCCGTCCGCTTAAGCGGGCAATTCAGACTGAAATTGAAGATCCCCTTTCCGAAGAAATTCTCCGGGGCAGGATCAAAAGAGGAGATACGGTAGAAATCGGCACGGAAGAAGGAAAACTCACGTTTCATGCTGTACGCTGAAAATGGTTTTATGGGTTTCATCCATTTACTAACATTTTTCTCTGCGTTATAATAAAAAAAATCCGTTGGGCAGGCAATTTCTGACAAGCGGATGAAAGATTTACCTTTTTTAGGATAAGGAGTATAAATATGGCAGTCATCAAAGAGTTGCTTCGCACAGAAGCTGACGGAAAGATCAGCTTCGGCAATTATAATCTTGCGGAAAAGAAAAAACTCTCCGATTATGAATTTCAGGGAGACGTTTATAAAGTCAAAACATATAAGGAAATTACCAGGCTGGAGCGCAACGATACCGTTGTCTATGAATCCGTTCCGGGAACGGCGGTAACGGAGTTTGAAGCGACAGACCATCAGGTTACGTTTACAGTAGAAGGTGATCAGGACGTTATGATCACGCTGGGTCTGGAAGAAGACTCAGAATACCGCATTTATCTGGATGACGTCAGTGTCGGATCCATGAAAACAAATATGGGAGGAAAGCTCTCCTTCAGTGTAGAACTGGAAAAAGCCGAGCAGATCAGGGTCCGTGTAGTAAGAGCCTGAAAAGAAAGAAGTTCGTCTTTTCTAAAAAAAGTGCTTATTCAAAGCGGGGGTGTTCTTTCTGATGAAGAATATCCCCGTTTCATTTTATGAAATTAAAAAAACGAGCCCACTAATGAGAGGAATCGGCATGGCAAAAACCGTAAAAAGCGTTTTTTTCTGTCAGAACTGTGGATATGAGTCGGCAAAATGGATGGGTCAGTGTCCCGCCTGCCATCAATGGAATACGTTTGTAGAAGAAACAATCACACCTGCGGGTTCCAAAGGGGGAATTGGAAGCAGATCTTCGGAACAGCGGTCCGGGGAAAAGCCCAAAAGCCTTTCAGAGATTACACTGGATTCCGGCAGCAGGATAAAAACCGGCATAGAAGAGCTGGACCGGGTGCTGGGAGGAGGCATTGTAGAAGGATCTCTGGTATTGATCGGAGGAGATCCCGGTATTGGAAAATCAACGCTTCTCCTGCAGATGTGCCGGAAGATATCCAATGCGGGGCGTTCCCTCCTGTACGTATCCGGTGAGGAATCCCTGCAGCAGATTAAAATGCGGGCGGTGAGAATAGGAGATTTTACAGATCATCTCAAGCTTCTTGCCGAAACGAACCTGGACACGATCCGGACTGTTATAGACAGGGAGAAACCCGAACTGGTCGTTATTGACTCCATCCAGACTATGTATAATGAGGCTGTAAGCTCATCGCCGGGAAGCGTATCCCAGGTAAGAGAATCGACAGGGGTGCTTCTGCGCATCGCCAAGACAATGCAGATTCCGGTTTTCATAGTGGGACATGTCACAAAGGATGGAAATGTAGCGGGACCGCGTGTCCTGGAGCATATGGTGGATACGGTCCTTTATTTCGAAGGTGACCGTCAGGAAGCTTACCGGATCCTGCGCGCAGTTAAAAACAGGTTTGGATCAACCAATGAAATCGGCGTTTTTGAAATGAGATCGGAAGGTCTGGCTGAGGTAAGCAATCCCTCGGAATATATGCTGGACGGCAGGGCGGACGATGCTTCGGGGTCGGTTGTAACCTGTTCCATGGAAGGCACAAGACCTATCATGATTGAAGTTCAGGCGCTGGTATGCCATACGAACTTCGGTTTTCCCAGGCGTACGGCAAACGGAACAGACTATAACCGGGTCAATCTTCTCATGGCAGTCCTTGAGAAGCGGGGGCATATCAACCTGTCAAGCTCGGACGCTTATATTAATATTACAGGCGGCGTCCGGATGTCCGAACCTGCAGTTGATCTGGGAATCCTGGCAGCTGTCCTGTCCAGCTATAAAGACAAGGCGGTTGACAGTTCCATGGTGGTGTTCGGAGAAGTTGGCCTTTCCGGCGAGATCCGTTCGGTTACTATGGCGGAACAGAGGGTAAGAGAAGCGGAAAGGCTGGGATTTCGAAAGGTCATGCTTCCGCGTTCTTCTATGCGTTCTTTATCCCGTATTAAGGACGGACTCGGCGTGGAATTAATTCCGGTTTCCAATGTCGGCGAAATGATGCATAAACTGTTAGAATGATGTTTTTTAAGCTGCAGGAGGCAGCATGTTTACGGAAAGCAGAGGCTTTAGATAACAGAATGGCAAATTTTAACAATTAAAGATAAGCGATACTTTTTTTGTCACAGGACAAGAAAATAATATTCAGGAGAAAAATAATGTCCAACGAGATGTATTGCAGGCAGTGTCAGGAAACGGCAAATAATGTAGCCTGTACCGTGAAAGGAATCTGCGGAAAAGATACGGATACAGCTGCTATGCAGGACCTGCTTGTTTTTGCAGTGAAGGCTCTTTGCGCCGTTACAACCGATATGAGGGATGAAGATGTTCCGGTTCCGGCTGAAGTGAATCATCTGATCACCGAAAGCCTTGCCATGACTCTTACCAATACTAATTTTGACAAGGATGCGATCATTACTCAAATTGAAAAAGTACTGAACAAAAAAGCCTATCATATGGAAGATGTTACAGAACCGCTCTTTCTTCCTGCTCCTGCCATGTGGGACGGCGGTCAGGGCGAATTTGAGACACAGGCAAAAAAAGTACGCCTGGACAGACGCGACAATGAGGAAACCGCGTCGCTGATGGAACTGGTCCTTTACGGCGTAAAAGGAATTTCAGCTTATATGGTTCAGGCAAATGCGCTGGGCTTTGAAAATGAGCAGATTGATGCTTTTATCCAGAGTGCTCTGGCATCGGTTCTGGACAATGAGATGATGGTGGAGGATATACTGAAGCTTGTCCAGGAGACAGGAGACAACGCACTGAGAGCCATGCAGCTTCTGGATAAAGCAAATACTTCGACCTACGGAAACCCGGAAGTCACTGAGGTTAACCTGGGGACCGGAAAGAATCCGGCTATTTTGATATCAGGGCATGATCTGAGAGATCTGGAAATGCTGCTGGAGCAGACGAAAGGAAGCGGTGTAGACGTCTATACGCATGGTGAAATGCTTCCTGCTCACTATTATCCTTTCTTCAGGAAATACGACAATTTTGCGGGGAATTACGGGAATGCATGGTGGCGGCAGAAGGAAGAATTTGCATCATTCAATGGACCGGTACTCGTAACTTCAAACTGCATTGTTCCTCCGGCGGAGTCCTATAAGAACCGGATGTATACTACAGGTGCAGCAGGTTTTGCAGGATGTACGCATATCAAGGCAGATAAAAAAGGATACAAAGATTTTTCCGCCCTGATCGACCAGGCCAAAAAGTGCAGGCCGCCGCAAGAACTGGAAGAAGGAAAACTGACCGGCGGATTCGGCCGTGCTCAGGTCATGCAGTATGGTGAAAAAATCGTAAATGCTGTGAATACCGGTAAAATCCGTGCGTTCGTTGTTATGGCAGGCTGCGACGGGCGGCAGATTGAAAGAAAGTATTATACGGAATTTGCCGAAAAGCTGCCGGAAGATGTCATCATTCTTACTGCCGGCTGCGCAAAATACCGTTACATTAAAAGAAACCTCGGAGAGATTGACGGAATCCCCCGCGTACTGGATGCGGGACAGTGCAATGACTGTTTTTCCCTTGTTATGATCGCGGCAATGCTGAAGAACGCGCTGGGACTGGAAAGCCTCAATGACTTGCCGATCATCTTCAACATTTCCTGGTATGAACAGAAAGCGGTGGCTGTTCTGCTTGCGCTCCTGTCTCTGGGCATTACGGATATCCATCTGGGACCAACGCTGCCGGCATTTATCAGCAATAAAGTATACAGCCTGCTTGCAGAAAATTATGGCCTGGCAGGAATTGAATCGGTTGACAAAGACCTGAAATTCTTCCATCTGGACCAAAAGCCGTCGAAAGAGGAGAATAAGGACAGGAAAAATGAAAAGGGGAACGAAGAGGATATGGGTCAATTTCCTGTGAACAAGGATATGCTGATCGGAGAACTCCTGGAACGTTATCCAGGAACAGAGGAAGTGCTCCTGAAGCTTGGAATGCACTGCATCGGATGCGGATCAGCGGCGGCAGAATCTCTGGAAGAAGCATGCGGAGTCCATGGACTGGATCCGCAGGGCGTAGTTGAAGTTGTGAATGCTTATGTAATGTCTCATCAATAAGAGACTGCATTCCTGCAGCAAACATCAGGCAATCTGCATCGCCTTTTCGAAGCTTTTTGTAGTTGGAATATGTCAAAGAAAACTTTAACTTGAAATACGGCAGATCTAACTTAAAAGACTGTTAAGCTTGGATTATAGTGGAAACAAACAAGATGGATGACAAGATACAGATTATCAATAAATGCATGAAGAAAGCCATTGGCGAGAAGAATCCGGATGATGCGATTAAGCAGTTCCTCAAAGAAGCCGGCACACTTCTTCATGCACATGCGATCTATATTTTTACGATCATCGGGGAAGGCAGATACGACAGGACCTTTGTCTGGAGACAGGACGGCCGACAGGCAAGAGCGGATATGCAGATAATTACGGAGCAGGAATTTATCCCGGAGTGGTGGAATCAGATCCATGCCGGTAAGGTAATTGTCGATATCGGCATGGATAAATACAGCCATTCTCTTCCTCGGGGCTACAAAAGGACGCAGGAGGCGGAACTCAGCTCTCTTGTGGTGGCTCCGGTCAGTTCGGGTGAGACAGATTATGGCTTCCTTGCATTTTCGAATGCTGCCGATGAATTTCTTCATGATTGTGAATCCCTGTATGAAATTTCTGCCAGTTTTGTAGCAGTAATGCTGCAGCAGAGGCAGAATGCGGAATATATCAGGGAATCCTCCACGCATGATTCTTTGACCGGAGTATTAAGCATCAATGCTTTCTGGGACGTTGTAGATCCTGCCATAAAGAATGTAGGAAATAATCCGGAAGCAGAAAAGATGGCCATTATCTTTATGGATGTTCATCACTTCAAGATTATTAACGGTATGAAAGGACATCAGACGGGCAATAATCTGCTGAGAGAATTAGGTTCCTGCATAAAAGAAATCGCCGGGACAGAAGCAGTTGGACGCTCAACCGCGGATCATTTCTATATTCTTACAGAAGATAAAAAAGCAGAGAACATCATACAGAATGTTCACGCTTATATGAAAGATACGGCAGAGGAAAAGTGTGATATCCGGGCCGGAATCTATACGATAGACGGAACAGAAATCAGTGCCAGTCTGGCAGCAGGAAGGGCAAAGCTTGCCAGAGACAATATTTCAGATAATCAGCTCGATTACTACAGCCGCTATGATCGCAATGAAGAAAAAAAGATCATATTTGATACTTATATTACAAAAAATCTGGACAAAGCCCTTGAGGAAGGCTGGGTAAAACTTTACCTCCAGCCGATTGTGGGACTCCTGACCGGATCTGTCGTCCGTTATGAAGCACTGGCCAGGTGGCAGGATCCGGTTAAAGGACTGCTGTCACCGATTTCCTTTATCGGTGCACTGGAAGAAAGCCGTCTTCTTTACAAACTTGACCTGTATATGATCGAAAAAGTCTGCTGTTTTTTATCAGAAAAGAGGAAGGCCGGCAAACAGATGACAACGATCTCGGTCAATCTGTCCCGGCATGATCTGGAAATATCAGACATCCATGAGAGAATTAACAGGCTGATGGAAAAATATGATCTCGGACATGAGCTCCTTGCTATCGAGATTACAGAATCCGCTTTAATGGATAACGAATCCACCATACAGGACCATATAAAAAAATTCCATGAAGACGGTTATAAAGTATGGCTGGATGACTTCGGATCCGGATACAGTTCACTGAACGTACTTCAGAATTATGACTTTGACTTGCTGAAAATCGACATGATGTTCCTGCGGAACAAGAATGAGAAGACGCCCGTCGTGCTGACGGATATTGTTGATATGGCAAAGCGTATCGGCATGTTCGTTCTTTCGGAAGGGGTAGAGACAAAAGAGGATTACGATTTCCTTCATGAAATTGGCTGCAATCTTGTTCAGGGATATTATATTTCGAAGCCGCTTGCAGCGGATGAATGTCTGCCTTTCCTGCAGAAAAAAGGATATGAAGAAGGAAAGAAAGAAGATATTGAATTTTATAGAAGCATTGGACGTGTGAACGTTCTGAAGCCGCATTTTTTAAATGAATTAAACGAAGGCAGCAATACAGGCAGCAGGGATCCCATTTCCCTTCATATTACGGAAGATCATAAGCTGAAAACCATATATATGAACAAAGCATCCAGAGACTGGACAGCCGGTTCCGGTTTACAGGAAATTGCTTTGATAGATCATGGAAAAGAAGTGCCGCATAGCCAAAATTCAAAACTTGTGGACGAATGCCTGAACCAAATTCATAAGATTGGAGACATAGCTTATCTGGACTATCATACAGAAAAGAACAGCGGCAGAATTACAATCCAGATGATAGCAAAGGACAAACGCAGAAGGGCTTATATGTCCATTGCATACAGCCTTGAGAAAAAGATGAATCCAAGAGGGGAAAACAAGTAATAAAGGCATGTAAAAGAGCGGCGAAAAAAGGCATGAAAAAATTTTTGGATGGTGAATTGCAAACTTAAGTTCCAGTTTGCATGACTAAACGCAACTCCGCAGAAGAATCCGTTCAGTTTTCTCTTCAAAGGTTCTGAAAAAGAACTGTTAAGGAGCCGGATTCTGCGGTAAAATACTGATTAAGTAGTAGT